>NZ_JAYRYM010000032.1:0-24729 GCF_041917035.1 Devosia sp. | reverse complement strand
ACCCGCACGATGGTCTGCAGCCGGCTGGCGCCAAGCGTTGCGGCGGCTTCCTCGAGCTCGGCCTCGAATTCCTCCAGCACCGGCTGCACGGTGCGCACCACGAAGGGCAGGCCGATGAAGATCAGCGCGATGACGATGCCGCTCGGCGTGTAGGCGATCTTGAGGTTGGGCGCGAACTCGCCGAGCCCGAAGGGCAGCCAGGCCTGGGCCTGCCACCATTGCCAGAGCGGGCCGCGCTCGGAGAACAGCGAGCCGATCCAGCCCTTCGGGGCGTAGAGGCTGGAGAGCGCGATGCCGGCAACGGCAGTGGGAAGCGCGAAGGGCAGGTCGACGATGGCGTCGAGCAGGCGCCGACCGAAGAAGCGGTAGCGCACCAGCACCCAGGCGACGATCAGCCCGAAGACGACATTGACCAGCGCCGCGATCAGCGAGGAGCCGAAGCTCACCTCGAGCGCCTTGAGAGTGCGCGGCGCGGTGGCGATGCGGACGATCTCCTCGAGCGGCACCGAGGCCGCCTTGAGGAACAGCCCGATGATCGGAATGAGCACGATCAGGCTCAGGTAGACCAGGGTGTAGCCGAAGGTCAGCCGGAAGCCGGGCAGGATGCTGGGCTTGACGAAACTCCACCCCGCTGGAACGGGGCGGAGCCTGCCGATCAGGCCGCGGGCTCGCGGGAGGGCCGGGACCGGGCCGTCACTGAGCGGGGGTGTAGATCTGGTCAAATATCCCACCATCGCCGAAGTGTCTGGGCTGGGCCGTCTTCCAGCCGCCGAAGAGCGGATCATCAATAGAGATCAGTTCGATTGCGGGGAAGGCCTCGATCAGGGCCGGGTCGGTGACCTTGGCGGGATCTGACGGGCGATAGTGATTGGCGGCGGCCAGCGTCTGGCCTTCGGGCGAGTAGAGATAGTCGAGATAGGCCTTCGCCAGCTCGGCGGTGCCGCGCGCCGCGACGTTCTTGTCGACGATCGCCACCGGCGGCTCCGCCAGGATGGAGGACGGCGGGTAGACGATGTCGAAATTGTCGGCGCCGAACTCGTCGAGCACGAGGAAGGCCTCGTTCTCCCAGGCCAGCAGCACATCGCCCAGCTCCTTCTGCGCGAAGGTCACGGTGGAGCCGCGGGCGCCGGTATCGAGCACCGGAACGTTGGCGTAGAGGGCCTTGATGAAGGCGATGGTCTTCTGCTCGTCACCGGCATTGGCCTTGTCGGCCCAGGCCCAGGCGGCGAGGTAGTTCCAGCGCGCCCCACCCGACGTCTTCGGGTTGGGGGTGATGACCTCGACGCCGTCCCCGATCAGGTCGCCCCAGTCGGCGATGGCCTTCGGATTGCCCTTCCTGACGAGGAAGACGATGGTCGAGGTGTAGGGGGTGGAGTTGTTGGGCAGTTCGGCGCGCCAGTTCTCGTCGATGAGTCCGGACTTGCTGGCGATGGCGTTGATGTCGCCTTCGAGCGCCAGGGTGACCACGTCGGCGGCCAGCCCGTCGATCACCGCCTGGGCCTGCTTGCCCGAGCCGCCATGGCTCTGCTCGATGATGACGGTGTTGCCGGTGGTGTCCTTCCAGTGCCTGGCGAAGGCCTCGTTGAACTGGGCGTAGAGTTCACGGGTGGGGTCGTAGGAAACGTTGAGCAGGGTCTGGTCGGCGGCGCGGGCGGTGATCACCGAGGCGAGGCCGAGGGCGGCAACGAGTGCTCCTGCGGCCAGTAGACGGGGTGCGGTCTTCATCGTGTCCTCCGTTCGGATACGCTGATTACTCTACCTGTCTGGTCGGCATTAACAAGCGCGGGCCGAACTGTCAAAAACGGCCGCAGGAGAAAATACTCTCCATGTCGAGCCGATCCACAGAATGTCGTTGCACGCACTGCGGCGATCCGGTCGACCCGCGAGCATTTTCTTGCCCGTCGGGGCATCAGCTGCCCTGCAGCAGACCATCGATCCGGGCCGCCATCTCCGTATCCTTGCGCGTCAGTCCCCCGGCGGAATGGGTGGAGAGCGTGACGCGCACCCGGCCATAGGCGTTCCACAGTTCGGGGTGATGGTCGGCACGCTCGGCGAGGAGCGCCACGCGGGTCATGAAGGCGAAGGCCTCGGAGAAGCCCGGGAAGCGGAAATCGCGGCGGATGGCGCTGGCGGCCGGATCGTAGATCCAGCCGTCGAGGCCGGCCAGTGCGGCCTCGCGTTCGGCCGGGGTGAGCGTGTCGGGCATCGGTGGTCCCTCGGACAATGGGTCGCGGCAGCCTGCCCCGGCTTCGCGTCCGATCCAAGGCGAACGGTCAGCGGACCGGGCGGGTGGACTCGCGCACCACTAGATCGGGATCGATCTGGGTGACGCGCGGCTCGGGCAGCACGTCGCCCGCCGAGATCAGGCGCATGACGCGGTCGACCGCCATGCGCGTGACGGTTTCCACCGCATAGTTGACGCTGGTCAGCGGCACGCCGGCGAACTCGGCGAACTCGATATTGTCGAACCCGGCAATGGCGACATCGTCGGGTACGCGGACGCCATGCGACTGGCACCAGCGCAGGGCCCCCAGCGCGAGGGAATCATTGGCGGCGAACACGGCGCTCGGACGGCGCGGGCCGGCCATCAGCTGGTCCATGGCCCAGAAGCCGCGCCCGACCGAATGGCCGCGCGGATCGACGGTGAAGTCGGGATCGGCCTCGATACCGGCTTCGGCCAGCGCCTGCTGGTACCCCTCGCGCTTCTCGAGATTGCCGAGCGGGTTGGAACTGTCGATGATGGCGATGCGGCGGTGCCCCATGTCGATGAGGTGCCGGGTGGCCTTGTAGCCGCCGCGCCGTTCGTCCATGCAGACCGCGTCGATGCCGGCATCCGGATCGCCGACCAGCAGCACGATGGGGTAGTTGGCCTGGCGCAGCGGGCGGATGTGATCGAGCTTGCGGTGGCTGGTGGGGTAGATCAGCATGCCGTCGACCTGGCGCGAGCGGAACATCTCGATGGCCCGGATCTCCTCCGACAGGGTGTTGTTGGAGGTGGCGAACAGGGTGCCGTAGCCGCGCTCGCTGAGGGCGATCTCGATGGCCTGCGCGACGCGGGTCAGGGTGGGGTTGGTGATGTCGGTGAGCACCAGCCCGATGGTGCGGGTCTCCCGGCTTACCAGCGACTTGGCAATCTGGTTGGGCAGGTAGTTGAGTTCGTTCGCCGCCTGCCGGATCAGCGTGCGGGTCTGCTCGGGAATGCGCGGACTCTCGCGCAGCGCCAGCGACACCGTGTTGGTGGAGAAGCCGGTCTTGTCCGCAATGTCCTTGAGCCGAACGATCGACCTGCCCATGCCGCGCTTCCTATGCCTCCGCTGTCCCGGCGCCCCGCCGATCGAGGCAATAGCGCAGATGAACCGCGCAATGCCACGGAAAAGCAGGCGATTCCACTGCCGTCCGGCTGCGGCAGATGACCGTGCGAACGCTAATATGCACGGTCGCGACCTGACCTGCGGCCGTGGCCGCCGCTAGTCCCATTTCGGGCTCCAGGAGGGGTTGATTTGGCGGGCATTGCGATTGCGGGCGGCGATGGCGGCGATCTCGTCGGCATCGAGACGAATGTCGCGGGCGGCGAAGTTCTCCGCGATGCGCTCGAGATTGCCGGAGGTGGGGATGACGATCAGGCCCTGCGCCAGCGAGAAGGCGAGGGCGATCTGGTGCGGGGTGGCGACGTGACGCTTGGCGACAGCCTCGATGACCGGATCCCCGGCGCAGGCGCCGCGAGCCAGGGGCAGGTAGCAGGTCACGGAAATTCCGTTGTAGAGGCAGTAGTTTACCAATTTCTGGTTGGTGAGATAGGGGTGCCGCTCGAACTGATGGTTGGCAATGCGGCCGGGGCCGAGGATGGTCTTGGCCTCCTCGAGGTCGGAGATGGTAAAGTTGGAGACGCCGATCAGCCGCGTCAGGCCGCGGGACTGCGCCTCGGCCAGTTCGGCGAGGTAGGCGGGCATGTCGAGCCGGCCGCCGGGGGTCACCGGCCAGTGGATGAGGGTGAGATCGAGGCTGTCGACGCCGAGCGTCTCGCAACTGCCCTGCAGGGACGCAAGCAGGCGGCCGCGGGCGCAATTGGCGCCGGTGACCTTGGTGGTGAGGAACACCTCGGCGCGCGGCAGGCCGGAGCGGCGCAGCGCCTCGCCGCACTCCCGCTCCGTGTCGTAGCTCTGCGCCGTGTCGAGGTGGCGATAGCCGGTCTCGAGGGCGAACTGGATCGCCGCCACCCCCTCGGCGCCGGTGCGACCGAAGGTGCCGAACCCCATCGGCGGAATGTTATACATGTTCGTCAATATGTTAGCTCCTGGTCGCCAAGGCGCTGCGGTCCCGGCAGGCGGGGAAATGGCGCGCCGCTTTCGGTAGTATATCGGACGTCCGTCTTGTGCCGGCGCGATTTCACTGTTGACGGGCCGGTCGGCATCATTCTAGTTTAACGATAATACAGCGCTGGCGCCAAACCGCCAGTGGGAAACGACCGCAGGGGCTGGGACCACCTGACGGCCGGGAGGGTGGAGCATGGTCATCCGCTGGAGCCGATGGTCGCCGCAGCTCGCGCTGACGCCGGCGATCGCCATCACCCTGGTGGTGTTCGTCGGGGCGATCGCGTGGACGATCTACATGTCGTTCACCGAGTCCAAGGCCTTCGCCAGCTACGCGATCGACTTCGCGGACTGGGGCCGCCAGTACGGCCGGCTGCTCAAGGACAAGGGCTGGACCATTGCGCTGAGGAACATGCTGATCCTCGGCCTGGGCAGCTTTCTGGCCATCATCTTCGGCTTCGTGCTTGCCGCACTGATCGATCGCGAAAAGCGGGGCGAGGGCTTCTTCCGAACCATCTTCCTGTATCCCCTGGCCGTGTCGCTGATCGTCACCGGGGTCGCCTGGCGGTGGATGTTCAACCCCTCCTTCGGGGTGCAGGGGGCGCTCCACGCCATGGGGCTCACCTTCCTCAATTTCGACTGGCTGTCGAAATCGGAGACGGCGATGTACGGCGTCATCCTCGCCACGGTCTGGCAGGGCGCCGGCTTCTACATGGCGCTGATGCTGTCCGGCCTCAAGTCGATCAACTCCGAGATCTGGAGCGCGGCCAGGCTCGACGGGGTCAGCTTCTGGCGGCTCTATGCCGAGATCATCATCCCGATGATGAAATTCACCTTCCTCACCTGCGCCATCCTGCTGTCGCTGGGCGTGGTCAAGGCCTATGACATCATCGTCGCCATGACCAATGGCGGGCCGGGCCAGGCCACCTGGGTGCCAGCCTATTTCACCATCAATGCCTACTGGGTCAAATCCAACCTCGCCTACGCCTCGGCGGCGGCGGTGATCATGCTGGGCTTCACCGCCCTCATCTTCCTGCCGCTGGTGCTGCTGACGGCGTGGCGCGAACGCAGCCGCGAAGCGAGGACCACATGAGCATGGCCGCGACGCAGCCCGGCGAGGTGGCGGTGGACAGCGCCCCGCGCTTCCCGCGGAGGCCCAGGCGCATCTCGGGACGCTCCATCGCCATCCTGGTGTTCCTCACCATCTGCGCGGCGTTCTTCTGTGTGCCGCTCTACGTGATCATCACCACCTCGTTCAAGACGATGGAGCAGATCCGGCAGGGGGCGATCTTCTCGCTGCCGGCGCCCTTCACCCTGGAGCCCTGGGTGAATGCCTGGGACAATGCCTGCTCGGGCATCCGCTGCGACGGTCTCAAGGTCGGCTTCTGGAACTCCATCGCCATCCTGATGCCGAGCCTCGTGCTGTCGATCGCGCTGTCCTCGGTCACCGGCTACGCGCTGGCCCTGTGGAACGTGCGGTGGGCGGGGACATTCCTGTTCGTGCTGTTCATCTGCGCGTTCGTGCCGTTCCAGATCATCATGATCCCGCTGATCATCCTGAGCTCGGGCCTCAAGGTCTACGGCACCATCTGGGGCATCGCCATCGTGCACGCGGTGCTGTCGATGCCGTTCCTGACGCTGGTGTTCCGCAACTACTACAAGGGCATCCCGCAGGAGATCATGAGCGCCGCGATGATGGACTCGGGATCGTTCTGGCGCATCTTCTGGGAAATCATCATTCCGATGAGCGGCAACATCCTGATTGTCGTGCTGATCCTGCAGGTCACCTCGATCTGGAACGACTTCCTGCTCGGGCTCACCTTCGGCGGCCTGGGCACCCAGCCGATGAGCGTGGTGCTGGCCAATGTGGTGATCACGACGACCGGCGAGGCGGCCTACAACGAGAACATGGCGGCGGCGCTGGAGACGGCGATCCCGCCGCTGCTCATCTACTTCGTGCTCGGAAAGTTCTTCGTGCAGGGCATCACGTCCGGCGCGATCAAGGGGTAGGCGCATGCCACGCGTTCAGTTCGAAGACATCATCAAGGACTACGGCAAGCAGAGGGTGCTCAAGAACCTCGACCTAGCGATCGACGACGGGGAGTTCCTGGTGCTGCTGGGTCCCTCGGGTTGTGGCAAGACGACGCTGCTCAACCTGCTCGCCGGCCTGCTCGACGTCACCGCCGGGCGGATCACGATCGGAGAGCGGGACGTGACCGACCTCGATCCCAAGGATCGCGGGCTGGCGATGGTGTTCCAGTCCTATGCGCTCTACCCGACCAAGACGGTGCGCGGGAACCTGAAGTTCGGCCTCGCGGCCAGCCGACTGGACGCGGCCGAAATCGAGCGGCGCATCGCCTGGGCCGCCAAGCTGCTGCAGATCGAGCCCCTGCTCGACCGCAAGCCCGGGCAATTGTCCGGCGGTCAGCGGCAGCGCGTCGCCATCGGTCGGGCGCTGGTCAAGCAGGTCGGCCTGTTCCTGTTCGACGAACCCCTGTCGAACCTCGACGCCAAGCTCCGCACCGAGATGCGGCTCGAGATCAAGAAGCTGCACGACGAGCTGAAGTCGACCATCGTCTATGTCACGCACGACCAGATCGAGGCCATGACCATGGCCACCAAGATCGCGGTGATGGATCGTGGCGTGATCCAGCAGTTCGGCACGCCCGAGGAAATCTACGCGCGGCCGCGGAACCTGTTCGTCGCCGGCTTCATCGGTGCGCCGGCGATGAACCTGCGGCCGGCCAGGGTGACGGCATCGCCCGCCGGGCCGGCGGCCGAGCTCGGCGGATTAACGATCAACCTCGCCTCGTATGGCTTCGCCCGGCCGCCGCAGGCGGGAACGGAGATCGTCGTGGGGCTGCGGCCGGAGCATTTCGGGGCGCCCGGTGCGGTGCCCGTCGGCGAGGCGGTGCGCTTCGAGCTGCCGCTGCAGCACAGCGAGCGCACCGGCGGTGACGCCACCGGCTATCTGAGGCTCGGCGAGGGGCTTTTGGCGGTGCGCATCGATCCCGAGGCGATCGGCGGATTCAGGCAGGGCGATCGGGTTGCGGTCGGCTTTCCGGCGTCGAAGCTGCACGTGTTCGACGCGCGCAGCGGACAAAGGCTCTGAGCGAGCCACAGGCGGCCGGGTCGCCCGGCCGGAGGACCAGGCCCGCCGATTGGCGGGCGGTCACGCGGCGGCGCCGGCAAAAGCCGGAGCCGGGAGGGTCGCGTGCGGACTTGCCGGATGTCCCGGCACGCCCTGCGGCAAGACAGGGATGACAAGCGAACGGTCCGCAGGGGCGGACGCGAACTGGGAGAGACAGTATGCACAAGAGAATTCTCGCCACCCTGGCGGCGGCGCTGCTGATGGGAGCGACTCCGGTGGCCTCGAGCCTCGCCGAGGAACTGATCGTCTATCACGGCTGGTCCTCGAAGGCCGAGGTGGCGGCGCTCAACATCCTGCAGGGCGCGCTCAACGAGAAGGGCCACACCTGGAAGGACCTGGCGATCCCGCACAACTCGGGTGTCAACGTGTCGATCGTCAACATGGTCACCGGCGGAGATCCGCCGAATGCCTTCGTCACCTCCGATCCACACATCTTCCGTGATCTCGCCGGGCTCGGCCTCGAGCGCGACCTGACCGACTTCTACAAGGAGATCGGCGCGGCGGACGGCTTCTTCCCCATCGTGCGCGAGCTGTCGACGGTCGACGGCAAGATGGTGAAGGTGCCGCTGTTCCTGCACATCGACGGCATGGTCTACTGGAACATGGACGTGGCCAAGAAGGCCGGCGTCGATCCGACGGCGTGGAAGAGCGTCGACGACATGATCGCCGACTTCCCCAAGGTCAAGGCCGCCGGATTCGTGCCCGCCGCCGTGGGTGGCCAGGCATTCCAGGTCGGCTACCTGTTCCATGCCATGGTGGCGGCGATCGCCGGCCCGGAAATCTACAACCGCATCTACTCGGAGACCCCGGACCCGGAAGCGTTCGATACGCCCGAGGTCCGCAAGGCGATCGAGGTGGTGCGCGCCTTCTCCAACGAGGCCACGCCGGAAAGCGAGAACCGGCCGTGGAACGAGACCACCAACACGGTGATCGCCGGCCAGGCCCTGTTCCACATCATGGGCGACTGGATGAAGGGCGAGTGGCTGGCGGCGGGCAAGACGCCGGGCGTCGACTTCGGCTGCGAGGTGATCCCCGGTGCGCTGGCCGTGCCGGTGACCTCGGATGCGATGGGCATCCTCGGTGGCCAGCCGGCCGAGATCGACAAGGCCGAGCTCGACCTGGTCGCGGCCTTCGTCGATCCGGTCGTGTCGGCCAAGGCCAATCAGCAGAAGGGCTCGACGAGCCCGCGCGCCGATGCGCCGACCGATTTCCGGGACGCCTGCAACCAGGTGGCGATGGATGCCATGGCCAAGCCCAACGGCTCGGTGAAGAACCCCTTCAACGTCATCACCGGCGACTGGAACAACGGCATCTGGACGGCCATGTACAATTTCTGGAGCGACAAGAACCAGACCACGGATGACGCGGTCACGGCGCTCAAGGATGCCTACGACCTGACGTTCAACTGAGCCGGCGACAGGGCCGGCAAACATCCCGCGGCCGGCAAGGCCGCGGGATGGCGCAGGGAGCGGGCCGGGGCCGACGAGGCCCCGGGGGCCCGCGCTTCGGGGAGAGGCCACATGGACGACCGTCTGCTCGACGAGGATAGGGTGATGCAGATCTGCTTTGTCACCGATGACCTCGAAAAGTCGATGGCCTGGTTTGCCGACCTGACCGGCAAGCAGCCGATGCATGTCGGCAAGTCGGCGGACCACGACGCGGCGCGGGCGGTCTATCACGACCGGCCGGCCAACGTCAGCTGCCGCCTGGCGCTGTTCAGGTTCGCCAATATCGACGTCGAGTTCCTCGAGCCGGGTCCGGAGCGCAGCGCCTGGCGGGACGTGCTCGAGCAGAAGGGACCGGGCTGCCACCACATCGCGTTCCGTACCCGGAACATGCAGCGGCGCGCGAGCTATCTGATCGGCAAGGGCCATGGCGAGCTGCAGCGGGCCGAGTTCGACGGCGGGCACGGCCGCTATGCCTATTTCGACACCGAGCCGCAACTGGGGGTGCAGATCGAACTGCTCGAGTGGAACGACAACATGGAACCGCAGGGCTGACCTTCCACGGTCCTGCCACCGGCGGCGCCTCCCCCAGGGGGGGCGCCGCCGCTCCCGCCGGTCCCGCACATCGCCGCTCCCGCACACCAAGCATAAACCATTCCCGACGATTGCGGGCTCCGATGACAGCGCTGTCGTGCCGATCGGGCTTGTCGGGAAACGCCCGAAAGCTGCCATTAACGGCTCTTCCGACATGATCCGGCCACTCGGTGAGGTCGATGTTCGAGCCAGCACACAAGTCACTGCCGCCAATCGACTACGTGTCGATGATCCGGTCGCTCTACGCTGACCGGCATTCGCAGCTGCTCGGCGCCTATGGCTCGGCGGTGGCGGTGGCGCTGACCTGGCTGGAATCGCAGTCGCCGGTGCTGCTCGCCATCGCCATCGCCTTCGTCGTCGTGGGCACCGCCCGCAACTTCGACATGATCACCTTCGAGCGGGCCGAGCACGACGAAACGGACGTCGCCGATGCGGCGCGCTGGGAACGCCGGGCGATGATCGGCAGCGGCGCCATCGCGCTGCTCTATGGCAGCTGGACCCTGTACAGCTTCCTCGTGGTCAACACGTTCTTCGCCGAGCTCGCCAGCCTTGGCGTCTCGATGTCGGTGCTCGTCGGGGTCGCGGCGCGCAATTTCGCCGTCGAGCGGGTGATGATGACGCAGGTGATGCTGATCTGCATCCCCACCTGGATCGGCATGTTCTTCGACGGGCACCTCTACACGGCGCTGCTCTCCTTCGTCTTCCTGCCCTATTTCGCCAGCCTCAGGCGAGTGGCCGGCAATGTGCGGGTGATCCTGCTCCGGGCCGTGCGCGGCCGCCTCGAGGCGAGCCGCCTCGCCGCCGAACTCGACGCGGCCCTCGAGACCATGCAGCACGGCATCTGCATGCTCGATGCCAACGGACTGGTGGCGGTGGTGAACAACCGGGCCGAGGCGGTGTTCGCCGGCTTTGCCCCCGGCAGCTGGACCGGGCGGCCCTTCGCGGCAATGATCTCGGCGGGCGAGGCGCGTGGCTCGCTGCCCAAGCGCGCGGCCCAGCAGCTGATGGAGACCCTCGAGCGGCCGGGCGGCGGCAAGGTGGTGCTGCGGCTCTCCGACGGCCAGTTCTGCGAAGTGACGGTGTCGTCGCGCCAGGACAATTCGGTGCTGCTGTTCGAAGACATCACCGAGCGCGTCAAGTCGGAAGAGCGCATCAACTACATGGCGCACTACGACACGCTGACCGGGCTGCCCAACCGCGCCTATTTCACCGAGCAGGTGGAGGGCGACCTCGACCGGCGGCGACACGGCAGGAGCGGCGATATCGCCATGCTGATGATCGTCGACATCGACGACTTCAAGCATGTCAACGACACCATGGGCCACCTGATCGGCGACCGCGTGCTGGTCGAGACGTCCGAGCGGCTGAGCCGGGTGCTCGGACGCGACAGCCTGGTGGCGCGGCTGGGTGGCGACGAGTACGTGGTTTATCGCTCCGGCGGGGTGAAGCTGAGCGACACCATCTCCGACCCGCAGGCCATCCTCACCGCCTTCGCCGGCGCCTTCGAAGTCAGCGGCGAAGTGTTCTCGGTCAATGTCTCGATCGGCGTGGTGACGGTCAGCGACGGGGCCGACGACCTCGATGCGCTGATGACCAAGGCCGATCTCGCGCTGTACAAGGCCAAGGCGTTGGGCAAGGGCCAGTCGCAGGTGTTCCACGACGAGATGGACACCGACTACCGCTACCGGCAGCGGCTGAAGGCGGACCTGAAGCAGACCGTGGCCGAAGGCCGGCTCAGCCTCGCCTACCAGCCAATCGTCGACCTGAGGAGCCGCCGGGTGGTCAGCTGCGAGGCGCTGGCCCGCTGGCACCACCCCGAACTGGGCTCGATCCCGCCCTCGCTGTTCATCCCGATCGCCGAGGAAACCGGGCTGATTTCGGAGATCAGCGCCTGGGTGCTGAAGTCGGCCACGCAGGAGTGCCGCAACTGGCCCGAGGAGGTCTCGGTCTCGGTCAACATCTCGGCCCGCGACTTCCGCAATGCCGATGTCGCGGCCATGGTCGGCGAGGCCCTGCGCGGGTCTGGCCTCGCGCCATCGCGGCTCGAGATCGAGGTCACCGAGACCGCCGTGATCGAGGAACGGGCCGCCGCCACCCATATCCTGGGACAGCTCGCCACGCAGGGCATCGGCATCGCCCTCGACGATTTCGGAACCGGCTACTCGTCGCTGAGCTACCTGCAGGCGCTGCCCTTCACCAAGCTCAAGATCGACCGCAGCTTCGTCATGGATATCGGGCAGAACCCGCGCTCGCTGAAGCTGCTGAGCAACGTGGCGCAGCTGGGCAAGGACATCAACCTGACGGTCACCGCCGAGGGTGTCGAGACCGAGGAACAGCTGAACCTGATCGCCGAGCACTCCAAGGTCGACCAGATCCAGGGCTACCTGTTCGGCGTGCCGCTGCCCCGGCGCGAGGTGGCCGAGCTGATCGCCCGGATGGCGGCGCGCTCGCCGCAGAGGCAGCCGGAAGCCCTGCCGATGCTGGCGAATCGCAAACGTGGTTAACCCACGCTAAGACCCTGAAAAACCAGCCGGACTCGTCGCCGCTGCGGCCGTTTCGGGCAGCCGCATGCGGCAATCGGGCCCCAGACCTGCGGCAATGGCCATTTGAATATGGCTAACAAAAGGTTAAGCTCTTCGCGCAAGTTGCGGAGTAAACCATGCGTGCGGACATGGACGGTTCGGCGGTGGCGCCAGCGGCGCCCGTATCGAGATTTGCCGGCACCCTCCTCGATATCCTCGACCGGGTCACCTATTCGCGCGTTCGCATGGATGTCACCGACAATCCGATCTACCGGCTGCGCTACGAGGCCTATCGGCGCGAGGAATCGGTTCCGTTCAACGATCAGGGCATCGTCGTCGACGACCTCGACACCGCCCCGAACGGCATGAGCTTCGGCGTGCATATCGACGGCGAACTGGTCAGCTCGATCCGCCTGCATCACCTGAGCGCAGCACAGCGCTGGTCGCCGAGCATGAAGGTGTTTCCCGACCTGCTCGAGCCGATGCTGCAGCGCGGCGACAGATTCATCGATCCCAGCCGCTTCACCAGCGACTACGAGGCATCGCTCGCCTATCCGGCGCTGCCGTTCCTGACGCTGCGCATCGCGGTGATGGCGACGGTGTATTTCGAGGCCACCATGTGCCTGGCGCTGGTCAGGCCGGAGCACACGGCCTTCTACCGGCGGGTGTTCCAGTCCGAGGCGATGAGCGAGGTGCGGTCCTATCCCGGGCTCGCCTTCCCGGTGACGCTCTACGGGGCGCGGGTCGAGGAGAGCCGGCACCGCTCGATCTTCTCGCGCTACCCGTTCTTCATGTCGACCGAGGAAGAGCGCAGCCGGCTGTTCAGCCAGTCGCTGACCGATGCCTTCGATACGCCGCAGCGGGCGACGTCGCGGCTGGCCTACGAGCGCTCGCTGCTCGCCGCCCGGCAGCCGGTGGCCGCGGAGTAGCGGCCACGCATTCTGGCGCGGCGGGACGCGCCGGCGCTCAGCCTTCAGGGATCCAGACCACCATCGAGCCCTGGCCGCGATTGGCCCACAGATAGTAGGGCAGTGCCGTCAGGGTGGCCGGCCTCTCCCGGGGCGGTGCGGTGCGGTAGAGCGGGGCGAACTCGGCCTCGTCGACAGCGCTCGCCGGTGCGGTGAGCTGGACGATGCCATCGAACAGCTCCGACTGCCGCACCACCACCTCACTGTTGCGCGGCAGCTTGAAGCGCTGCACGGTGCCGCCCGGATTGTCGGCCTCCTCGAGGCAATAGACCAGCGGACCGCGGGTGAGCGCGACACGGCCGATATCCATCACCACATGCGGATTGGCGTAGATGCGCTCGACGGGCATGGGCAGGTCGAGCCGAACGGTATCGCCCTTCTTCCAGGTGCGGTGCAGCGTGGCGTAGCCGTTGAGCGGAGCGAGCCGCACCGCTTCCCCGTTGACCGTGGCCGTCGCCCCCCGGCACCAGCCCGGGATGCGCAGCTTGAGGTCGAAGGCCGCTTCGGCCTCGGGCTCGAGAGTGATGGCGATTTCGCCCGACCACGGGTAGTTCGAGACCTCGCGCAGGCCGACCCGCGTGCCGGCGACCTCCAGGCTGGTCGATATGCCGCCATAGAGATGGACGGCGATGCCGTCCGGCGCGGTCGAGACGAAATAGCCGCCGACCGAGGCCACGAGGCGCGAGACGTTCATGGTGCAGCACGGACAGGTATGCCAGTCCCAGCGGGTCGGCGTGCCGTTGCTCTCGAGCGGGTTCATGTAGAAATAGTGCTCGCCGTCGCGGCTGAGGCCGGACAGGGCGCCGTTGTAGAGGGCGCGCTCGAGCACGTCGGCATAGAGGCCGTCGAGATCGAGGTGCAGCATGCGCTGGGCCCAGAAGATCAGCGCCACCGAGGCGCAGGTCTCGGCATAGGCGGTCTGGTTGGGCAGGTCGTAGTCGAAGGTGAAGCCCTCGTTGTGCGCCGAGGGGCCGAGTCCGGCGGTGATGTACATCTTGGTGTCCATCACGTCGCGCCACAGGGTTTCGCAGGCCCGGCGCAGCGCCGCATCATCGAGCTCGACGGCGAGGTCGGCCATGGCGGTGTACATGTACATGGCGCGCACGGCGTGCCCGACCACCTTGTCCTGCTGGCGCACCGGCTTGTGCGACTGCGAGTACTCGTAGGTGCCCTGCACGTAGCGCTGGTACTCCCAGCCCTTCTTCTCGCGCTCCTCGCGCTCGACGTCGAAGTAGTGCGGGTCGGGGGTTCCGCGCTCGTTGATGAAGTAGGCGGCGAGGTCGAGGTGCTTTCTCTCCCCGGTCAGGCGGTAGAGCTTGATCAGCGCGATCTCGATCTCCTGATGCCCGCAATAGCCGCGCTTCTGGCCGGGGCCGGTGCCGAAGGTCCGCCGGATGTGCTCGACATAGCGCTCCATGATGTCGAGCCAGCGCCGCCGGCCGGTGGTCTCGAAATAGGCGATGGCCCCCTCGAGCATGTGGCCGGCATTGTACAGTTCGTGATTGTCCCTGAGGTTGGACCAGCGCTTCTCCGGTTCGCGGCCGAGGTACCAGCAGTTGAGGTAGCCGTCGGGGGCCTGCGCCCTCTCGAAATCGTCGACAATGGCCTCGATCCTCGCCTCGATGTCGGCGTCCCGGCGATGGCTGAGGGCGTAGGCGGCAGCCTCGATCCACTTGCCGATGTCCGAATCCCAGAACACCTGCACGGTGAAGCCGTTGGCATGGCGCGGAAAGCGCAGCGGCGGCGGCGGGCTCGGCAGCTTGAGCGAGTCGAGCAGCCCGTACTCGGCGAGCTTGCCGTGCTGGCTGGGGATGGTGCGGGCGAGCACGGTGTCGAGCCGCTCCTTCCAGAAATCGCCCTCGAGGCGGACGTTCACGAACCGGACGGGGTGGTACTGGCTCATCGATGCTCCTTCTGGTCCCTTGCCGCCGGCCGGGCGGCGGGACGCTGCTGTTATCGTTGACTCGACTGTCGCACCACGAGGGTGCAGGGCAGGCGGCGGATGCCGCGGATGGTTTCGCCGCCGATCATGTCGAGCAGCAGCCGGCCGGCCTCGTGTCCGAGCGCGGCGAGATTCATGTCGACGCTGGTCAGGGGCGGGCGCGCCGCGTCGGTCATGACGTTCCAGTTGTCGAAGCCGACCACCGCCACCTCCCGCGGCACGGCGATGCCGCGCTCGCGCAGGGCCTCGAGGGTGCCGCGGGCGATCTGGTCATTGCCGCAGAACAGGCCGTCCGGGCGCTGCGCCGGGGGCACGCCGTCGAACAGGCGGGCCACCGCATCGCGACCCCAGGCCTCGGACCAGGCGCCCGAGACGGAGTGGCCGGGGTCGGCGACGAGGCCCGCTTCGGCAAGCGCCGCCAGGTAGCCGCGGTGGCGCAGCTGCACCGCCTCGAAGTGCAGCGGGCCGGTGACATGAGCGATGCGGCGGCAACCGATCTCGACCAGGTGCCTGACGCCGAGGCGGGCGCCGCCCTCGTCATCGGGGATGAGCGACAGCGCGGTATCGTCGTCGGTCTGGGTGAAGACGTAGACCACCGGCAGGCCGGGCGGCAGCGGTCCGACCGGCGGGCGCCTGTCGGCCCGGCGCGCGGTGACCACGAGGCCGTCGATGCGCTTGCCCAGCAGGTGGTCGAGATGCTGCCGCTCGCGCTCGGGATCGTCGGTGGCATTGCACATGAAGATGCCGATGCGCCGGTCGGCGAACTGCTCCTCGAGCGCCTGCAGGATGGGCAGGGTGAAGCGGCCGAAGGAGTCGGTCGAGATGATCCCCACCGTCATCGAGCGCAGCCGGTGCAGGCTCTGCGCCATGTCGTTGGGCCGGTAGCCGATCTGGCGCGCCACCTCGGTCACCCGGTCGCGGGTCTCCTGACGCAGGCGTCCACCCTGGTTGAGCGCCTTGGAGGCCGTGCCGATCGACACCCCGGCGATGCGTGCCACATCGCGGATGGTCGGGCCGTGCCGGCCGGTGCGTTCGGTGAGGGGTGGGCTCTCGGTCATGGCGGAGGTCCTATTTGACGGCTCCGTTGAGAAAGCCCGCCACGTAGTACTTCTGCAAGAGCAGATAGATGAGCACACACGGCAGGATAGAGAGAATGACGCCGGCCTGCAGCGCGCCCCAGTCGACGGCGCCCAGCCGGCCGGCCCGCACGCTGACCAGCATGATCGGCACGGTGAAGCTGGTCTCCTTGTTCATGAAGATCAGCGCCGACAGGAACTCGTTCCAGCTGGCGATGAAGGCGAACAGCGCGACCGTGACAATGCCGGGTACCACCAGCGGCAGGAAGATGCCGCGCAGCGCCTGGAGCGAGGTGGCGCCATCGACGCGGGCCGCCTCCTCGATCTCGCGGGGCACCGCCTCGAAGCTGTTGCGCATCAGGTAGATCGAGAACGGCAGCTGCAGGATGGCATGCACCATGGCGAGCCCGAGATGGCTGTTGGCGAGCCCGATCCTGGAGAATGTCAGGTAGAGCGGGGTCAGCAGGGCCTGGTAGGGCACCATCAGCGGCGCCAGCAGCAGGATGAACCACACTTCCTTGAACGGGATGCGGAAGCGGGCGAGGCCGTAGCCGGCCGGCACGGCGAGGGCGAGGCAAATGACGATGGTGAGGCCGGCGACGATCAGCGAGTTGCCGACATAGGTCCAGATGCCGGCCTGGAACTCGAACACCTTGAGGTAGTTCTCGAGGCTGAGGCTGTGCGGCAGGTAGCTCGGCGGGCTCTGCCGCGCCTCCGAGGCCGGCTTGATCGAGGCGATCAGGCTCAGCGCGATCGGCGCCATCATCACGGCGATGGCGGCGATGCAGACGGCGCCGACGACGTAGCGGATCGGGCGGCTCTCCCCGGCAGCGCGGGAGACATGCTCGGCGGCCGGGGCGGGGCGCGCGGTGCCTTCGGCGAGCGCGGTCATGACGCGGGGCTCCGGTTGGACAGGTAGACCTGCAGCGAGGAGAAGACGAGGATGATTACCGTGAGGATGATCGAGAGCGCCGCGCCATAGCCGAGTTTGAAGCTGATGAAGCTGTTCTGGTAGATCCAGTAGACCGAGGTGAAGGTCTGGCCGCGCGGATTGCCGCCGGTCATGATGTAGAACTGGTCGAAGGCCAGCATCGAGCCGATCACCGAGATCAGGGTGGTGAGCAGGATGACCCTCAGGCTGAGCGGCAGGATGATGTACCAGACGCGCTGCCAGTAGTTGCCGCCGTCGATCAGCGCCGCCTCGCCGATCTCGCCGTTGATCGACTGGATGCCGGCCACGAAGAGCAGCATGCCGAAGCCGATCACCTTCCAGGTGATGGAAATGGTCACGGCGAGCAGGGCGGGATCGGCCTTGGTGAACCACACCGCCGGCTCGGCGAGGATTCCGACATCGACGAGGATGCGGTTGAACGGCCCGACCTGCTGGTCGAACAGCCAGAACCAGAGCAGGCTCGAGGAGCCGATGCCGATCACCACCGGCAGGAAGATGGCACCGCGCGTCAGCTGCTGCAGCGGCCGGTTCGGCGCGGTGAGCAGGGCGAGTGCGAAGCCGAGCCCCATCAGGATCGGGGTGATGAAGAGGGTGTACTTTGCGGTGAATCCCAGCGCCCGCCAGAAGGCCTTGTCCTCGAAGGCCTTGATGTAGTTCTCGAAGCCGACGAACTCGCCGCCGCCGAGCAGCGAGGTGTCGGTCAGCGACAGGTAGACCAGCTGACCCAGCGGCCAGAACACGAACAGGCCGACAAAGACCAGTGCCGGCAGCACGTAGAGCAGGCCCTGGTTGTGGCGAAGCGTGCGAATCACGCCGGCTCTCCTGTGGGGATGCAGCACGGAAGTCCGGGCCGCGGCGGCGAACGCCGCGACCCGGTCGGGGGGCCTAGTCGGCGGCGATGGCGCGCATCGCCTCGCGCGCGCCTTCGATGGCACCGTCGACGTCGCCGTCGAAGACCGCGGTCTGGATCATGGTCAGCCAGGGCGACTGGTCGGCGTTGACCATATCGTTGAAGTGGAAGGCATAGGGCGTCTGGCCGATGCCGACCGCCTGCGCCGTGGTGATGTAGCGCGGCTCCTCCTGGAAGTACTTGTTGTCGGCGAGGTCGGAGCGCGAGGGCAGGATCAGGTTCCTGGCCAGACCCTCGAGCTGGGCCTCGTCGGTCAGTTGCCAGGTGATGAACTGGATGGCCTTTTCGGGGTTCCTGGCACCCTTGGGTACGGCGATGACGTCACCGCCGACGAAGCTCGAGGCCTGTCCCTCGGCGATCCCGGGAAGGGGGGCGATGCCGAACTCGATTTCCGGGTGGTTGGCCTTGAGGGCGGCGATGGCGAAGCCACCCGAGCCCTGCATGCCGATGGTGCCGGTCTCGAAGGTCGCCTGGAAATTGGCGCCGGTATCGGCCTCGGCGCTCTCGGGGACGATTCCGGCTTCCCACATATCCTTGAGCATGGTCAGGACTTCCTTGACGCCGGGGCCTTCCATCGCCGGGGCGTCCCCCGAAGTGGGCAGCAGCACTGCGCCCGAACCCCACATCATCGGGGCCTGGGTGAAGATGTTGCAGCCGCCGCAGGACCCGGAGAAGTAGTAGCCGTAGGCGCCCGGCACCTTCTCCTTGATGGTCGTGGCGAACTGCTGCAGCTCGGCGATCGTCCGCGGCGGCTGCTCGGGATCGAGGCCGGCCTGCCGGAACAGCCCCTTGTTGTAGAGCAGGATGGATACGTCCGGGGTGAAGCCGGTGCCGTAGAGGCGCCCCTCGTAGCTGGCGAGATCGCGGAAGGCCTTGGCCACCTTGGCCTGGTTGGGATCGGCGCTGAGCGTATCGGTCAGGTCGGTCAGCAGACCGGCCTTCATGAAGTCCGGCATGAAGATCAGGTCGAAGCTGATCAGGTCCGGCACGTCGCCGGCCTGCACGCTGGTGGCGAGCTTGGTGACCATCTGGTTGTCGGGAATGGTGGTCAGCTCGATCTTGTCGTCGTGGCCGGCGTTCCACAGGTCGATCATGTGCTGGGCGGCATTCGAGCTCGAGGCGCGGGCCCAGATACTGAGGGTCTCGGCGAAGGCGGCGCCCGGAACGAGGGCGACGGACGACAGGGCGACGGCCAGCGCCGCCTGCCGGAAAGCTGGCAAGTTCATAGGTTCCTCCCTTTTGCCATTCGGCCCCGCCGGCTACCGGATTTCCGGCACTCCTCCCGGCGGACGCCTCAAGAAAAGCTTTTCCCGACGAGAAGATCGCTTCACCGCTGAGCGGCTGCCGGCGATTGAGGAAAAGCTTTTCTTGAGTCCTCTTCGCATGTTTGCCCGGGCAGGGCAAGAGGTTGGGAAAAGCTTTTCTTTGGCCGCCCCTCAGCCCTTGGCGAGTCGGGGTGCGATCGCCTCGAGCTCGGTGATCCAACCGGTGACGTTGGCGATTGCCGTCTCCTCGGGCAGGAATTCGGCGGCCAGCTCGGCGAGCCGCAGGGCGGACGTATAGAGCATGACGAGGTTCCGATCGATGCTGCGCCGCGTCAGCTCCTCGTAGCGATCGATGATGCGCAGGGTGAGATCGGCGGAGATCCAGTTGGAATAGCTGAGGTCGCGATGGCGGGAGCCGAAGCCGGAATCGGCGAAGTCGTAGACGCCGTTGAGCAGGCCGGTCTTGTCGTCGAAGGCCATGTTCCAGCCATGGCCGTCGAAATAGCCGTAGACCAGTTCGTCGCCCTCTATGCGGAGCTTGCGATAGGCCTTGACCGTCCGCCTGACGAAGGCATGCAGCTTCCTGGGGAGCCGAGTGAGGACGCCGGCGAGGATGTCGTCGGGGGCCATCCAGGGGTCGACCGCGACGGCGCCCACCTGCTGCATGCGGGCCAGCGGCAGCTGGTGCAGTTCGGCATAGAGCTGCGCCATGCGCATGGCGATGGCGTTGCGGCGCCCCTCGTCGAGCGCCAGATACTGTGCCGTCTCGAGGAAGGTGCCCGGAATCTTGCGGTGCTGGGTGAAGGGCTCCTCACCCTCGTGCCAGATCGGCTGCGGCAGCGCCATGGTGATCCGCGGCCGCAGAAAGCCGAGCAGTGCCACTTCGCGCTTCAAGCGCTCGGCGGCGGGTTCGCTGCGCGGAAACTTGAACACCCAGCCGTCGCATTCGAGCGCGACGCTGTCCCAGCCTTCGCTGAGCGTGGTGAACTGCCGACCGACAAACTGCGGCAGGGCGCTGATGATCAGGGCGCGATAGCGCCCCGGATCCGCCGCCGGAACATCCTGCATCTGACCGCCAGCTCCCCGCCAATGCAGGGAAATCCTAGCGCAGCAGGCAGCAGAATCCAATCAAGCCGAGATGGAATTGCGGCCGTTGCGGGACAAAGTTGAGGCCCTGTTTACCGCCAGAGCAAAGACCGGTTGCGGGTCAGGTTTCCTCAATGCTGGACGGGTAGCACTTAGTTCTGGACTGGAAGTTGAGTGTGCAGGGAGCCAAGAATGGCCGGGTCACTGTGGCGAATCGTGCTGGTTGCGGGACTGCTGGGGCTCGGTATCGGCTCCGCCGTCGCCGACGACTGGGTGGCCGCCAAGCTCAGGGGACGGGTGCTGGAGCGCATCGACGGGACCTGGCACGCGATCTCGCGCGGCGACGTGGTCCCGGACGGCCACGCGGTGCGCACGGTCGGCAACAGCCGGGTGCTGCTGGTGCGCGGCAAGGAGACGATCGAGCTCGGACCGAACACGCTGATCGAGATCCGCGATCGCGACGGCGAACTGTTCACCACCGTCCGGCAGGCGTTCGGGGAGATCAAGGTCGAGGCGGACGTGCGCAATGTCGAGCACTTTGCCGTCGAAACGCCGCACCTCGCCGCCGTCGTCAAGGGAACGATCTTCGTGGTCCGCTCCGGCCGCTCCGGCGCGCAGGTGGAGGTGGAGCGGGGTCGCGTGGCGGTCGAGGATGCCGACGATCATTCCACCACGATCGTCGCCGCAGGTCAGTCGGCGAGCGCCGAGGAGGGGTCGCCGCTCGAGGTTTCGGGCGCCGGCGAGTTGCCGGTGGTGAAGGATGCCTCGGGCGAAGTCATCCCCTCGGACGATGCGCCTGATGCCGGCGGCCAGGGCAAGTCCGGCAAGTCCGACGACGACGAGTCGGATGACGGCAAGTCGAAGAAGAGCAAGTCGGGCGGCGGCTGGAAGGACGACGACGAGAACGAGTCGGGGTCCGGCGGATCCGGCCGCGGCAAGTCGGGCAAGTCCGACGATGACGATGACGATGACGACGAGGAAGACGACGACGACTGAGTGAACGGGTACCCGGCTTCGGGAGCCGTCAGCTCGCGTCACCGGGCTTGGCCGGTGTCCCGGCGGAGGCTGGGGGCGTGCCGGGCCGCTTCGGCACCGGCCGGAACACGACACCGCCGACGACCGGCGCCGGTGGTTCGGTCGGTCGTGCCGGAACGGGTGGCGGCGGCGGGGAACGATGCTCGACCGGCCGGTTCGCGACAATGGCGGCGTGATCCTGGATCGGCGCGGGGTCGACGGCGGGCAAGGCCGGGCGGACGGCGGGAAGCGGGAACGGCACGATGGCGGCCGGCGGCACGGGAGCGTCCACGAAAACGGGAACCGGCGGCAGGGTGGGCGGATTGACCAGCGCCGGCGGCAGCGCAACGGCTTCCGGCTCCGCCGGGGGCTCAGGGTGATCAGACGGGCCGGTGTCGCCGCCGTCCGCGTCGGTGATCCGGTAGTCGGAATCCGACGGGCGTCGAGTCCGGCGGAGCGCCGCGATCGCGGCTTCGGCCGGGTTCGGCGCGACGAAGCGCAGGTCGGGCAGCGGACGCAGCCGCCGCAGTCGACGGCCCTCCAGCAGGCCATAGGATGCCAGGGCGAGCAGGCTCAGGGTGATGCCCAGCCCGATGCCGAGCATCAGGAACGCCACCGCTTCACCGGACATCGCCATGCCGCGGGGCCCCCCGGGATCAGTGGTGGTGTGGGATGGTGCCGCATGCCGGATTCGAACCAGCGACCCCCTCATTACGAATGAGATGCTCTACCGACTGAGCTAATGCGGCCCGACCGCGCGCTGCGCGGCCCTGCGCGACCTCATACAAGCGGGGGCGGGGCGGCGCAAGGGGCTTGGCGGCATGGCTATGCCTCCGGCAGCGCCAGCGGACCGCCGGCGGGCGGCGGTTCGGCCGGGGGCGCGGCGGCGGCCGGCGCCGCGGTACCATTGCGCGTCGCCACGGCGCTGGTCGGCACCCGCCACTCGAAGGCATCGAGCTTTCCGGTGACCGGCGAGAGCGGCTCCCATTCCTCGGCCGTGATGCCGTCGGCGGTCCACACCGGATCCCGCGGGGCCCGCACCGCGCGGTTGATCCAGTCACGGGCCTTGCCCTTGTCGGCGGACTGGCCCTCCTCGATCTCGGCCATCATCAGGCAGACGGCCTGCGACGGGCCGTTGCCGACATAGCCGGCCAGCGCCGCCCGCGCCGTCGTCCAGTCGAAGGCATCGGCGGCGGCGCGGGCGAGGACCAGCGCGCCGGCGCGGTTGGGCGGGGGCAGGTCGATCAGTTCCCGCACCCGCCGCAGTCGGTCGACGGCAGAACTGCCGGGCACGGCGTTGGCGAACAGGGTGCCGACATCGGGGTGCGAGGTGGCGCGCCAGACGCGGCGCAGCAGGCTCATGGCGCGGCGCGCCTCGCCGCGGTTGGCATAGATGCGGGCCGCGATCAGGGCCGCCGGGACGAATTCCGGGGTCAGCTTGAGGGCGGCGAGCGCATGCTCGAGGGCGGCATTGGGGTCATTGCCCTCGGCGAGCTGGGCACGGGCTGCCTCCACCACCGCCATGCGGCGGCGCTTGCGCATCTTCTCCTCGCGGGTAATCGCCGGCTCGTCGGCGACCATGCGGAAGGCCTCGTCCCAGCGCCCGTTGCGGGTCATGTCGTCGAACACCGCCTCGCGCGCCCAGGGCGCCAGACTGGAGATCTCCAGCGCCTTGTGGGCAAAGGTCAGCGCCGCATCGGGCCGGCCCTGCTGGCGGGCCTGGTCGTAGAGCCCGGCGAGGGCGGCGAGGGCGGTCTTGCGGTTCGAGATCAGCGCCCGATAGTGCTCGCGGGCCGAGTGCATGTCGCCGAGCGCGAGGTCTGCCCGGGCCTCGAGCAATTGTGCGGCGGCATTGCGCGGCAGGTTGCCGCGAGCCTCGCGCGCCAGCAGCCGGGCCCGGTGCGCGTCGCCCGACTGCAGCGCGATGAAGCCATCGGAGAGAGCGGTGAAGCCGACATCCTTGCGCCGCTCGCGCGAGCGGCGGGCGAAGTAGAACGGGGCCCCGACCACCCGCTTGGTGAGGCCCCAGACGAGGATCACCAGCACCACGGCGGCCACGGCGATGAAGGCGGCGACGCCGAGGCGCGGCTGCATGCGCAGGCCGAGCAGCTCGATCGACAGCGTTCCGGGCAGGCCGATCAGCCAGGCGATGCCGGCGGTGACCAGCAGGCTGACGACCAGCCAGTAGGCGAGACGGATCACTGGCCGGCCTCCGCAAGCGGCGCCAGGGCCGTGGCCCTGAGCCCGGTAATGAAGGTCTGGGCCTCGCCGAGGGCGCGGATCTGCGTGCCGACCTCGCCGGCCGCGGCCTGCATCGGTTGCGGCAGGCCGGCCAGCAGTGCGGCGGCGGCGACGAAATCGCCCCGCGCCACAGCCGGCTCCAGCCGTGAAACGATGGCCTCGGGCGTGCTGCCCTCGATCTCACCGGACGGACGGAGCGCGAGGACGCCCTTCAGCCACTCCAGTGCATCCTGCCCCAGATCGCCGCTGGCCACGGCGGAGCGGCCGGCGAGGATGTCCGGCACCAAGGCGGCGAAGCGGGCGGCGACGACGTCGGGGCGCGGCAGGCCGTCCGCCCCGGCGGCACGCACGGAATCGGGCACCGTGAGGTCGGGAAGGAGAGCGGTGAGCGCGGCGAGCTCGCCGGCATAGGTCCGGCCGTTGGCGAGGGCGCTCTCGAGGCCGGAAACCAGCAGCGGCAGCTTGACCGCCGGTCCGAGCGGGACGCCGCCGACGGAGCTGTTCTGGGCGCTGAGCGTCGCCTGCGCGGTGGCGAGCTCGGCGCGCAGGGCGACGATGGCCGCATCGACATCGGCAAGGCGGGCATCCTGCCCATCGAGACGCGACCGCAGTTCGGTCAGTCCGGTGTCGATGCCGGCGAGGGTTTCGGCCATGCTCGCGGCGTCGGCGTTCGAGGCTCCGGCGCCGATGGCGGCGACGCGGTCCTCGAGGGCGGCGAGCTGCGTCTCGAGCGGGGCGAGGTCGGTGGAGGCGGGCGCAGGCAGCGCGGCGATCGCCTCGCGCAGTCCGGCGAGTCCGCCGTCGAGCTGGACGATGGTGGCATCGAGGCTCACCTGGGTACGCCTCGCCTGCTCCTCGATCGTTCCGATCCGGCCGAGCGCTTCGGCGAGCGCCGCATCGAGCGCCGCGAGGCGCGGTGCCGGATCGACCGGCACCGGCCGGTGGTCCGGCAGCGGCAGGAAGGTGACGAGCCCGTAGGTCAGACCGGTGCCGAGCAGCGCACCCGCCACCGCGGCAATGGCGATGGCGCTCCACGGCATGGCGAGGCGCGCCGGCGGACGCGGTGGTGGCGCCGGTCGGCTCGGTTCGGGGGTCGCGTCGCTCGTCTCGGGCTCGGCTTTGGCCTCCTGCGGGCGGGCCTTGAGGTCGATGACCGGCGGCTTGACGGGCCCCGATTTGCGCTCAGCCATGCGGCAGGTCCTTGGTTTTCGTGGTCATGAGGCGTTCTGGTCGCGGTAGAAGGACAGGGCAAG
>NZ_JAYRYM010000031.1:0-26191 GCF_041917035.1 Devosia sp. | reverse complement strand
ATGTTCGTACCGCTGTTCGTGCAGAACCTGCACGGGCAGACACCTCTCGTCGCCGGCTACATGGTGGCTCTGGTGGCCGTGGGCTGGAGTTCTGGATCGGTGGTCACCTCAAGCTGGAGCGGAGGGCACGCCCGGGCGGTGATGATCCTCGGTCCGATCCTGCAGGTCGCTGCAATACTCGGCCTGGCGTTGTTTCTGGGGCGCCGTAACCTCGAGGGCGATCTGCTGCCGCTCATTCCGATCGGCGTGGCGCTGGTACTGCTTGGCCTTGGAATCGGCATTTCCTGGCCGCACGTCTCGGCGCGGCTGCTGCAGGCCGCGCCCGCGGGTGAGAGAGACCTCACGACGGCCTCGATCTCCATGGTGCAACTCTTTGCCTCGGGTCTGGGGGCGGCGATTGCGGGAGTCATTGTCAATGCGGCCGGGTTGGCGTCGCACCCGTCGGTCGACGCGACGATCGCTGCATCGAACTGGCTGTTCGGATTGTTCGTGGTGGTTCCGCTGTCGGCGATCCCGATATTGTGGTGGATCGGCAGGCAAACCTCGCCCGCCATTCTCGAGCATCCGGCGCAGTAGGACCACTACACGGTCTTCAGCCACCCCCCGTCGACAAAATAGGTCGAGCCGGTCGAATAGCTGGCCTTGTCCGAACACAGGAAGACGAAAAAGTTCGCCAGTTCCTCGGGGGTGGCGAAGCGCTTCATGCCACCCGCCTCGTTCGCAACGCCCTGGAGGTGGGCCTCCCAGCCGTCCTCGCCTGCGATCTGCTTGGCGGTCTTGATCCAGTCGGGCGTGAGAATGAGGCCGGGATTGATGGTGTTGACCCTGATGTTTTCGCCCACCACCTCGTTGGCGAGGGTCTTGGAGAACATCATCAGGGCGGCCTTGGTGGTGTTGTAGATCGGCTCGTACCACAGCGGCTGCACCGCACAGATCGAAGCATTGTGGATGATGGCGCCGCCGCCATGCGCCTTCATCTGCGGCACCAGCCCGCGGCCGAGCCGGACGGCGGCCATGACGTGCAGGTCCCAGTAGTACTGCCACTTGGCGTCGTCGGCCTCGGCAATGGTCTCGTTGGAGCCCGTGCCGGCATTGTTGATGAGGATATCGGCCCCGCCCATCCCCTGCGCAGCGGCGATCACCGCGTCGCAGCCGGCGGCGGTGGCGACGTCGGCCGCAACGCCCAGTGCCCTGACGCCGAACTGCTTGGCGATGCGCGCTGCCTCGGCCTCGACCCGCGCCCTGCCGCGTGCCGTCAGCAGTACGTTGGCGCCCTCCGCGGCAAAGCCTTCGGCGACCGCCAGCCCGATGCCGACGCTGCCGCCGGTGATGACGGCGAGTTTGGACTTGAGACCGAGATCCATGTCAGGCGTCCATCAATATCTGCAGCTTCACATCCGTCGGTCGAGCTTCCACGGCGCGGTCGAAGGCCTTGATCGAATCCTCGAAGCTGAAGGTCTCCGAAATCAGCGGCTTCAGGTCGACGCGGCCCGAGGCCATCAGCGCGATGGCGCGCTCGTACTGGTGGGCGTAGCGGAACACCGAGGCGATGGCGACCTCCTTGACCGACAGCGAGGCGATGTCGAAGTTCACCGGCTCGACCGGCAGGCCGACGATGACGATGGTGCCACCGGGACGCACCACGTCGACGATACCCTGCCAGGCGCGTGGGCTGCCGGAGCACTCGAACACCACGTCGGCGCCCCAGTTGTCGGTCAGCCGGTTGACCTCGGCCAGCAGGTTCGCGTCGCGGATGTTGACCGGGATGATCCCCTGGTAGCGCGCCGCGATATCGAGCTTGGGCTGCGCGAGGTCGGTGATGACCACCCGCGCGCAGCCTCCCGCCAGCGCCGCCAGCGCCACCATCGTACCGATCGGGCCGGCACCCATGACGATGGCAGTGTCGCCCGGCGTGATCTTCGCCTTGGTCGCCGCCTGCATGCCGACCGCGAACGGCTCGACCATGGCGCCTTCGGCAAAGCTGACATTGTCGGGCAGCCTGAAGGTGTAGTTGGCCGGGTGGACGACGTAGGGCGTCAGCACGCCGTGGATCGGCGGCGTCGCCCAGAAGGTCACCGCCGGGTCGATATTGTACATGCCGAGGCGGGCGGCCTTGCTGTCGGGATCGGGAACGCCCGGCTCCATGCAGACCCGGTCGCCCACCTTGAGGCTGGTGACCCCTGCCCCGATCTCGACAATGGTCCCCGCCGCCTCGTGCCCGAGCACCATCGGCGCGTTGACGACAAACGGTCCGATGCGTCCGTGGGTATAGTAGTGCACATCGGAACCGCACACGCCCACCGTGTGCAGCTTGATCTTGACCATGCCGGGACCGACATCCATCGGCAGTTCGATGTCGCGGAGGCTGAGTTCGTGCTTTCTTTCGAGCACGAGAGCACGCATCTTCGTCATGTCGCCTGGCCAAGTTCCTCGCCGACCTTGTAGTGATGTGTCGGCCCCATGGCACCCTCCTCCGGCGGCTTCATTGCCCCGGTCATGATGGCCACGGCGTCGGACATCGAATAATCCTTGGGGTTCACGACGGCAATGCGCTTGCCGAGCCGGTGGATGTGAATTCGGTCGGCGACCTCAAACACGTGCGGCATGTTGTGGCTGATCAGGATGATCGGAATACCGCGCGACCGGACATCCTGAATCAGTTCCAGCACGCGGCGCGATTCCTTGACGCCAAGCGCCGCCGTTGGCTCGTCGAGGATGATGATCTTCGAGCCGAACGCAGCGGCCCTCGCCACGGCGACGCCCTGCCGCTGGCCGCCGGAAAGCGTCTCGACGGCCTGGTTGATGTTCTGGATGGTCATCAGCCCCAGTTCGCTGAGCTTCTCGCGGGCGAACTTCTGCATGCCCGACCTGTCCATCAGGCGGAAGACCGTTCCCAGCATCCCCGGTTTGCGCAACTCGCGACCGAGAAACATGTTGTCGGCGATCGAGAGCGCCGGGCTGAGCGCAAGGTTCTGGTAGACCGTTTCGATGCCGGCCTTTCGGGCATCGTCCGGGGAGCGGAAGTTGACCGGCTTGCCTTCGATCTCGATGGTGCCGTGGTCCGGGATCACCGCGCCGCTGATGGCCTTGATGAGGGTGGACTTGCCCGCGCCGTTGTCGCCGATAACGGCGAGGATCTCGCCGGGGTTGAGGTCGAAATCGGCGCCGTTTAGGGCGACGACTGTGCCGTAGCGCTTGAACAGCCCGCGGGCCGTCAGGATCGGTTGAATTCCGCTCACTGCGATGCCCTCCTCAGCCACTGATCCAACGCCACGGCGATGATCACCAGCGTGCCCGCCGCGAACATCTGCCAGTAGTCGTCCACGCCGGCCAGCGACAGACCGGTATTGAAGACGCCCACGATGATGGCCCCCAGCACCGAGCCGACGATCGAGCCGCGCCCGCCGAACAACGACGTGCCCCCGATCACTACGGCCGTGATCGACCCCAGGTTGACCGTATCAAAGGCAATGGGCGAAACCGACCCGACGCGGCCGATGGCCACCCAGGCCGCAAACCCGCAGAGAAGGCCGGCGAAGGTATAGACCGATATCAGCGTCAGGTTGGTACGAATGCCCGACAGCCGGGCCGCATCCGGATCGTCTCCGATGGCATGGACGTGCCGGCCCCAGGCGGTGCGGTTCAGGATGTACCAGACAATGGCCGCAACCACGACGAGCGAGATGCTGCCATAGGTCAGCTTGGCGCCCCAGAGGCGGAACGACTCGCCGAACCACAGCAACTCGGGGGCCTTGGCCTCGATGTCGACGTTGCGGATAGACTCTGAGTGCGAATACCAGAGCTTCAGGGCGGAAAAGATCGACAATGTGCCCAGTGTCACGATGAAGGGCGGCAGCTTGATCAGCGCGACGAGGACGCCGTTCAGCCAGCCCATCAGCCCGGCGAAGAAGATGCCGACCGCGACCGCGATGGGCCACGGAATGCCCATGTTCACCGCCATGTTTCCCATGATCAGCGAAGCCACCACGAGGATCGCGCCCACGGACAGGTCGATGCCGGCGGTGAGGATCACCAGGGTCTGGGCTACTGCGACAAGGCCGGTTACCGTGACTTGCTGCAGCACCGTGGACAGGGCCCCCGGGCCAAGGAATCGGGGCGCAATAAGGCCGAAGACTGCAATGCTGACGATCAGCACAAGCGTCGGAATGGTGGTCGGGTTGTTCCTCAGGAACGACCGGAACAGCGCAAATAGGCTCCTGTCATCCCGCTCGAAGCTCGCGACCGACCTATCGGCATCCGCTAGCTTCGCCTCGAAGTCCGGAACGGCCTTTGCCGGTGCGTCGGTACTGGTCATGGTGCGCGCCTCTCCCCCGAAACGGCCGGCGCTTGCAGCGCTCTTGCCAGGATGCACGAAGGGCGACTGTACCGTCGCCCTTCGCTTGGTCAAGTTGGACCGGGAGTCCCAATCAGCCCCAGCAGAGCTCGGTGCCCTTGGTGGTGTCGATCGACGGCACGCCGTCGGCGGGCTGGTCGGTCACCAGGTTGACGCCGGTGTTGTAGAACGACAGGCCTTCGGTGACGGTCGGCTTGGTGCCGTCCTTTGCGAAAGCAACGATGGCCTCAATGCCCTTGGAGGCCATGAGCAGCGGATACTGCTGCGAGGTTGCACCGATCACACCGGACTTGACGCTGGCCACGCCCGGGCAACCGCCGTCAACCGAGACGATCAGAACGCCCTTTTCCTTGCCAGCCTTCTTCAGAGCCTGGAAAGCGCCTTCAGCCGCCGGTTCGTTGATCGTGTAGACCACGTTCATGTCGGGATTCTTGGCGAGCAGGTTCTCGACGGCGGTCACGCCGCCTTCCGGATTGGCGTTGCTCGTCTCGTGACCGATGACGCGCGGGTCGGTTTCCGAGCCCAGCACCTTGAGGTCGGGTACCTCGATGCCGAAGCCGACGAGGAAGCCGGTGTCGCGGGCGACGTCGACAGAGATGTTGTCCTTGTTGATGTCGAGCATGCCGATCTTGGCATCCTTGGCGGCGTCGCCAAGCTTGGCCTTCGCCCACTTGCCGATCAGCAGGCCGGCTTCGAAGTTGTCTGTGGCAAAGGTGATGTCCTGGGCCTCGGCATCGGCGAGCGGCGTATCGAGCGCGATGACCAGGATGCCAGCGGCGCGGGCATCCTTCAGGGCCGGACCGACCGAGTCGTTCGACGGGGTGATCAGGATACCCTTGGCCCCGGCTGCGACACAGTTCTCGATCGCGGTAATCTGCGGAGCAGCGTCACCGTCGGTGATGCCCGCATAGGCCTGGAAATCGAGTCCGGCCGACTTGGCGGCGGCCTCGGCACCTTCCTTCATCTTCACGAAGAAGGGGTTGGTGTTGTTCTTGGTGATCAGGCACGCAAGATCTGCCGCCATGACCGGCGCGGCAGAGACGGTGAGTGCGGCAACACCCAGGATCAGAAGTTTGCGCAGATGCTTCACGTATTGGTCCTCCCAAAATGGTTCAGGCCGGGCGCACCGGCCAGGTCGACGGACATGGGAGGCCGTTCGACACCCCTCCCCATGCGTCAGGGCTCCCATACACCGCAACTGGCCCGCCCTGTCAATAAGTTAATCCAGATGATTTATTAATTGACATGGCGGCGATCGGCGTGTGACTTTTGGTGCAGGGAGGGGTGTGAACCCCATGTAATCGATTGCAATTTCTGTTTCGGCGTGGCTTGACTGCCCGGTCTGGAAAGCGGTCGAATTATTGTTGAACGCAGTTTAGGGAAGGTCGGGGCCTTGGCCACCCGCGCCGTCAGCCAGCAGAGCAAGTCGTACCCCGGCGCCGCCAGCCGCGGCACCAATCAGTCCGGGGTGCGTCTCTACAACGAACGCCTCGTGCTGTCGCTGATCCGCAGCAATGGCGCCCTGCCCAAGGCTGATCTGGCCCGCATGACCGGTCTGTCACCGCAGACCATTTCGATCATCACCAACCAGCTCGATGCGGATGGGCTGCTGCTCAAGGGCAATCCGCTGCGCGGCAAGGTCGGGCAACCGCTCGTTCCCTATTCCCTCAATCCGGAAGGCGCGCTGAGCTTCGGGCTGAAGATCGGCCGGCGCTCCGTCGATCTGTACCTGATCAACTTCACCGGCAAGGTGCTCAAGCTCCTGCACAAGACCTACCCATACCCGACGCCGGACGGCATCAAGGAGTTTGCGCGGACCGGGATCGATGCACTCCTCGACGGCATCTCCCCGGCGCTGCGCGGCCGGATCGCCGGCCTCGGCATCGCTGCCCCCTACGAGATGTGGACCTGGCACGAGGAGATCGGCGCGCCGAAGTCGGAGATCGATGCCTGGCGCGACGTCGACATGCGCGCCATGATCGCCGAGATCTGCTCGTGGCCGGTCTATTTCGCCAACGACATCACCGCCGCCTGCGCCGCCGAACTGATGTTCGGGGCGGGGGACGAGTATATCGACTATCTCTATATCTTCATCGGCTCGTTCATCGGCGGTGGACTGGTACTCAACGGTCACCTGTTTCCCGGCCGCACCCAGAACGCGGGGGCACTGGGCTCCATGCCGGCCCAGTCCCCGCCAGCCGGCGCGAGTGGTCGGACGCCGCAACTGATGAACGTCGCCTCGATCTACGTTCTCGAGCGCAAGCTGCTGGCCCAGGGCAGGAACCCGGACGTGCTGTGGCAGTCTCCGGACGACTGGGGCGATCTCGGGCCGGTCCTGGACGAGTGGATCGATGAAGTTGCTCGCAGTCTTGCCTTCTCCATCGTTGCCGCCATCGCCGTCATCGACGTCGAGACGGTGGTTCTCGATGGCGCCTTCCCGACCCACGTGCGATCGCGCATCATCGAGCAGACCGAAAGGGCGCTTGCCGACGTCAACCGCCAGGGCCTGTCGAGGTTCCGGCTGGTTGCCGGCAGTATCGGCAATGCCGCTCGCGCCATGGGCGGTGCGTCATTGCCGCTTCTGGCCAATTTCACCCAGGACCGGGAAGTATTGTTTAAGGACAATGCCTAGAGCCGCTCGGATTTCTGCCTGCAGACCCCGCCCGCTCCCTCCGAAGTAACGACTTCGCAAAGCTTGGCAGGAATGGTGACGGGGTTTCACCTCGTTTGCCGGACCGATGCCCTACGACCGCACCATCAGAACTGGTCGGAGATTCACCCTGGCGGCGCTGGCCTCGGTGCTGGCGACCTTCGTGGTCACGACGGCGCTGCTCGCCGGCTTCCTGATCTGGACCGCCGTGCGCATCGACGAGGAAGCTCTGGAGCGCCAGCGCAGTCGGGTCATCCACGTCGTCGAAGCGCTGCTGGAGGCCCTGCCGCGCGAGCAGCAAAGCGTCGCGATCTGGGACGACGCGCTGCTCGCCATCCGCAATGCAGACCAGGCGTGGCTCGACATCAACGTCGGTCAGTGGGGTTTCTCCTACTACGGGCACGATGAGAGTCTCATCGTCCTGCCTGACAACACGATTGCCCACGCCTGGATCTCCGGTGTGACCAGAGCCGGCAGTGAGCTCACGCGACGCGCGCATGCTCTGGCTCCTCTCCTCGCCGATCTGCGCGAGCGCGCCGGCAGGGGTTATGCCGACGAGCCACCCTACCTGGCCGACTACGTGCTGCTGGATGGTCGACCGGCCATCGCCAGTGTCATTCCAGTCGTCTCCGACAGCGGCAGGCTGCATGACGAAGCGGGGACCGAACCGCTGCTGGTCAGCATTGTGTGGCTCGACCTCGATCTCGAACTCAGGCTCATGGACCAGTATCTGCTGGAGGTCGGACGTTTCACGGCGACGCAGTCACGTCCGCAATTGCCCATCCTGCCGGTAACGAATCGCTCCGGGCGAATCGTTGCCTTCTACGAGTGGCTGCCCTACCGACCCGGCGAGCAGCTGCTCTCGGCGGCCGCGCCCGGATTGGTCATCGCCGTGGTGATCTTCGGCCTGGTCCTCCTGCTGATGATGAGACGTCTGTGGCTCTCTTCCCGGGACCTGGAAGGCCGGCAACGTGAGGTGGAGCGCCAGGCCAGCGAGGATTCGCTGACCGGTCTGCCGAACCGCCAGAGTTTCGAAGCCCGCTTCGAGCGCCTGCTGGAGGGGGGCACCTCGGAGCGGCCCACCGCACTCATGATGCTCGATCTCGATCGGTTCAAGCAGGTCAACGACACCCTGGGACACAATGCCGGAGACGCCCTGATTGCCGCGGTCGGCCAGCGCCTGCGCAGCGTGTGCGAAGACTCCTCGGTCCTGGCTCGGCTCGGCGGCGACGAGTTCGCCATCTTGCACGAGAAGCATGACACTCCGGAAGACCTGCTCGCCCTTGCCCAGCGCATCATCGAGGCCATCGGCAGGCCATTTTCCATCGATGGCGTCGACGCCTTTGTCGGTGTCAGCATCGGTATTGTCATGGCCGGAACCGACGACCGCGATCGACGCGAACTGACCCGCAGGGCCGACATCGCGCTGTACGAGGCGAAGGCCGCCGGCCGCAACCGGGCCTGCTTCTACGAACCCTCGATGGATGTGGCCGTGCAGAGTCGTCACACCATCGAGGCCGAACTGCGCGAAGCCCTGGCGGACGACAGCCAGCTGTGGGTGGCCTACCAGCCGCTGCTCGGCCGGGACGCGTCGACGACGATCGGTGCCGAGGCCCTGATCCGCTGGACCCACCCTCGGCTAGGCTATGTCTCGCCGGCTAATTTCGTCCCTGTAGCGGAGGCATCTGGCCTCATCGAGGCACTGGGACAGTTCGTCCTGCGCAACGCTTGTGAACTGGGCGCGCGCTGGCCGGGACGGCTGATCGCGGTCAACATCTCACCGGCTCAACTGCGCAATCCGGGCTTTTCCGACAACCTGCTGGACCTGCTGAAGCAGACAGGCATGCGGGCCCGGGACCTCGAGATCGAGATCACCGAGGGCATCCTGCTCGACGACGAATCGGTTGCGGCCGCCGCCATAAGGCGGCTTCGCGCCGCGGGCGTCCGGATCGCGCTCGACGATTTCGGCACCGGCTACTCTTCGCTCAACTACCTCAAGCGCTACCCGGTCGACCGCATCAAGATCGATCGCAGCTTCATCTCGCAGTTGCCGCACTCGGCCTCGTCGGCCGCAATCGTCGAGGCAATGGTTCGTCTCGCCCATGCGCTGGGGATCATGGTCACCGCCGAGGGCGTGGAGACACCCGACCAGCATGGGCTGCTCGTCCGAATGGGCTGCGATACCTTCCAGGGCTTCTTGTTCTCGCCACCCCTGGCGGCCAGCGAGATCGCCTCCGTTTTTGCGGCAGTGCCAGACGCGCCGGCCCGCGTCGCCTGACACCGATCCCTTAACCAAGCCGGCTGATTCCACACGTCGGTAACCGGCGGTTGGGCCGATGCGGGCTAGCCTCGAGCCTCCAAGTCTCGGGGGCGTTTGCATGCATCGGAACTGGCGGTTTTCCTACAAGGTCCTGGTCCCGGTCCTGCTTGCCGTCGCGGTCACCTTCGGCACGGCGGCAGGGTTCATCCTGTGGTCGACTGGACGCAGCGACGAGCGGGCGCTGGAGCGGCAGACACGCCTGGTCAGCCACATGCTGGAGCGTGCCCATACCGACATCTCGGACCAGCAGCAGGACGTCACTGGCTGGGACGAGGCGGTGGCAGCGCTGGGTGACGGTCCGGACCTCGAATGGATCGAAGAGAACCTCGGCGCCAACGCCTTCGCCGACTACGGGCACAATCGCATCTATGTGCTCGACCCGGACCTGCAGCCGATCTACGCGATGCGCGACGGCGGCGGCGTCCCCGCCCAGACATTCGAACCAGATCGCGCCAGCATTGCTCCTGTGTTGGACAGGCTGCGCGGCATCGATGCCTCCGCCGCCATCGCCTCCTACAATAACGGCTTCGGAGAGATACCCGGCGTCACCGATTTCGGGCTCGTCGGCGATCGGCCCGCCCTCGTCAGTGCGGTTCCAATCCTCTCCGAGAGCGACGACTTCACGGTGGCTCCCGGACAAGCGTTCTTTCACGTTGCCGTGCGCTTTCTCGATGACGCGCTGGCCGCGGAGCTGACCGAGCAGTTCATGCTCGAGAAGGCCCGCTTCTCCGCGTCCCCGGACACGGCGGCGGGCGAGGCCGTGCTTCCCATCCGAGACAGCTCGGGCACGGCGGTCGCCTGGTTCAAGTGGATGCCGGAACAACCCGGGCGCGAGATGCTCGCCGACACCATCCCTGCCCTGCTCGCTGTGCTGGCCGCAGCCGGCGTGGTCATCGCCTTCCTGCTTCGCCGGCTGCAGCGCTCATCCGCCGAACTCGAGGAGGCCCGGGCCGCAGCGCACCATCGCGCGCTGCACGATCCACTGACCGGCCTCGCCAATCGCAGCCTGTTCCAGGAGCGGCTGACCCAGGCGCTCGAAGGCCTGAGCCGCGGCGGCGACCCGATCGCGCTGCTGGCGCTCGACCTCGACCGGTTCAAGCAGGTCAATGACACGCTCGGGCACGAGGCGGGCGATCAACTGCTGAGGCTGGTCTCGGAGCGACTCAGGGCGCTGCTGCGCGATACCGACACCCTGGCGCGGCTCGGCGGGGACGAGTTCATCATCCTGCAGACGGCGCTGCGTACGGTGGCCGAAGCACGGGCCCTCTCGGAGCGCATCATCTCGCGGATCTCGGAGCCCTACCCGCTGGCCGGACAGGAAGTGCGCATCGGCGTCAGTATCGGTGTCGCCATCGCGAGGGATGCCGGGCGCGACGGTCTCGATCTGCCCGCCCGCGCCGACTTTGCGCTGTATCAGGCCAAGGAGGCCGGTCGCAACCAGGTGAAGCTCTACGACGAACTGCCGGACCGCCGCGCGGTCGAGGCGGCCGCCTGAACCGGCGGCAAGGGCCGCAGGTATCTTGCTGATTGCCGGAGCCGGAGTGAACCCGAAGACGCGCGCCGCAGCCATTGGCGGTGCCGGTTTCCCTTGACCTCTCCCCGACGAGAAGAGACGTTGCCACCAACCCGAGCCCGGCAATGAAATGATGACACCCGAACTGCTCACCCGCATGATCAAGGCCGGCACCGGCGAGGCCCCCGCCGACGTGGTCATCAAGAATGTGCGGCTGCTGGACGTCATTACCGGCACGGTGACACACACCGATATCGCCATCGTCGCGGATCGCATCGTAGGCACTTACGGCTACTACCACGGCGCCCGGCTGATCGAGGGCGACAACCGCTTTGCGGTGCCGGGCTTCATCGACACGCACCTGCACATCGAGTCCTCGCTGGTCACGCCCTTCGAGTTCGATCGCTGTGTGCTGCCGCATGGCGTCACGACCGTGATCTGCGATCCGCACGAGATCGCCAACGTGCTGGGCGCAGAAGGCATCCGCTACTTCCTCGAGTGCGCCGAGCGCACGGTGATGGACGTCAAGGTCAACCTCTCGTCATGCGTCCCGGCGACACCGCACGAGACGTCCGGCGCTCGCCTCGAAATCGCCGACCTCGAGAAGTTCCGCCACCACAAGCACGTCATCGGCCTGGCCGAGATGATGAACTTTCCCGGTGTCCTCGCCGGCGATCCTGGCATCGTTGCCAAGCTCGTGTCGTTTCAGGGTGGCCATATCGACGGACATGCGCCGTTGCTCACCGACCTCGCCCTGAATGGCTACCTGGCCGCCGGCATCCGCACCGATCACGAGGCGACCACCGCCGTCGAGGCGCGGGAAAAGCTCAGCAAGGGCATGGCTATCCTGATCCGCGAGGGGTCGGTGAGCAAGGACCTCGAGGCCCTCGCCGAAATCCTCGACGCCAACACCTCGGCCTTCGTGGCGCTGTGCACCGACGACCGGAACCCGCTCGACATCCTCGAGGAGGGGCATCTCGATAGTTCCATCCGCAGGCTGATCGCCCGGGGTCGGCCGCTGCACCACGTCTACCGCGCGGCCTCGCACTCCGCCGCGCGCATCTTCGGGCTCAAGGACCGCGGGCTGGTCGCGCCCGGCTATCGGGCGGACATCGTGCTGGTCGACAGCCTCGAGCAGTGTGCCGTGAGCGAAGTGGTCAGCGCCGGTCGACTGGTGCGGCCGGAGCTCTTCGAGGCCCGCCCGCCGGTCGCTCCCGTCGGTCTCGCCTCGATGAAGGCGAAGCGTGTCCACCCCACCACTTTCATGGTTCCGGCCAACCCACAGCGCAACGAAACGCCGGTCATCGCAGTGCGCGCGGGGCTCATCCTCACCTACCGCGAGACGGCCACGCTCGAGATCAGCGAACGCGGCGTGCTACCCGACCTCGACGCCGACATCATCAAGATCGCGGTGATCGAGCGGCACGGCATCAACGGCAATGTGGCACTCAGCTTCGCAAAGGGCTTCGGGCTCAAGCGGGGCGCGATCGCCTCGTCGGTGGGTCATGACAGCCACAACATCACGGTGGTCGGAGCGACGGACGAGGACATGGCGGCGGCCGTGAACCGGCTGATTGATCTGGGCGGCGGTTTCGTCGTTTCCGACGGTGGCCGCGCGATTGCCGAACTGGCCCTGCCGATCGCGGGACTGATGAGCCTATTGAGCTTCGAGGCGGTTGCCGACAAGCTGCACAAGCTGCGCGACGCGGCTTACGGGCTCGGGTGCACGCTGCCCGAGCCCTTCCTGCAGGTGGCCTTCCTCGCCTTGCCGGTGATCCCGCATCTGAAGCTGACCGACAAGGGCCTCTTCGACGTGGACAAGTTCGCGTTCGTGCAATGAGCCTGTCCAGCCGCTTCGTCGCCGATCTCTACAAGTTGCCCAAGCGCAGGTGCGGCGTCATCAGGACGCGGCGCATCATGGTGCCGATGCGGGACGGAGTGGAACTGGCCACCGAGCACTTCGCCCCGAAACTACCTGGCAAGCATCCGACGATCCTGATGCGCGAGCCCTATGGACTCTCGGGCTTTGCAACCATCGGCGAAGTCTATGCCGAACGGGGCTATCACGTCGTGCTGCAGGCGTGCCGCGGCACGGACAAGTCCGGGGGCGTGTTCGATCCGTTCGGCCATGAACGCGACGATGGCCTCGACACCATCGAGTGGGTCAAGCGGCAGCCCTGGTTCGACGGGCGGCTTGGCACTTCGGGCCCGAGCTACCTCGGCTACGCCCAATGGGCCATCTGCGACGCCCTGCCCCGCCATTCGGCCATGGCCGTCAAGGTGACCAGCGCCGAGTTCCGGTCAGTGGTCTTTCCAGGCGGAACGCTCGCCGTCGGCCTGTGGTTGAGCTGGCTGCAGACCATCGAGGGCCTGCGCGGCAATCCGCTGCGGACCGCGCAGCGGATGTTCACCGGCGGCATCGATCGCGCGACGTTGCGGGCCACCATGAAGCTGCCGCTGCGAGATGCAGACAAGCGGGTCACCGGGGCCAAGGTGCCGTTCTGGCGCCGCTGGATGGACGAGGCGGTCGGCAGCGACACGTTCTGGCAGCCGCTCGATCACACCCACCGCATCGGTGACCGCACTCCGCCGACCAGTTTCGTCTCAGGCTGGTATGACTTCATGCTGGACCAGTTGCTGCGCGACTATGCCATGCTGGTCGACGCAGGCCAGACGCCGCAACTGACCATCGGCCCGTGGTTCCACGTCAGTCCCGACCTGCAGAAGGAGAGCGTTCGACAGACGCTCAGCTGGATGGACGAGAAACTGCTCGGCGAACCGTCCGACGTGCGGTCCCGCCCGGTGCGGCTGCACGTCTCGGGCGTCGCCGAATGGTACGAGTTCGAGGCCTACCCGCCGGGTGCGCCCGATGTCCAGATCTGGCACGTCCACCCCGACGGGGTGCTGTCGCAACGGCCCGTCCGTGCCTCACCACCCGACACCTACCGCTACGATCCGCGCGATCCGACGCCCGCCGTCGGCGGCGCGATGTTCGCCTTCGTCGGTGCCGGGCCGGTCGATCAGGCGCCGCTCGAACGACGCGACGACGTGCTGGTCTATACCTCGGAGCCGCTGTTCAATCCGGTCACGGTCATCGGGCAGGTGCGGGCAACGATCTACGCCCGCTCCAGCCTGACCAATACCGATGTCTTCGTGCGGCTGTGCGATGTCGACGAGAACGGGGTTTCGATCAACATCTGCGACGGCATCGTACGCAAGACGTCAGCCGATCCGGCGGTGCCCGACGACATCTGGAAGCTCAACATCCGGCTGCATGCCACCGCTCACTGCTTCCGTCGCAACCACCGGCTGCGGCTTGTCGTCGCCTCCGGCCAGCATCCGCGATACGCGAGGAACACCGGGACCGACGAACCACTCGGCGATGCAACTCAGTTGGTGGCAGCCGATGTCGAGATCTTCCACGACCCGCAGCACCCCAGCACCATTCACCTGCCGGTCTTCGAGATCGATGCGGCGAGCCGCCTTCAGTCGTAGAACCCCGCTGCCCGGCACTCGGCAATCGTGAGCGTATCGAGATCGACCGAGGCAAGCGCTGCATCCATGCCATCGGCATGCTCCGCCCAGAAGCTGGCCGGGTCGCCGACAATGGTACCCGGGGGAGGCTCCTCGGGCGGATTGGAGGCGAGCGACTGCGACTGGCGGAAGCGCAGGGCATCGCATTGACGATCGACCCGCGCCGCGTCGGCAGGGGACAGTTCGACACCGCGGATGCTCGCCTGTGCCAGGCCTGGAGTGGTCGCTACGGCGAGTAGCAGGACGGTCAGCAGAATTCGCATGGTCGACTCCCCAACGCAGCTATGAGTTTGCGGCCGCCTTGGCGCGTTCGCGCGCCGCGTGCAGGATCGGTTCGGTGTAGCCAGAGGGCTGCGTTGCGCCCAACAGAGCCAGATCGAGGGCCGCCGCGAAGGCGAACGACGTATCGAAACGTCCGGCCATAGGGTGATAGAGCGGATCGCCGGCATTCTGTCCATCGACCACTACCGCCATCTTCTCGAAAGCCGCTCGCACCTCGGCCTCGCTGACGAGGCCGTGCTTCAGCCAGTTCGCCACCGCCTGCGACGAGATACGACAGGTGGCGCGGTCCTCCATCAGGCCGACATCGTTGATGTCGGGCACCTTTGAGCAACCGACGCCCTCATCGACCCAGCGCACCACGTAGCCGAGAATGCCCTGGGCGTTGTTCTCCAGTTCACGGGAGATTTCCGCCTTGCTCAGCTTGCTCGCATCGAGCACCGGCATCGAGAACAGTTCCCCGAGCCCCGGCGTCGCCTGGTTGTGGCGTCGCTTCTGCGCCGCGAAGACATCGACCTGGTGGTAGTGCAGTGCATGCAGCGTCGCCGCGGTCGGCGACGGCACCCAGGCGGTGTTGGCGCCCGCATTGGGGTGGCCGATCTTGGCCTTGAGCATCGCCGCCATGTCGTCGGGCCTGGCCCACATGCCCTTGCCGATCTGCGCGCGGCCCGAGAACCCGGCGGCAAGGCCGATCAGCACGTTGCGGTCCTCGTAGGACTGGATCCACCTCTCCGCCTTCACGTCGTCCTTGCGGAGCACGGGGCCCGCCAGCATCGAGGTGTGGATCTCGTCCCCGGTGCGGTCGAGAAAGCCGGTGTTGATGAAGAAGACGCGCCGGCGCGCCGCATGAATACAGGCCTTGAGATTGGCCGAGGTGCGACGCTCCTCGTCCATGATGCCGATCTTGATGGTATCCGGCGCGAGACCGAGCATGGCCTCGACCGCGCCGAAGACCTCGCAGGCAAACGCGACTTCATCCGGCCCGTGCATCTTGGGCTTGACGATGTAGATGGCGCCGGTGGTGGAATTCACCTTGTCGGAGAGCGCACAGAGCACCGTGATGGCGGCATCCATCAGGCCTTCGCCGATGGGGTTGCCGTCCGCATCCAGCACCGCCCGCGTCGTCATCAGGTGGCCGACATTGCGGACGAGCAACAGCGCCCTGCCCTTGAGCGTCAGCGGCTGGCCGTCGACGCCCCTGTAGGTGCGGTCCGGTTGGAGCCTGCGGGTGACGGTCTTGCCGGCCTTCTCGAAGGTGTCCTCGAGGGTGCCGTTCATCAACCCGAGCCAGTTGCGATAGACTCCGACCTTGTCCTCGGCATCGACGGCCGCCACGGAATCCTCACAATCCTGAATGGTCGTCAGCGCCGCCTCGACGATGATATCGGCAAGGTGGGCCGGATGGTCTTTTCCCACCGGATGAGCGGGATCGATCACCAGTTCGACATTGAGGCCGTGGTGCCTAAGCAGGATGGCGAGGTGGCCGCGATCATCCGCCTGTCCCGCAAGCTGACCGGGATCGGCGAGGGCCGCCTGCCCGTCGAGCGTGTCGACGACCAGTGTCCCGCGGTTGGAGACCGAGTAGCCGGTCGCCTCGCGATGGCTGCCGCGCGCCAGGGGAAAGGCCTGGTCGAGAAACGCCGCCGCGGCCGCAAAAACCGCCGCCCCGCGCCTGGGATTGTAGCCCCGGCCTGGTGCCAGCTCGCCGTCGCGCGAAATCGCGTCGGTGCCGTAGAGCGCATCGTAGAGGCTGCCCCAGCGGGCGTTCGCGGCGTTCAGCGCGTAGCGGGCGTTCGACACCGGGACGACGAGCTGCGGGCCGCAGATCGAGCTGATCTCGGGATCGAGCCCGGTGGTCTCGATGGTGAAGTCCGCAGGCTCTGGCACCAGGTATCCGATCTGGCGGAGGAAGGCCTCATAGCCGGCGGGATCGTTCGCCACCGGGCCGTTGGCCTTGTGCCAGTCGTCGATCTGGCCCTGCATCCGATCGCGGATGGCGAGGAGTTCGCGGTTGCGCGGCACGAAGTCGCGCACGAGGCGAGCGAACCCGCCCCAGAACTGTGCTGCCCCAATGCCGGTTCCCGGCAGGGCCTCGCGCTCGACGAAATCAGCAATCAGGCCGTCGACCCTGAGGCCGCTCCGCTCAACGTAACTCATTTCGATCCCTGTCAAAAAGCTCCGGCGGACCTGCGCCCGCCGGAGGATCAGTGCTCGAACCCTAGCGCCCGCGATGGGCGACGGGAAGCCCGGAATGCCGGGTCGGCGCCTAGAACTGCGCTGTTTCGGTGGAGTGCTCCATCGCCGTCGTGGCGCTCTTGCCGCCGCTGACCGCCATCGCGACCGCGTCGAAGTACGACGTCCCCACCTCGCGCTGGTGGCGGATGGCGGTGAAGCCCTGCGCCTCGGCGGCGAACTCCTTCTGCTGCAGGCGGGAATAGGCGGCCATGCCCTCATCCTTGTAGCCGCGCGCCAGTTCGAACGTCGTGAGGCTCAGGTTGTGGAAGCCGGCCAGCGTGATGAACTGGTACTTGTAGCCCATGGCTCCCAGTTCGCGCTGGAACTTCGCCATGTCCGCCTCGCCCATGTGCTTGGCCCAGTTGAACGACGGCGAGCAGTTATAGGCCAGCATCTGGTCCGGATGCTCCTTGCGGATCGCCTCGGCGAAGCGCCTGGCGTCATCGAGGCTGGGATTGGAGGTCTCGCACCAGATGAGGTCGGCATAGGGCGCGTAAGCGAGGCCGCGGGCGATGGCGCACTCGAAGCCGCCGTTGAGCACATAGAAGCCCTCCTCGGTCCGCTCGCCGGTAACGAACGGGGCGTCGTACTCGTCGATGTCCGAGGTGATCAGCCGCGCCGCCTCGGCGTCGGTGCGCGCCATGATCAGCGTCGGAACCCCCATCACATCTGCCGCGAGCCGCGCCGAATTGAGCGTGCGCACGAAGGTCCGGGTGGGAACCAGCACCTTGCCGCCAAGGTGACCGCACTTCTTCTCGGATGCCAGCTGGTCCTCGAAATGCACGGCGGCCGCGCCGGCTTCGATCATGGCCTTCATCAGCTCGAAGACATTGAGAGCACCGCCGAATCCCGCCTCGGCGTCGGCGATGATCGGCACGTACCAGTCCGTCCGCGCGGTGCTGGCGCCGCTCAGGCGCTCCATGGTCTCGATCTGGTCGGCGCGCTGCAGGGCCTTGTTGATGCGGCGAACCACCGAAGGAACGCTGTCGACCGGGTACAGGCTCTGGTCGGGATACATGTTGCCCGAGGAGTTGGCGTCGGCCGCGACCTGCCAGCCGCTCAGGTAGATGGCCTTGAGGCCGGCCTTGACCTGCTGCACCGCCTGGTTGCCGGTGAAGGTCCCGAGGGTCGGCACGAAGTCTTCCGTATGCAGCAACTCCCAAAGACGGTGCGCGCCGTTCTCGGCAAGCGTGTGCTGGATCGGCAGCGAGCCGGCCAGTTGCTGCACGTCCTCGTAGGTGTAGTCCCGGCTGATGTTCTGCCAGCGATCGGGAGCCCAGCTCGGCGTCGGGAAGGGCGTGGGCATGGGGCGGTTGGCGTTGCGGTCGAGCATGATCTGTATCCTCCCTGGGAACGGCTCAGTGGGTGCGGGCGAAGGTGGCGGCAACCATCTGGGCGCCGGCGAACAAAGGCTCGTGGCCAAGCGTGAACTGCTGGCGCCGGGCCGGCCCCACGATCACATAGCCGGCCTCGGCGAGGCGGCGCTCCTGGAACTGCGCCATGACCTCCTCGATGGTGTTGGCGACGATGGTCAACGTGTCGGTGGCCTGGGTGGTATATGCGGTCATTTGTCATGTCCTCCGTTGGTGTAAAGATTTGACAATTGACGCCTGGAAGCAAGATATAACCGATGCGAGCGCGGAAACGCTGTAAATCTCGGCAAACCGGTCGTTGTGAAGTTGTAAAGCCCTGTAAAGGAAGAGGCCGATGGAAGAGCCCCAAGTCGGCGGGAAAGTGCGACGCCTGCGGCGCCAGCGACACCTCGCGCAGGCCGACCTCGCCGAGGCCGTCGGCATCTCGGCAAGCTACCTCAACCTCATCGAGCACAATCGTCGCAAGGTGACGGTACCGCTGCTGTTCAAGCTCGCCGGCTACTTCGGACTGGAACCGGGCGAACTGGTCGAGAGCGACGAGACCCAGATCGCCGGCGACCTGATGGAGGCCTTCAGCGACGAACTCTTCGCCGACGACGACATCACCAACCAGGAAATCCGCGACCTCGCCTTTTCAAACCCGGTCGCCGCCCGCGCCGTGCTGCGCCTGTTCGATCGCTACCGTCAGCTGGCGCGGGCCCCGGCCGAGTCAGGCGCAACGGTCGCGGACGAGGAGCCCACCCATCCAGCCACCGAGGCGGTGTCCGATTTCGTCCAGGAGAACGCCAACTACTTCCCCGACCTCGAGGCTGCTGCGGAGCGTGTTCGGGGAGAAATCGACTTGCCCGGCGAGGGCTTCGAGGCCGGACTACGCAGCTACCTGCGCAACATCCTCGGCATCGAGTGGGAGTTGGCCTCGCTGCCGCACCACATGGCCCGCCGCCTGACATCCGACGGCCTGACCCTGCAGGTTTCCGATATCCTGCCCCCCGAGACTGCCGTCTTCAACGTCGTGCACTTCCTCGCCTCGCGCGTCGCGGTGACCGAGATGGACGCCATCATCGCTGCCTCGCGCCTGCCCCAGGCCGACGCGCCGGTGCTTGTCCGCAATGTCCTTGCCTCGTATTTCGCCGCCGCCGTGGTGATGCCCTACCAGCCCTTCCTGGCTGCGGCGCGGGAGAACCGCTACGACGTCGAGCGGCTCGCCCGCCGCTTCGGCGCGAGCTTCGAGCAGGTCTGCCACCGGCTGACGACGCTGCAGCGGCCCGGCGCGCAAGGCATCCCGCTGCACCTCGTGCGCACCGACATCGCCGGCAACATCTCCAAGCGCTTCTCACTCTCGGGGATCTCGATCCCGCGTCATTCCGGCGCCTGCCCGCGCTGGAACGTCTACTCGGCCTTCCTCCGCCCCGGCGAGATCAATGTGCAAATCTCGCAGACGCCGGACGGGGAGACCTATTTCTGCATCGCCCGCAGCCTCACCAAGGGCGACTATCGCCACAACGCGCCGCGCCGGCATTTCTCGATCGGACTCGGCTGCCGGCTCGAACGCGCCCGCGAGATGGTCTATTCCGACGGCATCGACCTTGCCAACGTCACCCAGGTGGTTCCGGTCGGCACCGGCTGCCGCATCTGCCCGCGGCTCGACTGCGGGCAACGCGCCCACCCGCCCGCCAACCACCGCTTCCAGCTCGACCCGGCAAGCCGCGCCGACAGCATCTACTCGAGGATGGGATGAGGGCAATTCCGCCCAGCTTGCGGTGCGCGGGGTCGGCGATCCGGACCTTGACCCCTTACGCGCCGAGCCGGCTCTTCAGCCCCTGCCCCTTGACGTAGGTCTCGACCACCGCCCGGTCGTCGCCGCAGGTCTGGAGCAGAAACAGCTCCTGCTCGAGCGTATCGACGGTTTCCATCCTGAGCCTCATCTGCGGGGTCGAGGCGGCATCGAGCACGACCATGTCGGCTTCCATTCCGGGGGCGAGGGAACCGATCCGGTGGTCGAGGCTCATCGCCCGGGCATTGCCCAGCGTCAGGTGATAGAACGAGCGTAGCGGCGTCAGCCGCTGGCCCCTGAGTTGCATCACCTTGTAGCCCTCGTCCATGGTCCTCAGCATCGAGTAGGAGCTGCCACCGCCGACATCGGTGGCCGTCGCGATGCGCACTCCCTGGCCGTGCAGCCGCTCGTAGTCGAACAGGCCCGAACCGATGAACAGGTTGGAAGTGGGGCAGAACACGGCCACACTTCGGGTGTCCGCCAGGACCTCGGTTTCGCGGTGGCTCAGATGGATGCAATGGCCGAGCAGCGTCTTGGGGCCGAGAAGGTGGAACCTCTCGTAGATGCCGACATAGTCGCCGTAGTTGGGGAAGAGCTCATTGGCGAAGGCGATCTCGGCGAGGTTCTCGCTGACATGCGTCTGGATGTGGACGTCCGGGAATTCGCGCGCCAAAGCCTCGGCCATGGCCATCTGCTCGTGCGTCGAAGTGATGGCGAAACGCGGCGTGATCGCATAGTGCGCGCGGCCCCTGCCGTGCCACTTCGCGATGCCGGCCCGGGTATCGTCATAACCCGATTGCGGTGTGTCGCGCAGCGCCTCGGGCGCGTTGCGATCCATCATCACCTTGCCGCCGACCATCAGCATGTCGCGCCTGGCGGCCTCCGAAAAGAACGCATCCACCGATTGCGGGTGGACCGAGCAATAGGCGGCAGCGGTAGTGGTGCCGTGCCGGATCAACTCGTCGAAGAAGCGCGAGGCGATGCGGGTGGCGTGTGCCTCGTTGCCAAACTTCTGCTCCTCGACGAAGGTGTAGGTGTTGAGCCACTCGAGCAGCGCCCCGGCATAGGCGCCGATCACCTGCATCTGCGGGAAGTGGATGTGCGGGTCGATGAAACCGGGCAGGATCAGGTGCGGCCGGTGATCGATGATCTCGTGCCCGGCTGTGCGGGCGGTATCGAAATCCTCGACCGAGACGATCACCCCGTCACTGCCGACGGTGATCGCCCCATCCTCGATCCAGCGGTAGGACGAGGTATCGTCCCGTCCCTGCGGCTCGTCAAGGAAGGTCAGGACCCGCCCGCGGAGCACCTTCATCGCGCGCTTCCGTCACGGTACCATGCGACCAGCATCGCCCGCTCCTCATCGGTCATCTCGGTCACGTTGCCGGGCGGCATGGCGTGGCTGTAGCCGGCCTGCATGGCGACCTGCACGGCGTGGTTGGCGATGGCGACGGGATTATCGAGGATGACATTCCTGGGCGCCTGAGAAACCCCCTCCCACACCGGCTCGGCGGTGTGGCACATCGAGCACCGCGACAGCACCGTGTCGGCCACCGCCTCGAAATGCGGGCTCTGCATGAAGGCCTGCGACGAGGGCGCCGCCACCGTGTCTGCACCACCGGCGAGCTTGGGGCCGCTCGACAGCCAGGCGATCAGGAAAAAGATCGAAATCGCGAAGGCCCAAGTCCAGTAGGGCTGTCCCTTGCGGGCGTGACGGGTGTTGAAAAAATGACGGATCAGCACGCCTTCAAGGAAGATCAACGCCGCGATCAGCCAGTTCCACTGCGTCGCGAAGGCGAGCGGGTAGTGGCTCGACAGCATGAAGAAGATCACGGGCAGCGTGAGGTAGTTGTTGTGCAGCGAACGCTGCTTGGCGATCTTGCCGTACTTGGCGGCCGGCACGCGCCCAGCCTTGAGGTCCGCGACCACGATCTTCTGGTTCGGGATGATGATCATGAAGACGTTGGCGCTCATGATCGTCGCGGTGAAAGCGCCCATGTGCAGCATCGCGGCGCGACCGGTGAACAGCTGCGTGTAGGCCCAGGCCATGGCGACGAGGATCACGAACAAGACGCCCATCAGGCCGTAGGTCGAGTTGCCGAGCGGCGACTTGCACAGCGTGTCGTAGAGCAGCCAGCCGAGCCCGATCGAGGCCATCGAGATCAGGATCGCGCCCCATTGCGGCACATCGAGCACGTTGCGATCGATCAGGTAGAGATCGGCCCCGACATAGTAGACGACCACCAGGAGCGAGAAGCCGCTGAGCCAGGTGGCGTAGCTCTCCCACTTGAACCAGGTGAGATGCTCAGGGAGGAAGTCGGGCGCAACGAGGTACTTCTGGATGTGGTAGAAGCCACCGCCATGCACCTGCCATTCCTCGCCATGCGCCAGAGGCGGCAGGCTCGGCGTCTTGCGCAACCCGAGGTCGAGGGCGATGAAGTAGAAGCTCGAGCCGATCCAGGCGATGGCCGTGATCACGTGCGTCCAGCGCACCGCAAAGCTCAGCCACTCCCAGAAGATCGCATAGTCGGTCATTCGGCTTCCCTCTGGCGACTGGCGTCGCGGCCCCCTCATCCGCCAACCCGGAGCGAGAAAGGGGCGGGCCTCGGCCCGCCCCTCCACGCATGGATCGCTTTACGCGGCGCTTTCGACGCCCTTGACGAACCAGTCGATGACGGCGAGCTGGTCCAGCGTCATCGTCTCGCCCTCGGCGACCTTGAGGTTGCCGTCCTGGTCGTAGATCGGGCCGGTGAAGATGTCGAACGTGCCATCCTTGTAGCCGGCCTGGACCTTGTCCGCCTCGGAGGCGACGTCCGCAGGGACGTTCTTGTTGTACGGCGACATCACGACGGTACCGTCGACCATCCCGTCCCACATGTTCTCGGACTTCCAGGTGCCCTCGAGCAACGCCTTGGCGCGGGCGATGTAGTGCGGCCCCCAGATATCCTCGATGGCGGTGAGGTGGGCGTTCGGCGCAAAGCTCGACATATCGGCGCCCTGGCCGAAGCCGTAGAGCCCGCGCTGCTCGAGGATCTGCAGGGCCGCCGGGGAGTCGGTGTGCGTGGTGACGATGTCGGCACCCAGGTTCAGCAGCGTCTCGGTGGCGGCGGCCTCCTTCGGCGGATCGAACCAGCTGTCGATGAACACCAGCTTGAGCTTGGCGTCGGGGTTCTTCTTCTGGGCTGCGAGCAGGAACGAGTTCACGCCGAGCACCACCTCGGGCACCTTGTAGGAGCCGAGATAGCCGAGCGTGCCGGTCTTGCTCATCATGCCGGCGATCGTGCCCAGCACGGCACGGCCCTCGTGGAAGCGGGAATTGTAGACCGACACGTTGTCGGCGAGCTTGAAGCCGGTGCAGTGCTCGAACTTCACGTCCGGGAACTCGGAGGCGACCTGGATGGTCTGGTCCATGTAGCCGTAGGACGTGGTGAAGATCAGCTTGCAGCCCTGCTGGGCGAGGTCGCGCATCACCGGGATGGCCGACGCGTCTTCGGCGACATTCTCGACATAGACGGTCTCGACCTGGCCGCCGAGTTCGGCCTCGAGCGCCTCGCGGCCCTTGTTGTGGGCCCAGGTCCAGCCATAGTCACCGATCGGGCCGAGGAACACGAAACCGATCTTGAGCTTCTCCTGGGCGAAGGCCCTGCCGGCCAGCGGCAGGGCGGCAGCGGCCGCCCCGGCCGTAGCCATGAAGTGACGGCGATTGAGTCTTGCCATGAACGTCTCCTGTTACGTGATTGGCGTTTTTCTAGGTTGCGGGGAGGAAGGGCTTGCCTAGGCAAGCAGGCGCGTTGAGCCCGACCCGATCCCGCATCGAGATCAGGGTGAGGACGACAACGGTCATCAGGTAGGGCATGGCGGCCCAGAACTGGCTGGGAAGGATGGAGACCCCTGCAGCCTTGGCGAACAGCTCGAGATAGACGAGGACGCCGAAGAAATAGGCGCCAACCAGGAGGCGCGGCGCCCTCCAGGCGGCGAAGACCACCAGCGCCAGCGCGATCCAGCCGCGCCCGGCGGTCATTCGCTCGGCCCACATCGGGGTGATCACCAGCGAGAAATAGGCGCCGCCTATGCCGGCCATGGCACCACCGAAGGCGATGGCTGCGTAGCGCACGCCGATGACCGAATAGCCGATCGAGTGCGCGCTGAGGTCGTTCTCCCCGACGGCGCGGAGGATCAGGCCGGCCCGCGTCGACTTGAGGAACCAGGCGACCAGCGCCACCATGACAAAGGCGAAGTAGACAATCGGGGAATAGCCGAAGACCACCTTCCAGATCGCATCGCGCGCCAGTTCGGGCGGAAAGATCGAGCCGAACGGGGCGACGATGCGGCCCACGAAGGCGGTACCGATCAGCGAGCTGACCCCGGTGCCGAAGATCGTCAGGGCCAGCCCGGTCGCCACCTGGTTGGAGTTGAGCGCGAGCACCAGGAACCCGAAGATCAGCGAGGAGGCGGCACCGGCGATGGCGGCGGCCGCCATGCCGAGCCATGGGCTGCCGGTGAACACCGTCGTCGCGAAGCCGGCGATGGCACCGATCAGCATCATGCCCTCGACACCAAGATTGAGCACACCGGCCTTCTCGGCCACCAGCTCGCCCAGCCCGGCGAGGAGGATCGGCGTCGAGATGCCGACGATGGTCATGATGGCGAGGATGAAGAACTCGGGTGTGAACATCCCCGTTACTCCCCTGCCGCCATGCCGGGTTTCGGCGCCGGCACGAAGCGGATGCGGTGCCGCACCAGCACGTCGCTGGCGAGGATGAAGAACAGCATCAGCGCCTGGAAGATTCCCGCCGTGGCATTGGGATCTTCACCGTTGTCTGCGCCACTTGCCCGCCGACATAGGTGATGGCCAGCACAATCCCGGCGATCAGCACCCCGATCGGATGCAGCCGGCCAAGGAACGCCACGATGATGGCGGTGAACCCGTAGCCCGACGGGAAGCCGAGATTGATGGCCTTGAGCGCGCCGGCGAACTCGAGCGCACCGGCGAGTCCGGCCATGGCGCCGCCGATCAGCATCGAGAGCCACACCGTCTGGTCGCTGTCGAAGCCACCATGCCGCGCCGCATTGGGGGCCGAACCGACCACCCGGATCTGGTAGCCGAACACGGAGCGCGCCGTCACCAGCCAGAAGACGAAGGGCAACACCAGCGCAATGGCGACGCCGAGGTGCACGGTGGTGCCGGGAATGAGGATCGGCAGGGTCTGTTCGGGCTGCAGTGGCGCGGTGGCCGGGAAGTTCCGGCCATTGGGATCCTTCCACGGGCCGCCGACGAGGTAGCTCAGCAGCTGCACGGCGACATAGGTGAGCATCAGGCTTGAGAGGATCTCGTTGACGCCGAATCGCGTCTTGAGTCCCGCCGGCACACTGGCCCAGGCGGTGCCGCCGGCCATGCCGGCGAGCAGCATGATCAGGATGATGATCGGCCCGCCCGCGGTCCCGGCGGCGATGCCGATGCCGGCCGCGCACAGCGCCCCGACGATGTACTGCCCCTCGGCACCGATGTTCCACACATTGGCGCGATTGCCGATCGACAGTCCCAGGGCGATGATGATGAGCGGAGCGGCCTTCACCGCCACGTCCTGCCACTTGTAGCTGAGCAGGATCGGCGACACGAAGATGTCGATCACGGCCCGGAAGCCGTCGATGCCGAGCAGGTCGAAGACGACGACGCCGATCGCCATGGTGAGCAGCACCGAGGCGATCGGAGTGACCACCAGCATCCACCGGCTGGGCGCGGGCCGCTTCTCGAGCTTAACCTGCAATCGCCGCCTCCCGCGCCGGGACCTGCGCCTGGTCCCCGTGAATGCCGCCCATCAGGAGGCCGATCTCGTGCACGTCGGCCTCGGCGACCTGCATCGCGCGCGACAGCCGCCCCTCGTTGATCACCGCAAGCGTGTCGCACAGCGACAGCAGTTCATCGAGATCCTGGCTGATCACCACGATGGCGGAGCCTGCTGCCGCGAGGTCGACGATCGACTGGTGAATGGCCGCGGCAGCTCCGGCATCGACGCCCCAGGTCGGCTGGCTGACCACCAGAACGGACGGCTTCTGCAGGATTTCCCGCCCCATGATGTATTTCTGCAGGTTCCCGCCGGAGAGCGAGCCGGCCATCGACGACGGCCCCTGCGCCTTGACGGAGAAGGAGGCAATCAC
>NZ_JAYRYM010000030.1:0-26725 GCF_041917035.1 Devosia sp. | reverse complement strand
GCTCGCCGAGGATCACCACGTTGGCGCCCAGGTGCTTGAGGTGATCCTCCTCTTCGTCCGAGTGGGCACGCGCGACGATCAGCGCCTTGGCATTGGCCTTGCGGCACTGATCGGTCGCCTGCCCCGCCTCGAATGCATTCGGGATCGCAATGATGATGGTGGTTGCGGAGGCGACATTGGCCGCCTCCAGCACCCCGGTCCCGGCCGCGTTGCCGACCACCACCTCGATACCGAGCGCGCGGGCGGCGTTGACGCGGTTCTCCGCATCCTCGACGACGAGGAACGGCTTGTGCGTTGCCAGCAGCGCCTCGGCGACTACCGTCCCAACGCGGCCGTAGCCGATGAGCACCGCATGACCTGACTTGGCCGTCGGCACTGCCGAGATATCCTGAACCGCGGCCTGCGACGATCTCGGGGCGACCGCGACCATCTCGGGTTCGGTGCGGATAGCTGCCTGCGCCGCCGGCGCACCGCCGAACCGGGCCTCGAGCTGCGGCCGCACCCGGTCCACCACCATGAAGATGACCGGGTTGAGGATGATCGAAATGATCGCGCCAGCGAGGATCAGGTCCCGGCCCTCGGGTGGCAGCAGGCCCAGGCTCACCCCGAGCGCGGCGAGGATGAACGAGAACTCGCCGATCTGGGCCAGGCTTGCCGAGATGGTCAGAGCGGTGGAGATCGGGTGGCGGAAGGCGATCACGATCAGGTACGAGAAGATCGACTTGCCCAAGACGATGATGAGCACGGTCGCCAGCACCGGCAAGGGATCGCGCAACAGGATCATGGGGTCGAACAGCATGCCCACCGAAACGAAGAACAGCACCGCGAAGGCGTCGCGCAGCGGCAGGCTTTCCTGCGCGGCGCGGTGGCTGAGTTCACTCTCGGACAGGATCATGCCGGCAAAGAAGGCGCCGAGCGCCAGCGAGACGCCGAACAGGTAGGCCGCTCCCGCCGCCACGCCGAGCGCGATGGCCAGCACGGCCAGCCGGAACAGCTCGCGGCTGCCGGTATGGGCGGTGTAGTGCAGCACGAACGGGATCACCCGCCGGCCGACCACCAGCATGAACCCGACGAAGGCCGCGAGCTTGACCACGGTCACGGCCAGGATGCCGTAGAGGTTGAGCTGTCCGGTGAAGCGCTCGACCAGGTCGATGAAGGAATCGTGCCGGCCGGCAGCCTCGATGCCGTTGATCGAGGCAATGGCGGGAATCAGCACCAGGGCCAGGACCATGGCGATGTCCTCGACGATCAGCCAGCCGACGGCGATGCGGCCCTTTTCGCTCTCGACCATGTGGCGGTCCTGCAGCGCCTTGAGCAGGACTACGGTGGAGGCGACCGAGAGCGCCAGGCCGAAGATCAGTCCGCCACCGAGTGGCCAGCCGAGCAGGCTCGCAAGGCCCCAGCCGAGCAGCGTGGCACCGCCGATCTGCACCAGCGCTCCGGGTATGGCGAGCGCCCGGACGCTCAGCAGGTCCTTGAGCGAGAAGTGCAGCCCCACCCCGAACATCAGCAGGATGACGCCGATTTCGCTGAGTTCAGTGGCAAGATCGGTGTCGGCGACAAAGCCCGGGGTGTAGGGCCCGACCATCACACCCGCAACCAGATACCCCACGAGCGGCGGCATCCGGAGCCGGTTCGCGATGGCACCCAGCACGAAGGCCAGCACCAGACCCGCGACGATCGTCGAGATCAGGGGGGTGTGGTGGGGCATGTGCTGAACCTCGAGGGCTGAAGAACCGACCTGTCGCTGATGACCACGCGTGACTACGGCAAAGATGGGTCAAGTGCGGCCGCTGCGCAAGCACAACAGGGCCGAAAACATGGGCGAAATCATGAGCCTAAACGAGGCTCGGCGCAATCGGCCGGGGCCGGCCCGCACTTGCCTGAAAGGCGAAAGCCGCCTTGCATCGCAAAGCGGCTTTCCCTGGCTCGCGCGTTGTGGATCGTGTCGACTAGCCGTCGACCTTTGCGCCGGAAACGACCGCGTGCAGGTCGATCAGTCCGACCATCCGGCTGTCGTGGGTCACGATCCCGTTGAGCAGCTCGGTATCGATGGAGTTGCCTTCCGGCACGTTGTGAATCTCGTCCTTGGAGACGGTGAGGATGTCGCTGACCGCATCCACCAGGATGCCGACCCACTTCTCTCCGACCGACATCACCACCACCACGTGGTTCTTGGTGGGCGAGGTCTGGCCTTCGCCGAAGCGGGCCCGCAGATCGAAGATCGGCACGATGGTGCCCCGCAGGTTGATCACCCCGCGCACGAACTCGCGCGTGTTGGGCAGCGGTGTGGCGCCGTTCCAGGCGCGAATCTCGCGCACGGTGGTGATTTCCACCCCGTAGGTCTGCTCGCCGATCGAGAAGGCGATGAGTTGCAGGCTGTTGGCTGCTGCCGCGGCGCCGCTGCCGGAGATATCGTCCTTGAATGCCAGGGCTTCCATGGTCTTTGCCTTTCTCGCCCGCTGCCGGGCACAATCGTTCCGCGGCCTCAGGCCGCCTTGTTGCGGGGGTTCGACGCGGACTTGAGCCCCTGCACGTCGACGATGAGCGCGACGTTGCCGTCGCCCAGGATGGTTCCGCCGGCGATGCCCTCGATCGACTGGAAGTTCTCCTCCAGCGACTTGATCACCACCTGCTGCTGGCCGATGATGTCATCGACGATCAGCGCCACCTTGACGCCGCCCTCGGCCTCGCACAGCACAACGAACCGGCTGTCCCGATCGACCTCGGTCGTCATGGCGAAGCGTTGCGCCAGATCGACGACCTGCACATACTCGCCCCGCACCTGCAGTACCTGGCCGCCCGTCGGCATGCGCGAGAAGTTGGCGCGCGCGCACTGGATGGTCTCGACGATCGAGGAGAGCGGGATGACATAGGGGCTGCCGGCCACCTTGACCAGCATCACGTCGAGTACGGCGAGCGTCAGCGGCAGGCGCAGCGTCATGCGCGTGCCCTTGCCTGTCCAGCTCTTCACATGCACGGAACCGCCGATCTTCTTGATGTTGGACAGCACCACGTCCATGCCGACGCCGCGGCCCGAAATATCGGACACTTCCGCCGCCGTCGAAAAGCCCGGGGCGAAGATCAGCTGGTCGATCTGCTCATCGTTGAGGGTCTGCTCGGGCCCCACCACGCCGCGGTCGCGGGCCACCTGCAGCACGCGCTCGCGATTGATGCCGCCGCCGTCGTCTTCCACCGCGATGAGGATATTGCCGCCCGCCTGCTCTGCCGACAGCCGGATCACGCCGGCCTCGGACTTGCCGGCGGCGACGCGCTTTTCCGGCTGCTCGATGCCGTGATCGGCCGAGTTGCGGATCATGTGGGTGAGCGGATCGGACAGTTGCTCGATGATCGTCTTGTCGATCTCGGTGTTCTCACCGATGGTCTCGAGGCGGATCTTCTTGCCCGTCTTGGAGGCCAGTTCGCGCACCAGGCGCGGCATGCGGCTGAACACGGTCTTGACCGGCTGGGCGCGGATCGCCATCACCGAGTCCTGCAGCCCGCGGGTGGTCTGGGCGAGGACCTCGAGGCCGCGTACCAGTTCCTGGTACTGCGCGCGCAGCGTCTCGTCCATCTGCTGGGTCAGCATGGACTGGGTGATCACCAGCTCGCCGACCATGTTGACGACGCGATCGATCTTGTCGAGGTCGACGCGGATCGACTGCACGCCGTTGCGCCGGTCGTCGGCGCCGGCCCGGCCGGATCCCTCGCCGTCGTGGTCCTCGGGCGCGGTCGGCGTCTTCAGCGGTTGCGGCAGCCTGGGCGGCGCCGCCTTGAGCGCCGGCTTCAGCGTCTCGGCGAGATCGGCGAAGCTGAGGACATTGGCATCTTCCTCGGGCGAATCCTCGGCATCCGGCGCGGCACTCGAAGGTGCGGCAAGCACGATCGGGTCGGATGGCGTCCCGAACGCCGCCGGAGCCAGCCCGATGGCGGCGGCCGGTCCGATCGTCAGGTCACAATTGCCGTCGACGAACTCGAACACCTCCGCGATCGCCGCCTCGGTGACAGTCGCGGAGGTCAGCGTGATTTCCCACACGCAGTAGACCCCGAACGGCTCGAAGTCGGCGAGGGCAGGAATCTCGTCGAGGATGGCGCGGACCTCGACATGGCCGAGGGTGGCGAGCTCGCGAAACAGCAGCAGTGGGTCGTTGGCGCGGGCATAGAGCTCGCTGTGCGGGGCAAATCGGATCAGCCATCGGCCCGGCTCGGCCGCCATCGGCGGCGCCTCGAAGCTGTCGGCAAGCGAATCGGCATCGATGGCTGCCGGTGCCGTTTCGTCGTCGGCGCCCCGCAGGTGAACCATCACCGGCACGAAGTCGATGTCGAACTCCTCGATCGGTTCGCCGGCGAGGTCGGGGTCGTTGCCCGAGGTCAGGGCATCGAACTGCGCCTTCTCGTCCGCACCGAAGCCGGGCTCGAGCGCGATGCCTTCCTTGGCCGCGTTGACGAAGTCGGCGGCGATGTCATTGGCGCGGATGCACAGTGCAATCACGTGCTCGCCCAGCTCGACCCGGCCGTCGCGAACGTGGTCGAGCAGGGTCTCGTAGGCATGGGCGAAGCCCACCAGATCCGAGAAGCCGAAGGCACCGCCGCCACCCTTGATCGAGTGAATGGCGCGGAACACAGCGTTCAGCCGATCGCTTGAGTGATCCCCCGCCTCGATGGCGGCGAACTGCTCCTCCAGCTCGTTGAGCAGTTCGGAGCACTCGTCGAAGTAGGTGGCCTTGAAGTCGTCGAGATCACTCATGGCTATGCCGGAAGAACCCTTCTGGGTTTCGGACGGGGGCGGTGCGTCAGTGCACGACCCGATGGATGACCGAGATCAGCTTGTCCGGGTCGAACGGCTTGACGATCCAGCCCGTCCCCCCCGCGGCGCGGCCCTGGTCGCGCTTGTCCTGGCTCGTCTCGGTGGTCAGGATCAGGATCGGCAGGCTGTTGTACAGGCCGGAGGCCCGCACGTGCTTGATGAACTCGATACCGTCCATCACCGGCATGTTGATGTCGGTGATCACCACATCGACACTCTCGTTCTTGAGCACGTCGAGGCCCTTCTGGCCGTCCTCGGCCTGCAGCACCTCGAAGCCCGCGTTGGACAGGGTATGGTGCAGCATCGCGAGGATGGTGCGGGAGTCATCGACCGTCAGAACACGCATTGATTGATCATCCTTCCGTGATCGCGGCAAACGGCTCGCCAAGGCCGAGCCGCGCGACGGCGGCACGGAACGGCTCGCTGGCGTTCGTCACCGCGAAGCTGAAATTGTTGCGCCGGGCTGTTTCTGCAGCGCTCAGCAGCATGAACAGTGCATTGGTGGCAACCCGCTCGACCTTGCCGCCATTGACCTTGACCGGACCGGAATCGACCGCATCGATCAGCTCGTCCCGGATCGGATCGAGTGCGTCGAGGTCGACGATTGCCGGCAAGGCGATGGTTTTGCTGCGTGCCTGGGCCATGAACTGGCGCTGCCCCCAACGGACTGGTCCCGGCGGGCAGTCTCCGATGGAACAGTTTAAGAAGTGCTAAGTCCCGGCCGATCCGGCTGGGAAAGCGCAGCAATTGCAGAAGCAAAGCCGGACCGCTCGACCGCGGCGATACTCTGCGGCGACCAGTGGGGTGACTGATCCCTGTCGACCAGCACGGCGCGTACGCCCTCGGCAAAATCGGGGGCCCGCGCGATGAGCCGGGCGAGCGCATAGTCCATGGCCAGTATCCTCTCGATGTCCGGCGCCGGCCGTGCCGCCAGGTGCGAGAGGTGGATGGCGACGAGGCTGGTCGGAGAGCGTCGTGCCGTCACCGCCGTCATCGGTGCCGCAGCGAGGGCCGAGACTGCCGCCTCGAGGTCGGTCCAGTCGAGGTGTGCGAAGTGGTCCGTCGCGGCGCAGAACGCCGCTTCGCCGCCCGGCCGACGCTCCGCCTCGCACAGGCGGGCGAGTGCGCCCTCCGCGTCATCGCCCAACCCGGCCTCGATGATGGCGGAACGGACGCCGGCCAGTCGGTCGGCGTCGATGACGCAGTCGGCCAAGCCCAGGGCGATCGCGTCGGCGGCGCCCACCGCCACACCCGAAAGGGCAAAGGCGAGGGCCCGATGCAGCGGTAAGCGGGCCAGCAAAGCGTTGACGCCGACATCGCAAAAGAACCCGATGGCGGATTCGGGCATGGCGAAACGCGCCGACGGCAAGGTGAACCGGTAGCGGCAGTGGCCGGCAATGCCGATGCCGCCGCCCATCACCACGCCATGGGTCAGCGCCACTGTCGGCTTGGGATAGCGCGCGATCAGCCCGTTCATGGCGTACTCGGCGGCGAAATAGCTGTCCGCCTCGGTGGCCCGTCCGGCCAGAACCAGTTCGCGGACCGCCCGTACGTCCCCGCCCGAGCAGAATCCGCGCGGTCCACGTCCCTCGAACAGCACCAGACGCACCGCCGGGTCGTCGCGGCACTGCCGCAGGGTGCTGGCAACGGCATCGATCATTTCCCGGTTCAGCGCATTGATCGCTTCGGGCCGGTCGAGCGTAATCACTACGCATCCGCCGATGCGGTCAACTTCCACGCGTGGCGTCATCGGTTCCTGTTCCAATGGTTCGTGCCCAGTGATAGAGCAGCCGCCCATGAAGGCCAACATCCCGCCCCTCCCGCTCACCAACGTGCACCTCACCGGCCTCGCCCGCGATCTCAAGGCGCGCGCCGATTCCGGCAAGCCGATCCGCATCGGGGTGATCGGGTCGGGCGAGATGGGCACCGACCTCGTCACCCAGGGCGCGCTGATGCGCGGGATCGAGATCGCCGCCATCGCCACCCGCCGCCCGCACACGGCGCGCGAGGCGACGGTGATTGCCTATGGCGACGATTCCCATGCCGTCGAGGCCGAAAGCCAGTCGAAGGTCTCTGCCGCCATCGAGGCCGGCAAGCTCGCCATCACCGCGGTCGACACGATGGTGACCAACCCGTTGATCGACGTGGTGATCGACGCCACCGGAAAGCCCGGCGTCGCTGCCGACTACGACCTGATGGCCATGGAGCATGGCAAGCACCTGGTCATGATGAATGTCGAGGCCGATGTCACCATCGGGCCCTACCTCAAGCACGAGGCCGACCGGCTCGGCGTGGTCTATTCGGTCGGTGCCGGCGACGAGCCCTCGAGCTGCATGGAACTGATCGAGTTCGCTACCGCGCTCGGCTACCGCATCGTCTCGGCCGGCAAGGGCAAGAACAATCCGCTGAACCACGACGCCGTGCCCGACGACTACCGCGAGGAAGCGGTCCGGCGGAACATGAACCCACGCATGCTGGTCGAGTTCGTCGACGGTTCCAAGACCATGGTCGAGATGGCCTGCATCGCCAACGCTACCGGGCTCGTTCCCGACGTCCCGGGCATGCACGGCCCGAGGGCCGACCGCGACGACATGGTCAAGGTGCTGATCCCGAAGACGGATGGCGGCATTCTGGACAACAAGGGCGTCGTCGACTTCACGGTCGGCAAGGGGGTGGCGCCGGGGGTCTTCGTCATCATCGAGGCCGAGCATCCGCGCATCATCGAGCGCATGGACGACCTGCATGTCGGCCGTGGTCCCTACTATGCGCTGTTCCGGCCGTACCATCTCACCTCGCTCGAGGTGCCGCTGACCGCCGCCCGCATCATGCTCTACGGCAGGCCCGACATGGTGCCGCTGCCGCAGCCGGTCGCCGAGGTCTGCGCGGTCGCCAAACGCGACCTCGCGGTCGGGGAGAGCCTCGATGCGATCGGCGAGACGTGCTATCGCAGCTTCGTGCTGAGGATCGGCGAGGCCCGGGCGCAGGGCGCAGTGCCGGTCGGGCTGCTCGAGGGCGGCAGGGTGATTGCGCCGGTGCGGAAGGGCGAACTGCTCACCCGTAACAATTCCGCACCCGACCCCACGACGCGGCTGTTCGCCCTGCGCCAGCGGCAGGACCAGATGCTCGGCCTTGCCCAGGGAGATCGTCCATCAGGCCCTTGACCGCCGCATCGGCTTCGCCGACGGATAGGCCGCGGGTCAGTCAGGGGAGCTGCGACATGACCATCATCATCATCGGCGCCATGGGCAATATCGGCCGGCGCCTCATGGCGGCCTTTCCGGGCAGCATCGGAATCGACCGGGTGCCGGGTGCCGACATCGTCTCGGGTCTTTCCGACCTCGACTACGATGCGCCGGAGGTGAAGGCCGCGTTCGAGACGGCCGACGGCGTCGTCCATGTCGCGACCTCGCCCAATGTCGGCGCGCCCGATGCCGAGCACTGGGACGCCGTGATCGGTACGGCGCGGCTGCTGGCCGCCTGCGACCGATTCGGCATTCGTCGCGTCGTCATCCCGTCGTCCGACTGGGCCGACCCCAAGACCCGCTGGGCCATCCACAATCCCAATGCCTACGGGCATTCGAAGCGCGTCTTCGAGGAAATGGCGCACATGTACAATGTCGGCCATCCCGACCGGCATTGCGTGGCGCTGCGGATCGGCTGGGTGGCGCTCAGCCCGGCGGAAGCCGCCGCCGCGGCGCCCTGGCTGCAGGCGAACTACTGGGACAATGATCGGCTGATCGCCCAGATGCAGGCGGCGCTGGGCGACTGACGCCCGCGGTCGTCAGGGGGGCAGCGGCACGTTGTTGGGGAAACAGTCGCCGATGAAGCAGTAGTCGAGGGAGTTGCCCTGCGCGATGGCGCCGGTAATCTGCGGCACATCCCAGGTCACACCCTCGCGGTCGCGTGTCTTCAGCGTCTCGGCACCCATGTCGAGCTTGACTCCGACCATCACCCGCTGCGCCAGCGATGAGCGGGCCACGCCCGAGACCTCCTGGCTGTTGAGGCTTGCCTCATAGGCGGCAAAATAGCTGAAGTCGCTGTCGTCCGGGCGATAGTCCGCCTGCAGGCGGATCATGGTGAGCGTCACAGGCACATCGGCTCCGATGTAGTCCGGAACGCCGTAGCTGTAGTATCCCACCGTGCCCTGTCCGTAAGTGGCCTCCGCCTGCAGCCTCAGGTTGTCGGTGAGGAAGTAGCGCAGCACACCGCGCACGAAGCCGAATGTGCCGTAGTCGCGATAGGAGTCGCCACCGTCGGGCTCGCCCGGCTCGGTCAACGCCACCCCCGCCTGCACGTAGAGTGTCAGGTCGTCGAGATAGGCCTGCGCCTCGGCGCCGAGCAAGGCGTAGGCGAGCGTGTCTTCCACGTTGCCATCGACGGCGTCGCTCACCTGCTGGACGGCGCCGAAGAGGGCGGCCGCAAACTGCTCGGGGTCGCGATAGGCGACATGTGCGGCGCCGGCGAGGGCCGTTCGGTAGGTCCCCGCGCCGGGCCAGTATTCGAGAGGCCCGGCGATTTCGGCGTTGAGATCGAACTGCACGGCCCAGTTGCCGTCAATCCAGCCGTTGAAGAACCCGTCGGCGCCGACCAGGTAACCAACCGCATCCAGAGCGTCGGTGCCGGGATTGTCGAGGTCATCCGAGATGACACCAAGGTATCCGTCGATCACGGCCGTGGCGCGATGCGAATCGGAAACCTGACCGGCGAGGACGGGCGTCGCCACAGCGATCGCGGCAATGGCAGCAGTAAGACGGAAGCGCACCGAAGACATACCCCTTAACCCGTAGTTAACTAGCCACAAGCTCGGCGTTTGGGCAAGTTCCGAATCGGCACTTTCCTGCCGGCCGAGGCGGGCAAGATGGCCGGTTCTGGGGCCGGGAGCCCGGCCAAGTCGGCGGGGCAGGGCAATCGGACCGGGGCGCGGATTGCGGCGCCGGTTCTTGCTGTCCGGGCAGCCCGACCCGAGGCCCGCTGTGCCACCAATGACAAAGGCCCGGGATTGCTCCCGGGCCTTGCTTCGTTGCCGCCCTCGGGGGGCGGAAGACCGGTGTTGGACGCGCTTACGCCCCGCCGCCGGCCATATGCGCCAGCACCGCGAGCAGCAGCAGCGCCACGATGTTGGTGATCTTGATCATCGGATTGACCGCCGGGCCGGCGGTGTCCTTGTAGGGGTCGCCGACGGTGTCGCCGGTGACGGAGGCCTTGTGCGCGTCCGAGCCCTTGAGGTGCTTGACGCCGTGGCTGTCGACAAAACCGTCCTCGAAGCTCTTCTTGGCGTTGTCCCAGGCGCCGCCGCCGGCCGTCATCGAGATGGCGACGAACAGGCCAGTGACGATGACGCCCATCAGCATGGCGCCGAGCGCCGAGAAGGCAGCGGCGGCGCCGGCGATCCACAGGATGGCGATGAACACCACGATGGGGGAAAGCACCGGCAGCAGCGAGGGGACGATCATCTCGCGGATGGCGGCCTTGGTCAGCATGTCCACGGCGCGGGCATAGTCAGGCTTGGACGTTCCGGCCATGATGCCCGGGTTCTCGCGGAACTGGCGGCGCACCTCCGCCACCACGTCCTGCGCGGCGCGACCCACGGCGGTCATCGACATGCCGCCGAACAGGAACGGCAGCAGGCCGCCGAACAGCAGACCGACCACCACATAGGGATCGGCGAGCGAAAAGCTGAGCGAACCGAGGCCGAAGAAGATCGAGCCTTCCGGCGCATTGGCCGAAAAGAAGATCAGGTCCTGCGTGTAGGCGGCGAACAGCACCAGGGCACCGAGGCCGGCCGAACCGATGGCGTAGCCCTTGGTCACGGCCTTGGTGGTGTTGCCGACCGCATCGAGCGCGTCGGTATTGTGGCGCACTTCCTTGGGCAGGCCGGCCATCTCCGCGATGCCGCCGGCATTGTCGGTCACCGGACCGAAGGCGTCGAGCGCGACGATCATGCCGGCGAGCGCCAGCATGGTGGCGACGGCGAAGGCGATGCCGAACAGGCCCGCGAGATTGTAGGTGACGATGATGCCGACGATGATCACGAGGGCCGGCAGCGCCGTCGACTCCAGCGAGACCGCGAGGCCCTGGATGACATTGGTGCCGTGACCGGTCACCGAGGCTTCGGCGATCGAGTTGACCGGGCGCTTGCCCGTGCCGGTGTAGTATTCGGTGATGACGATGATCAGCCCGGTGATGATCAGGCCGGCGACGCCGCACCAGAACAGCGACCACGGGGTGAACGCCTTGGCCTCGGTGCCGAGGGCGGCGTTGAGGTCGCCGAAGGTGAGCCAGAGCACCGGCAGCAGCACGACCAGCGACAGCACGCCGGTGGCGACGAGGCCCTTGTAGAGGGCGCCCATGATGTTGTTGTCGGAGCCGAGCTTGACGAAGTAGGTGCCGATGATCGAGGTCACCACGCAGGCGCCGCCGATGGCGAGCGGCAGGACCATGCCGGCCAGCTTGAAGGCGTCGGGCAGGACGATCGCGGCGAGCACCATGGTGGCGACGATGGTCACCACATAGGTCTCAAACAAGTCGGCCGCCATGCCGGCGCAGTCGCCGACATTGTCGCCCACATTGTCGGCGATGGTGGCCGGGTTGCGCGGATCATCCTCGGGTATGCCCGCCTCGACCTTGCCGACCATGTCGCCGCCGACGTCGGCACCCTTGGTGAAGATGCCGCCGCCCAGGCGCGCGAAGATCGAGATCAGCGAGGCGCCGAAGCCGGTGGCGACGAGCGCGTCGATCACCGTGCGGCTGGTGGGCGCGAAGCCGGCGAACTGGGTCAGGACGATGAAGTAGAGCGCGACGCCGAGGAGACCGAGGCCGGCGACGAGCAGGCCCGTCACCGCGCCGGACTTGAAGGCGAGGTCGAGGCCGCCCGCCAGCGACTTGGTCGCTGCCTGGGCGACGCGGACGTTGGCGCGCACCGACAGGTTCATGCCGATGAAGCCGGCCGCACCGGAGAGCACGGCGCCGATGACGAAGCCGACGGTGGCCCAGATGCCGAGCAGGAAGAAGGCGGCGATGGCGATCACCACGCCGACGATGCCAATCGTGGTGTACTGGCGACGGAGATAGGCGGAGGCGCCCTCGCGCACGGCGGCGGAGATCTCCTGCATACGGGCCGAACCCGCATCGGCGGCCATCAGGCCCTGCGTCGTGATGACGCCGTAAACGATCGAGAGTGCCCCGCACACCACGATCGCCCAAAGCAAAAGAGTCATAGAATTGTTCCTCGATGTGGATCCCCGAGGCAGGCTCCGTATCCTGGGCACGCGCGACCCGCGCTGCGCCCGTCCTCCGCCCCCGAAGATGGTGATAGGCTTGTGCCAAATCGGGGCGGGCAGTGCAACGGATTTGCGACGCTGCGTACGCTATCCCGCTGGCTCGGGGCCGCCGCTGCACAGACGCTCCAGCGCTGACTCGGCGGGTCCGGCGATCCGCACAGTCTTCAGTCGCGCCGTCTCGCCGGCGATGACGGCGAGAGACGACCGCGGCATCCTGAGGTACTGGGCCAGCACGGCGATGACGGCGGCATTTGCCCGCCCCTTGTCCGGTACCGCCCGCACGCGGACCCGCAGCACCTCGCTGCCGTCGTCGCGCTGCTCCACCCCGTCGACCCGGTCGATACCGGCGTTGGGCGTGACGCGCAGGCTCAGCAGTAATGCGCCGTCCCTGTCGCGACGCCAGGCGGACACCGGCTAGAGGAAGCGGCCCACGGCGGCCGAGGCAATGAGGTTCTGCAGAAAGAAGATGATGACGAAAACGATCAGCGGCGACAGGTCGAGCCCGCCGACATTGGGCACGATACGGCGGATCGGCTTGAGGATCGGTTCGGTGATCTGGTTGAGGACGCGCCAGACGGTTGCCACGAACTGGTTGCGGGTATTGATCACGTTGAAGCTGATGAGCCAGCTCATGACGATCATGATCAGGAAGATCCACCATACGATGCCGAGGATGAAGCTCAGCGTCTGCAGAATGGCAAAAGTCATCGAGGGGCCCTCAGGTTCGCCAAACTATTTAGGAGGGGCCGGGCGCTGCGGCAAGCGCTTGGCGCATTTATCCTTTGCGGCCTATCGCCCGGCCCGACGGCTTGGGCGCCAGGTGGCTAGGCGGTAGACGTAGAGCGCCCCGACCGCCAGCAGCACGACGAGGGTCAGCGGATCGAGCCAGGACTCGACCAGTTCGTAGTGCTCCGCGAGGATGAAGCCGGCTCCGGCGAGCAGCGTATTCCAGAGCAGGATGCCGGCCAGGGAGGCGCCGAAGAACAGCGCCACCGGCATCCTGGCGAGGCCGGCCGGCACGGAGATTAGCGTGCGGATGATCGGGAACAGCCGGCCGAACAGCACGATCCAGGGCCCGAAGCGATGGAAGATGCCGGTCGCGAGGTCGATCTCCTCGGCATTGAGGGTGAACCAGCGCCCATAGCGGTCGGCCAGCGCGCGGACCCTCCCCAGCCCGAACAGCCGGCCTGCCAGATACCACGGCACCATGCCCGCGACCGAGCCGGCCGAAGCGGCAAGGACCACGCCGGCGAAGTCCAGATCTCCCCGCGCGGCAGAGAAGCCGGCAAACGGGATGATCAGCTCCGACGGGATCGGCGGGAACACCGCCTCGAGCAGCATCAGCAGGAAGATCCCGACATAGCCCGAGCCGGTGATGGTCTCGATGATCCACTTGGCCATGCCCGCTCCTTGCACCATGTCATTCTGGCGACCGCCGGAATCCGCCCCGCGATGTCACCATGTGCGCGGCGCGGGGCTGGACCTCGGGATGGACCCCCGGCCATTGCCAGGGTGACACCATGACTGCGGCCTGTCCGGGGCTCAGCCGGCTTTCTGGGCCCGTATCATCTTCTTGCGCTCGTTGGGATCGAGCGCGATCTTCCTGAGGCGGATCGATTTCGGTGTCACCTCGACGTACTCGTCGTCGGCGATGTAGCCCAGCGACTGCTCGAGCGTCAGCTTCTTGGGGGGCGTCAGCCGAACCGCCTCGTCCTTGGAGGTGGTGCGGATATTGGTCAGCTGCTTGCCCTTGAGCGGGTTGACCTCGAGGTCGTTCTCGCGCGTGTGCTCGCCGATGATCATGCCCTCGTACACGTCCATCCCGGGATCGATCATCATCGGCCCGCGCTCTTCGAGGTTCCACAGCGCGTAGGCGACGGCGACGCCGGTGCCGTTCGAGATCAGTACGCCGGTGCGGCGACCCGGCAGGGCGCCCTTGTAGGGCTGGTAGTCGTGGAACAGCCGGTTGAAGATCGCCGTGCCGCGGGTATCGGAAAGCAGCTCTGGCTGGTAGCCGATCAGCGAGCGGGTCGGCACGTAGAAGCGCAGCCGCGTGCGGCCGACGCCGGACGGTCGCATGTCGACCAGGTCGCCCTTGCGCTCGGTGAGCTTCTGTACGACGACGCCCGTATGCTCGTCGTCGACGTCGATGATCACTTCCTCGATCGGCTCGAGCCGCTGCCCGTTCTCTTCGCGCAGCACCACGCGCGGGCGACCGATGGTGAGCTCGAAGCCCTCGCGGCGCATGTTCTCGATCAGCACGGCGAGCTGCAGTTCGCCGCGGCCGGCGACCTCGAAGGAATCGCTGTCGGTGCCCTCGGTGACGCGGATGGCGACATTGCCCTCGGCCTCGCGCAGCAGCCGCTCGCGGATGACGCGCGACTGCACCTTGTCGCCTTCGCGACCGGCGAGCGGTCCGTCATTGATGCGGAAGGTAACCGAGAGCGTCGGCGGATCGATCGGCTTGGACGGCAGCGGCACGGTGACAGCCGGATTGACCAGAGTGTCGGCGACGGTCGACGTCTCGAGCCCGGCAATGGCGACGATGTCGCCCGCCTCCGCCAACTCGATCGGGGTGCGCTCGAGGCCGCGGAAGGCCAGCACCTTGCTGACGCGACCCTTCTCGACGACCTTGCCGTCGCGGCCGAGCGAGGTGACCGGGTCGCCGGCCTTGACCGTGCCCGAAGTGATGCGCCCGGTGAGGATACGGCCGAGGAACGGATTGCGCTCGATGGTGGTGACGAGCATGCGGAACGGCCCCTCCTCCACCTGCGGCTCGGGCACGTAGGCGACGACCTTGTCGAGCAGCGGAGCGAGGCTGTCCTTGGGACCCTCGGGCTTCTCGCTCATCCAGCCGTGCTTGGCGGCGCCGTACAGCACCGGGAAGTCGAGCTGTTCGGGGGTGGCGTCGAGTGCGATGAAGAGGTCGAAGATCTCCTCGAGCACCTCGAGGTGGCGCTCGTCGGGGCGGTCGATCTTGTTGATCGCGACGATGGGCCTGAGCCCCTGCGCCAGGGCCTTGCCGAGCACGAACTTGGTCTGCGGCATCGGGCCCTCGGCGGCATCGACGAGGATCACCACGCCGTCCACCATCGAGAGGATGCGCTCCACCTCGCCGCCGAAATCGGCATGGCCGGGGGTGTCGACGATGTTGATGCGCGTGTCCTTCCAGACCAGCGAGGTCACCTTGGCGAGGATGGTGATGCCGCGCTCGCGCTCAAGATCGTTGGAGTCCATGGCGCGCTCTTCGACGCGCTGGTTCTCCCGGAAGGCGCCGGACTGCTTGAGCAGCACGTCGATCATGGTGGTCTTGCCGTGGTCGACGTGGGCAATGATCGCGATGTTGCGCAAACGCATGTGGGGCAGCCGATCAGAATAGGGGGAAGCGTAGCGCGCCCCATTATCGGAGCGGCATGGCAATCACAAGACAATTCGCCGAATGGCTGGATTGCGCGGTCCTGACTAGGCTTTGCGCGTGCGTGGCAACTCCCCCGACTGCCACAGGCCCAGCGCGAAGCCGTCGGGGTCGAGGAAATCGGCGCTCCAGCCGCCCGGTGCTTCGCTCACCGGGGTGACGATAGTGACGCCCTTGTCGGCCAGTGCCGAGACGATGTCGTCGATGCCACCGTCATCGACGGTGAAGACGATCGCCGGGCTGTCGCCGCGCCGCGCCGGCATCTGGAAGAAAATAAGGTCCAGTCCACCGGCGAGCGTGCCCTGCAGCCAGAACGGCTCGGCTCCCTCCTGCCGTGCCAAATCGAGGCTGAGCGTCTGGTTGTAGAACGCTTCGGTGCGCACGATGTCGCTGACGTAGAAGACCACACTGGCGGTTTTCGGCTTGAAGTCCATCGGAGTCATCCTTTCGCTCGTGCCTTGCGGGCCGATTGGCCGGCATGCACAGGAGATTGCCGCGCCTCGCCGTTCCGTGAGCGGGTGATCACGAAGATGTGGCCATCCGGGTCGTGGCTGCCCAGGGCGCCGCCTTGCTCGAGGAGCAGCGGCAGCAGGGCGGCGCGGAGCCGACCGTAGGCCAGATCGAGGTTCAGCCCGGCAGGCTCGCCGGGCATCGTCAGGCCGGCCCGGGAGAGACCGCGCTTGAGCTGGACGAGGCGCTGACGCAACGCGGCGTCCGACAGGCCCAGCAGGTAGGCGATCTCCCGCCGGCTGTGCCCGGTCAGGACCAGTGCCGCCACCGCCTTGAGCGGCGGACGCAAGCCGCGCAGCAGATCGGTCACCGGGGCCGGACTGACGGCGGCAGCGTCTGCGGTCTCTGCGGTCTCGGCCCACTCCCGCTCCCGCCGCTTCCGGCGGGACTGCCCGCGCCATGCCATGCGGCCCAGATTGCGGATCGTGCCGTACAGCCAGGCGCGGTTGGCCCGCACGCTCAGATCGTCGCGGCCGGCGGCGAGGGCGGCGATCAGCGCATCGTGCAGCAGGTCCTCGGCATCGCCGCTTCGGCTCGCTGCCCGCGCCAGCCCCACCAGTTCGTCATAGGTCGAGCGTCGCACCGCCGCCGCTAGCCCGCACGGCGGTGCAGCGCTGGCTCGCGATACTGCGCATTGAGCAGTTCGGCGACCCCGGAAGCCGGGATGGGCGGCGAGAACAGGAAGCCCTGCACCTCGTTGCAGCCCTGCTCGCGCACAGCGGCGAGCTGTTCCTCTGTCTCGATGCCCTCGGCGGTCGTCGACATGCCCAGCGAGTGGCCGAGCCCGATGACGGCCTTGATGATCGCCATGCTGTCGCCCTTCGCCTTGAGGTCGCGCATGAAGGAGCGGTCGATCTTGATCTTGTCGAAGGGGAAGCTGCGCAGGTAGCTCAGCGAGGAATAGCCGGTGCCGAAATCATCCATCGAGATGCGCACGCCCAGCGCGCGCAGTCGGTGCAGCGTGCGCAGCGTCGGCTCGTTGTCGGCGAGCAGCAGCGACTCGGTGATCTCGAGCTCGAGCCGGGTGGGCGTCAGCCCGGTGTCGCGCAGTGCTGCCTCGACCGTTTCGTAGAGCCGCTTGTTCTTGAACTGCACCGGAGACAGGTTCACTGCCACCCGCACGTCGTCGGGCCATTGCGCCGCGGTGCGGCACGCCTCGCGCAGCACCCACTCGCCGATCGAGACGATCAGCCCCGTCTCCTCGGCAACCGGGATGAACTCGGTGGGCGAGACGACGCCCCCCCGCCCCGAGGGTTCCCAGCGCAGCAGGGCCTCGAGGCAGGTGACGCGGTTCTCCTTGAGCCCGATCAGCGGCTGGTACACCAGCCGCAACTCCTGCCGCGCCAGTGCCAGCCGCAGTCCGGCCTCGATGGTCCGGCGCTTCTGGATCGCCGCGTCCATTCCCGGCTCGAAGAAGTGAAAGGTCGAGCGCCCCTCGTTCTTGGCCTTGTAGAGCGCCAGGTCGGCGTTCTTCATCAACGCGTCGGTGGTGGTGCCGTCCTGCGGCGACATAGCGATGCCGACACTAGCCCCGATTGCCACCTGGTGGCCGTCGATGGCAAACGGCGCCCCGATCGACTTGACGATGCGCTCGGCGATCGCGGCGGCGGCGGCGGGACTGTCGACGCCGCGCAGCAGCAGGGCGAACTCGTCGCCGCCGAGCCGTGCCAGCACGTCGTTCTCGCGTGTCGTGCCCCACAGCCGCGCCGAGGCCTGCTGCAGCACGCGGTCGCCGAGCGCGTGCCCGAGCGTGTCGTTGACCGCCTTGAAGTGGTCAAGATCGATGCACAGCACCGCGACGTGTTCGCCGCGCTCGAGCCCGGGCTCGGCGGCCACCATCTCCTCGAGGAACAGCAGCCGGTTGGGCAGCTGCGTCAGCGCATCGTGCCGTGCAAGGTGCCGGATCCGGTCCTCCTGCTGCCGCTGCTCGGTGATGTCCTCGTGCGTGGTCACCCAGCCGCCATCCTTCATGGGATGGTGCTGCATCATGATGATCCTGCCATCCAGCTCGTGGATGTTCTTGCCGTACTCGCCGCGCGCGATGACCTCGCGCCGCCACCGGATATACTCCTCGCTATTGCCGCTTGCCCGCATGCCGTGCTCGAACAGATAGGCGAGGATGTCGTCGAGCAGGGTGCCCGGCCGCAGCAGCTGTTCGGGCAGCTTGTAGATGCGCTGGTAGGGCTGGTTGCAGATCACCAGCCGGCCCTTGGGGTCGTACATGCACAGGCCCTGGCTGATGTTGTTGACCGCCGCATCGAGCCGGATGTTCTGCCTTTCGAGTTCGCGCTTGCGCTTCTGGATGATTTCCGACGAGGCGATCTCCTCGGTGACGTCCTCGTGCGTCACCACCCAGCCCAGTCCCGGTGAATAGACGTGTGCCGTCTCGAGCGTGCGTCCGCCTTGCACCAGTTCGCGGACCTTGGCGCGCGCGCCGCCGCGATTGTTCAGCAGCTCCTGCCGATAGGCGAAGAGGAAGTCTTCCGGCGACTGGTCCGGATGGTTGCCGAGCTCGGCCGAGAGCCGGACTACCGCCTCGAGCGTCATGCCCTTGCGGACGCGCTTGCTCGGAAACCCGTAGATGTCGAGATAGTGGCGGTTCCACATCACGAGGCGGAACTCGGGCGACCAGACGCAGAAGCCGTAGGGGATACTCTCGAGCGCAGCATCGAGCAGCAGGGCGTTGGCGCGACCTACCGATGCCTTGTCCGGCGACTTCACTCAATTGCCCTCAAGTACGCCCAAAACACCGCCCGGAGCATGACTGGGGCAGGGTTAAGGGCAGCTTAAGCGGGGCGACGCATGGTCGGGAGGCCCCGGCCACGCGTTGTGATCGCGTTGTCGAGGCTGCGCGGCTTGCGGCTATGCCCGCTTCAGCATCACGTAGTCGGTGAAATCGTAGGGCCCCATGCGGACGGGGACGCGCCTTTCGATCTCGAAGCCCTGCGAGCGGTAGAAGGCGATGGCTGGTGCATTGCCATCGTTGACGTAGAGCGCCACCGGCAGCTCGGGACCCAATTGGACGCGGGCGGCGGCGATCAGCGCCTTGCCGAGCCCCAGCCCGCGGGCCTCGGCGAGCAGGTAGAGCTTCTTGATCCACACCCGGCCCTCGGCGCAATAGGCCGAGGCGAAGCCGACATCGGCACCGTCGCGGCGCGCCAGCCAGTAGTGGTGGTCGCGCACGGCAATGTCGGCGGCCAGCGTTTCGAGGGCGTAGATTTCGGCCAGCATGCCGGGGATGCGCTCGGCGGGCAGAATGCCGGCAAAGGCCTCCGGCCAGATGCGGTAGGCGAGATCGGCGACGCGGGGAAGGTCCCCGGCGCCGATCGGGATGATGTCGGGACTGCCCATGGCCGTGTTGTGGCGCAGCCGGATGGGGCTGGCAAGCCGCCCCGCGCCGTGCCAAGAGGAGCGATCCTTCCCGGTGGACCCGATGCCCGACTTCGTTCCCGATCTGCCCGTGATGCTCGCCTTCGCCGTCGCGACATTCGTCCTGATGATCACGCCCGGCCCCGACATGGCGCTGCAGATGAGCCGCGCCATCAACTACGGGCGGGGGCATGGACTGGCTGCCATGTTCGGGGCGATGACCGGCATTCTCGTGCACACCACGCTGGTTGCGTTCGGCATCTCGGTGCTGATCGTCGCTGCGCCGCCGCTCTTTCTCGCCCTCAAGATCGCCGGCGCGGTCTACCTGCTCTGGCTGGCCTGGCAGGCGATCGCGCATGGCGGCGGGCTGCGACTGGCGGAAGCCGCGAAAAAGACCCCCACACTGTGGCAGAGCTTTGCGACCGGCCTCGGCATCAACCTGCTCAACCCCAAGGTGGTGCTGTTCTTCGTTACGTTCTTGCCGCAGTTCGTCGAGGCGAACGACCCGGCAGCTGCCGGCAAGCTGCTGTTCCTCGGTGTGCAGTTCGTCGTCCTGTCGATCCCCATGGGCGTGCTGATCGTCTTCGCGGCGGAAGGGCTCGCGGCGGCGTTCAGGCGCAGCAGGTGGATCGAGAAGGCGATCAACTGGAGCTTCGCGGCGATCTTCACGGCCTTCGCCGCGACCATCCTGACGGCGCAGGCGCGGCATTGACATCCCGGGACCCAGCCATTCTCGCGGGGATGACGACGAACCCGACAGTGCTCGGCCGGGTGGTTCGATGAACTACAGCCACGCCTTCCATGCCGGCAATTTCGCCGATGTGATGAAGCACATCGTCGTCACCCGGCTGTGCGAATACCTCAAGAAAAAGGACGCGGCGTTCCGGGTGATCGATACGCATGCCGGGATCGGCCGCTACGATCTCACCGGCGAGATCGCCAGGCGTTCGCCGGAGTGGGTGGACGGCATCGGCCGGCTGCTCAAGGCCGAGCTGCCCGCCAAGGCGCGGCCGCTGGTCGAGCCCTATCTCGAAGTGATCCGCGGCCTCAATCCGGGTGACCGGCTCGAGACCTATCCCGGCTCGCCACTCCTGGTGCGGACGCTGTTCCGGCCACAGGACCGGCTCTCGGCGCTCGAACTGCATCCAGAATATGCCGAGCGGCTGGGCAGGCTCTTTGCCGGTGACGTGCAGGTGCGGGTGATCCATCTCGACGGCTGGCTGGCCCTCAACGCCCATGTACCGCCCAAGGAGAAGCGCGGGTTGGTGCTGGTCGACCCGCCCTTCGAGGAAAAAGGCGAGTTCGAGCGACTGGTCGACGGGCTGCAGAAGGCGCACCGGAAGTTCCCGGGCGGGCTCTATGCGCTCTGGTACCCGCTCAAGGACACCCGCGCGGTGCACGACTTCGTCTCTGCGCTCGAGGCGACCGGCATTCCGCGCCTGCTGCGGGCCGAGATCAGCATCCGCCCGGCGTCGAATCCGCCACGCCTGCACGGCTCGGGACTGATCCTCGTCAACCCGCCGTTCACGCTCGAGGGCGAACTGCGCGTGCTGCTGCCGGCGCTGGCCCAGGTGCTGGGCGATCCGGGCCAGGGCCGGCACAGGCTCGAGTGGATCAGGGGCGAGGCGCCTGCCGCTGCCCCCGACCCTGGAGCTACTCGAGCGCGAACAGGTAGTACTGGATCGCCTCGTCCTCGGAGGGCCTGAACTTGCGGTAGAGGCCATTGGCCTCGACATTGTCGAGTTCAGTGCCGAGCCAGGCCTCGGTACAGCCCAGTTCGCGCCCCCAGTCGAACATGGCCTGCAGCATCGCCGTGGCGATGCCGCGGCGGAGGTGGGTGCTGGCGGTGCCGACCTCGTCGACATAGAGCTCGGTCGGTTTGTCGGGATGGAAATGCAGCACTGCCGCACACTGGCCGACGACGAGGTCGCCGTCGCAAGCGAGGATCAGCAGGTGGCCGGGCCGGCGCAGGTAGGCCTCGAGCCGCCCGGGGTGGATGGGCTCATCGAAGACGTCGGGAGCGATCTCGGAGAATTCGAGTTCGTCGCCCGGCTGCATGCGTCTCAGTTCAATGGCCATCTTTCGCTCCCCGATTGAGGGCGTCACCGGCCCCCGGGCTGGATCGGACGTCTCGGGATGGCACCGCGCCGGTGTTGCCGCGTTAAGCGGCGAAGGTTAGGTGTAGCACCCCGCCGTTTCGCCCTTCAACCCACGCCGGCCGGCGCAGAGGAACACCTCGTGTCGTTCAGGTCCAGCCTTGCGCTGTTCAAGGTGCCGTCGTTCACGCCTGCCTTGCTTGCCATCCTGCTGGCGACGCTCGCCGAGGCGGTGGCCGGCAGCTACATGGCGCTGCTGGCGGTGGAGAGGATCGGCATGTCGCCGCTGGAGCTGAGCGCCTTCCTGACGCTGTCGGCGATTTCCGGCATCGCCGTCACCACTGTGTTCGGCCACCTGCACGACAAAAAGCCGGTCCTCTGGCCGCTGCTGGTGGCGATGGGTGCCAAGATCCTCGGACTGGCGCTTTGCGCCGCCCTGACTCAGGGCTGGCTGCTGATCGCCGTGGGCGTGTGGCTGTTCGGCCCGAGCTCCGCTTCTTTCGCGCTGATGTTCGCAATGGCCAAGGGCTATCTCGACCGCGTCGGAGGCGAGACTGTATCGCGCGGCATGGCCGCCCTCAGGATGACGTCCTCGCTGAGCTGGGCCATCGGCCCGGCGATCGGCGCGGGCCTGGTGGCGGGCTGGAGCTTTGCGGGTGTCTATGTGGGAGCAGCAGTACTTGCGGTGCTGGCGCTTGCCGTGGTGCTGGTGAGCCGCGTCAAGGTCGTGCCCGCCGATCCTTCCGAGCGCCAGATGATCACCATCGACGTGGTGCGCGCCGCCGCCCCCGCAGTGATCGCCATGACCACCTTCCACACCGTGATGTTCATGGGATCGAACGCCATGTCGATCACCGTGGTGCGCGAACTGGGCAGCGAGACCGACGTGGGGCTGCTGTTCAGCCTTTGTGCCGCGCTCGAAGTGCTGGTGATGGGGCTGTTCGTCGTCCGGCCGATGCAACGGGTCAGCGTGCCGCTGCTTGCCTTCGGCTTCCTGCTGTTCGCCGGATATTTCCTTATGGCGCTGGTGTGGCCGACGCTGCTGTCGCTCTACCTGGGGCAGATCCTGCGGGCCGCCGCCATCGGCATCATAAGCGTCGTCGGCATGGCCTATGTGCAGGACCTGCTGCCCGGTCGCGCCGGGGTCGCCTCGGCACTGTTCGGAAACACGATGAGCGCTGGTGCCCTGCTCTCCGGCCTCGGCACCGGGCTCTGGGCCGAGGCCTACGGCTACTGGTCGATCTTCGGGCTGTCGGCGCTGCTCAGTGTCGCCGGCGCTGCGGTGGTGATGCTCGGCAGGCGGCGGCTCAGGCCGTAAGTGCGTCGCGCTCCTTCTTGCTCAGCCGCTCGCTGGCGCTCTTCAACTGTCCGCAGGCGGCGAAGATGTCGCGGCCGCGCGGGGTGCGGACCGGGCTCGCGTAGCCGGCGGCGTTGACGATGTCGGCGAACCGCTCGATCCGCGAGGAGGTCGAGCATTCGTAGTTGCTGCCCGGCCAGGGATTGAACGGGATCAGGTTGATCTTGGCCGGGACGCCGGCGAGCAGCCGCACCAGTTCGCGCGCATCGGCGTCGGAATCATTGATGTCGCGCAGCATTACGTATTCGAAGGTGATGCGGCGGGCATTGGAGAGGCCGGGATAGTCGCGGCATGCCTGGATCAGTTCCTTGAGCGGCCATTTCTTGTTGATCGGCACGAGGAGGTCGCGCAGCTCGTCGCGCACCGCGTGCAGCGAGATGGCGAGCATGACGCCGATCTCGCGCCCGGTCGGCTCGATGAACGGCACGACGCCCGAGGTCGACAGCGTGATCCGGCGCTTGGACAGCGAGATGCCCGCTTCGTCCGAGGCGATCAGCAGCGCCTCCTTGACATTGTCGTAGTTGTAGAGCGGCTCGCCCATGCCCATCATCACCACATTGGTGACGGCGCGGCTGTCGCCCTCGGAGCCGCCCGAACCGCGCGGCGCCGGAACCAGCCCGTCGGTCGGGCGAACGCCGCCGGGAAAGTCGCCCAGCCGCTCGCGCGCCATCAGCACCTGACCGAGGATTTCGCCGGCAGTCAGGTTGCGCACCAGCTTCTGCGTGCCGGTATGGCAGAACGAACAGGTCAGCGTGCAGCCGACCTGGCTCGAGACGCAGAGCGTGCCGCGGTCCTCCTCGGGAATGTAAACGGTCTCGACCTCGACCGGCGGCAGCGCCGGGTTCTTCGGGTCGCGGAAGCGGAACAGCCACTTGCGGGTACCATCGACGGACACCTGCTCGGTGACGATTTCGGGCCGATCGAGCAGGAACGTGTCCGCCAGCTTCTGCCGGAAGCCTCTCTGGATATTGGTCATCCGCTCGAAGTCGGTGACGCCGTTGTGATAGATCCAGTTCCACAGCTGCGAGGCCCGCATCTTGGCCTCGCGCTCGTCGAGCCCGATGCCCATCAGGGTGGTGCGCAGCTCGGGCCGGGACAGCCCAACCAGCGAGGCGCGGCCGGGTCGGGTGCGGTCGGCATGGGTGTGGTGATCGAGGTCGAGGGCAATGGCCATGGTGCGGGCGGCTTTCTCAGCGGGCGCGTCTGGGCGCGGCTGATAACATAGGACATCGGGCAGCGCAAAACAGCCCGCCGCAGGGCAGGCCTGCGGCTCAGCCGGTGCAGTCGCCCTCAATGGCGCGCGAGGCGGCGGTGGCGCCCGAGAGCGAGAACGTCTCGGTGATGCGGATGCCGCGGTCGCTGGTGCCTTCGACCACGACGGTCGAGCCGGCCCGCAGCGCCCCGGCAAGATTGTCGTTCTGGCCGGGGTCGCGCAGCCAGGCGGCGTCGTTCTCGGTGAAGAGCTCGAAGCTTTGGCCGCTCACCGTCACCGTCGCCGGCGTGTCCGGCGCAAAGGTGTAGCCGGCAACGAGGTTCATCTCGTTGCGCACACCCTCTGCAGGGCGGTGCGTCAGGTAGAGATAGGCCTCGGTGTAGCCGTCCGGGGTGGGGGATACATCGCTGGGTTTGGTCAGGGCAAAGCACACCGGCCCGGTCGACTCGGTGGCCGAATAGGCCGACCAGGCGCGGTACTCCCCGAGCAGCTTGACCGATTGCGCCGCAGCGGGTCCGCCGGCCAAGGCCAGAAAGGCCAGGACCAGCAGGAGCAGCGATCGAACGGGCAGAGCAGTCATGAGGCCTCGATGGTCATCGGCTTGGTAGCAGGGTCCGCCCGCGCCGTCCAATCGAGATCGCCATCCGTCTGGGGGCATGCACAGATCAGGCGCAGGCCTTGCCGATCTCGCCCAAAGCGGCGGTCACGCCCGACAGGTTGTAGGTGTCGCTCATATTGTTACCCTTCTGCGACGTGCCCTTGACCACCAGCTTGGTGCCCGCCTTGAGCGCCTCGACGAAGCCCGGCTCATCGGCCTCGACGGCCAGCCAGGCCGCCTCGCCCTCGGTCACCATCGGATAGCTCTTGCCATCGATGGTCGCCGAGACATTGGCGTTGGTGGGGTGGAAGGGGTAGCCGACGAGGGTCTGTACCTCGTTCTTGGTGCCCAGGCCCTTGCGGTTGATCACAAGGAAGTGGATCGGGCTCCGCTTCACCGGGGCGCCCTTGACCTCCTTGGGGCTCCAGTCCTCCGGCTCGGCCGAGATGTAGCACATCGTGCCGTTGGCATCCGAGCCGACCCAGGCCGTCCACGACTTGAACGTGCCCAGCTGCTTGATCTGCTGGCCAAGGGCCGGCGCCGCCGCCGCGACGCCGAGAACGGCACACAGTGCCACAGCCAGTCCCAAACGAGTCGCCGTCATCGCCCGAACGTCCTTGTCCGAAGTTTGCGCAATCGACACCTCATCCTGCCACCGCATGGTTACCAAGGTCTCAAGCCGGGAGCGCATTTGAATTAAGTCGAGACCATAGCGGCAATCGTGACGGCATTTTGGCGTCGGGAATCCCGAGAGTTTCTGTTTGGCCCGGCTTGGTGAAGGAAGCGTTAAGGCGGCAGATCAGGCGGCCAACGCATAGGCGTGTTCCACGAGATAGGGCCCGCCACCCACCGAATCCTTGCTCGAGAACAGCACGAAGCGGCGGACCGGGAACTCGAGCGGCATGAAGCGGCCGGACTGGGCGATGAAGCCTGCCACTTCCGGGGCCGACGCACCGCGCAGGCGGGCCAGCGCCACATGCGGCACGAATTTCCGGCCGTCGGGCGGCAGCCCGGCGCGCTGCAGCACCCGTTCCTGTGCGGCCTGCAGCCGCAGCAGGGTCTGGTTGTTCTCCACCCCGACGAACAGGGCCCGCGGCTTGTCTCCGCCGAACGAGCCCAGATGGCTCAACCGGATCGAGAACGCCTCGCTGTCGGCCAGCCGGTCCAGCATGTCCATGACGTCGGCAGCGGTCGCGTGATCGACATCGCCGATAAAGCGCAGGGTGATGTGATAGTTCTCGGTGTCGATCCAGCGTGCGCCGGTCAGCCCGCCGCGCTTCAGTGACAGGGCCAGCCCGACGTCGCGGGGCACCTCTATTCCGGTAAAGAGCCTGGGCAACCGACCCTCCCTTTGCCGCGCAGGCGGGACGCGTGATTCGCGACGCCCGACCACCGAACCGTACCGGGGCGGGCCGACGCGGGCAAGGATAGGCGACGGCAACGGGCCCGCCGATGCGGGTCACGAAGCGGTCAACGTCCCGAACGCAGCACCTAAGGCCTTGTGCCGTAGCGACATTGCGCGCCGCACTGGCGGCACCGACGCTCTTGTAATCACCCGGGGGAGCCGCCATATTTCCTCCCCGAGGCTACCGCAGCGACATGCGTGCGTGCCTGCTGCCAGGAAAGGGAACTGTAATGGCTGAATTCGACAGACCGACTATCGCCGCTGCGCGGGCCGGAACCGCCGCAGCCATCGACGAGGGCCTGAGGAGCTATATGCTCAAGGTCTACAACTACATGGGAATTGGCCTGGTGGTGACCGGGCTGGTCGCCTATTTCAGCGCCCAGGGCGCCGTGGCCGACGGGCAGCTGACTGCCTGGGGGGCGCTGATCTACCAGAGCCCGCTGATGTGGGTGATCGCGCTGTCGCCGCTGGCCTTCGTGCTGGTGCTGAGCTTCGGCATCAACAAGCTCTCTGTGGGCGCCGCGCAGGCGGTGTTCTGGGTGTTCGCTGCCGTCATGGGCCTGAGCCTCAGCTCGATCTTCATGGTCTATACCGACGCTTCGATCGCCAAGGTGTTCTTCATCACCGCCGCGACCTTCGGGTCGATGAGCCTTTACGGCTACACGACCAAGCGCG
>NZ_JAYRYM010000029.1:0-26900 GCF_041917035.1 Devosia sp. | reverse complement strand
CTGCCGGTTCGTTGCGATCCTGCATGGCGGCGCGCATTTCCTCGCTCATCGCCGTGCCTTCGTCCTCGACGGTGAACTGCATGCGCCCGGTCCGGCCCGACACGGTGAGCCGGATCTCGCCGCCGGGCGCGGAGAACCGCGCAGCGTTCGAGAGCAGGTTGTAGAGCACCTGCACGATGCGCGTGCCGTCGGCCACGAAGGGTGGCAGGTCCGGCTCGATCACCACCTTGAGGTTGATCGGCGTCTCCCCGTTGACCGCGGGGAAGGTCGCCACCACGCCTGCGCGTGCCTTCTCGACCAGCGCCGCGACATCCAGCTGTTCGGGGCGCAGTTCGGCGATGCCCGCATCGACCGTCGCGAGGTCGAGGATATTGTCGATCAGCACCCCGAGCGTCACGCTCGAGGCGCGGATGTAGTCGGTGTAGCTGCGCTGCTTGTCGTTCAGCGTGCCCGCCGCCCCGGAGGCGAGCAGGTCGGCAAAGCCGATGATGTTGGTAAGCGGCGAGCGCAGCTCATAGCTGACGTTCTGGACAAAGGCGTCCTTCAGCCGGTCGGCGGTCAGCAGGGCCTCGTTCTTCTCCTTGAGCACACGCTGGTAGTTGGCACTCTCGGTGACGTCGAGGAACGTCATCATCGTTTGCCCGTCGGGCAGCCGCACGATGGCGTAGTCGATCAGCTTGCCGTCGGCCCGGGAGATGCGGCCTTGCCTGTCCGAGCGGGTCGGGTTGAGGTCGATGATCGAGGCCTTGAGGTCGCGCCAGATAGCTGCCCCGTCCTCCGGCATGGCCCGGCTGACCGTCGCGGCCACCTGGTCGATGTGGGGATTGTCTGCGAGCACGTTGGTGGGCAGCTTCCAAAGGCTCGACAATCGCGGGTTGGAGAGCGTCAGCCGCCCGTTGGTGCCGAACACCGCCACCGCCTCGCTGAGCGCATTGAGGGTCGAGCGCTGCACGTCCAGCACCGCCCGGTGCTGGCTCTTGAGCATGAGCTGATCGGTGATGTCCTCGAACACATAGATGACGCCGCCCTGTGGTCCGGCCGGCGCGGCGATCACCTGCACGGTGCGGCCATCGGGCAGGTGCCAGGGGTCGAGTTCCTTGGGCCCTTTGAGCTGGTATGTTGTCAGGTGGCGGGCGCGCCAGCCCTGGTAGTCCGGCTCGTTGGGCAATTGCCCGTCGGTGCGCAGCCGGTCGAGGATCACCCGCTCGTCCATGCCCGGCTTCAGCCAGGCAGGGTCGAGCCCCCACAGCGCGCAGTAGGCGCGGTTGGACTGTACCAGTTCGCGACCGGCATTGAAGATGGCGATCGGGGTGGCCAGCGCATCGATGATGCCGCCGAGGTGGGAAAGGCCCGAGTCCTTCTGCGGCGCCGGCCGACCGGCTCTCAAGTACCCCGCCGAGCCGCCGGCCAGCGGAAATTCCACCACCTCCCAGCTGCCCGTTTCGCCGAGCGCCACCTCGCGCGGCGACGTTTCGGTGCGCCGCCTCGGTTCCGTCAGATCGGCCAGCTGGGCCTCGCTGCTGCGCCGGCCCAGCGTCCGGGCGAGGTCATGATAGGCCGCGTTGGCAAAACTGATCCGCCCCTCCGCGTCGCGCAGGAATGCTGGCTCGATAAGGCCGGCAAGCACGCTGCGGGCCGCGCCGGATTCGTCCGTGGGCGCCGCTGCCCCGCTCTGAACCCGGGCCGGCCTCAGCCGCAGCGAGGCGCCGTTCCCGAGCACGGAGCCGACCGCCCGCACCTGCCGCCCGTCACGGGCCGCGAGGCTGATCTCGAAGGCCCGCCCGCCGACCCTCAACTGCTCGACGGCGCCGGCGAGCGCGTCGGCATCCGCATCGACCAGCCAGGACGAGAAGTCGAGTACTGCCTCCGGGCGGCGGCCCGGCGGCAGCAGGGCGGCAGGCTGGCCGAGAAAGCGCGGACCCTCGCCGGTGTCCGTCCACAGCACCACCAGTTCCCGCGTCGCCGAGAGCAGCGCCTCATATTGATCCACCGTCGCTCTCAGCCCGGCGATCTGGTCGGCGGCCCTTAGCCGAGCCCGCCGGCCGTCGCGCAGCATGCCACGCACCACCGAGACCGCGATCAGCGCGAAGGCGCCGGCGCCCAGCGTGATCGCGAGCGGCGCCGCCCCCATCACGTTGCTGATGGAAACTCCCTGGCCGAGGCTCGGTGTCGCGGTGACCACAGTGACGAGACTGGCGGCAAGCCCCGTGAATCCGAATACGTTCCGGAGATGATCCGGCCCCATGCGTTGCCCCTAGCCCGAAAATGTCTGCAGCCCGGTCCGCGCAGAAAGCGGGACGTGCCAACACCGCACACGATACCGCGCCGAGCCCCCAACTGATTCGCCGCGGAGTTCGCCGGAGCAGAACCCGTAACCAGCGAATCACCAGACCTTACCGGGCCGGGAATCGCGCAAAAAGAGTCAAATTGCACCTGCCATGCGCACAAGTGCGGCACTTTGGGAGTTGACCCCGGACCGAACAGTGAACGCTTCGTTAACGCCGGTTGATTTGCCGCAAGTTAATTCGGGCGGCAGGAATCGGCAGGGGCGGGATCGAGCCCGCCCCGTCGACGCCGGTTTCCGGCCTCCTGGCTCAGTAGCGATACTGGCCGGACTTGAACGGGCCTTCGGGCGCTACGCCGATATAGTCGGCCTGCACCTTGCTCAGCCGGGTGAGCTTCGCGCCGAGCTTGGCGAGGTGCAGTTGCGCCACCTTCTCGTCGAGGTGCTTGGGCAGCACGTGCACCTTGTTCTCGAGCCTGTCGCCATTGGTCCACAGCTCGATTTGCGCCAGCGTCTGGTTGGCGAACGAGGCGCTCATCACGAAGCTGGGATGCCCGGTGGCATTGCCCAGGTTGACCAGCCGGCCTTCCGAGAGCAGCACGATGCGCCTGCCGGGCGCGAGCTCAACGATATCGACCTGCGGCTTGACGTTGGTCCACCTGAAGTTTCTGAGCTCGGCAACCTGGATCTCGTTGTCGAAGTGGCCTATGTTGCAGACGATGGCCATGTCCTTGAGATTGCGGATATCGTCAAGGGTCACGACGTCCTTGTTGCCGGTCGCCGTCACCACGATGTCGGCCCGATGCGCCGCGTCCTCGAGCGTCACCACCTCATAGCCGTCCATGGCCGCCTGCAGCGCACAGATCGGATCGACCTCGGTGACCAGAACGCGTGCCCCTGCGCCACGCAGCGACTGGGCCGATCCCTTGCCCACGTCGCCATAGCCGCACACGATGGCCACCTTGCCGGCCAGCATCACGTCGGTGCCACGGCGGATGGCGTCGACCAGCGACTCCCGCGTGCCGTACTTGTTGTCGAACTTGGACTTGGTGACGCTGTCGTTGACGTTGATCGCGGGGAAGGGCAGTTCGCCCTTCTGCTGCAGCTGGTAGAGCCGCATCACGCCCGTCGTGGTTTCTTCCGACACCCCGCGGATGTTGGCCTTGATGCGGGAATAGAAGGTCGGGTCCTTGGCGAGCCGCTGCTTGATGGTGGCGAAGAACACCTCTTCTTCCTCGCTGTGCGGATTGGACAGCACTGAGGCGTCGGTCTCGGCCTTCGCGCCCACCAGCACCAGCATTGTGGCGTCGCCGCCATCGTCGAGGATCATGTTGGGCGTGGTGCCGCCCGGCCAGTCCATCATGCGGTCGGTATAGTCCCAGTACTCGGTGAGCGTCTCGCCCTTCTTGGCAAAGACCGGGATGCCGGCCGCAGCGATGGCGGCCGCCGCATGATCCTGGGTGGAGAAGATATTGCAGCTTACCCAGCGCACCTCGGCGCCGAGCGCCTTGAGCGTCTCGATCAGCACCGCCGTCTGGATGGTCATGTGCAGCGAGCCGGCGATACGGGCGCCCTTGAGCGGCTGGCTGGCGGAAAATTCCTCGCGGATTGCCATCAGGCCGGGCATCTCGATTTCGGCCATGCCGATTTCCTTGCGGCCGAACTCGGCCAGCGAGATGTCCTTGACGATGTAGTCGCTGCTGCTGGCCATCGGCCCCGTCTCCTGTCGATCGTGTTGACCGGCTTATACTGAACGGCGCCGGGCCTCGCAACCGGGATATAAAGAAAGCTTTATGTCCCTGTGTGCCCGACCGGCAGTGGCGGTCCGCCGGGCCGCCCGGTGTCACCCGCCGAAGCGGGCGCCCCGCGCAAAACCGTGGCTCACGCGGTCGCGGACAAAACGCATGATCACCAGAAGTGTGTCGAGCGGCCCGGGGATGGCCGCTTAGGCCGGCGCGCCGTCGGCGTCCTCGTCGAAGCCGTTATTGACCAGCGTGGTGATGGCATCGAGCGCTTCGCGCGCCTGCCGGCCTGTCGCCTGCACCAGGATCGTCGAGCCCGGACCGGCCCCCAGCATCATCAGGCCCATGATGGAATTGCCGTTCACTGCCTGGCCGTCGCGAACCACCTTGATCTCGGCATCGAAGCACTCGGCGGTGCGCACGAAGCGTGCCGAGGCGCGCGCGTGCAGGCCCTTGCGATTGACGATCGTCAATTGCTGCGCGAGTGCCCGGTCCGAACCTGCCGCCGTGTCCATATCGGCAGTGTAGTGCGATTTCCGGCAGGCTGAAAAGACCCGCCGTCGCCCATGCCGGCTGCTGGCCGGGGGCGACGGCGGGAGTGACGACGCTTCAGGCCGGCGACGGGCCCGTGGCGAGGCGGGCGGAATGCCCGCCTTCGCCGCGCAGCTGGAAATTCGCGTGCCCGCCGCGCGGATCGCGGAACATGTCGCCATCCTTCATGATCATGGTGAAGTGGCTCGGCCCGACCAGGACGGAGGGATCGAGCAGCGGGTCGGCATCGACCAGCAGCAGGTCGGCGAGCGCCCCGGCCCGGATCACGCCGAGCTCGTCGTCAAAGCCCATCAGGGCGCCGCCAACGGCGGTGGCGCACTTCAGCGCCTCGGCCGGCGTATAGCCGAAGAACTTGACGAAGTGTCCGATATCGCGGGCGTTCTGGCCCATCGGCGTGACGGTGAAGCCGTAGTCGCCGCCGACCACGACGCGCATGCCGCGCCTGCGCATCTCGTGATAGGTGCGGATGGTGTGCTCCAGCTTGCGCGGCAGGCCCATGCTCTCGACCCGCTCGCGGGTCAGCCCGACGACGTCCCCCTCGAACACCGAATTGTGCACCAGCCCGAAGGCCGGGCCGACGAAGACCCGGTCCTTGACGCTCTCCAGCATGTCGAGCGCTTCCTCGTCGGCGAAGTCGCAGTGATAGATGCAGTCGACGCCGGCCCGCACGGCGCGCTTGACCGACTCGGCCGCCCGCGAGTGGCAGGCGACCTTCTTGCCCCAGTCATGAGCAGTCTGGACCCCGGCGGTGAGTTCTTCGAGGCTGAGCGAGACCACTTCGGCGCGGGCATGGCCGACGAACTCGTCGCCGGAGACGTTGAACTTGAGGTTGTCCACGCCCTCGCGGCAGCAGATGCGCACGGCACGGCGGATCTCGTCGACGCCGTCGGCGATCATGCCGAAGCTCTCGGCGTGCATGTGCTGCTTGCGCTCGTCGCCCAGCCCGCCGGTGACCGTGATCTCCGGCCCCGCGGCGCGATAGCGCGGACCGGCGAGGTAGCCGTCCTCGATCTCCTGACGCACCACCACATCGATCCGGAGCTTGGCGGAGGCCGCCGAGTAACAGGAGGTGAAGCCGTGGTTGAGGATGAAGGTGGCATTGCGGCAGGTGCGCAGCAGGTGCTCCTCGGGCGGGATCTCGCCCAGGTCCTGGTTGCGCGCCGGCCCGACGAAGCTCAGGTGGCAGTGTCCCTCGACCATGCCCGGCATGAGGAACTGGCCCTCGCCGTCGATCACCTCGGCGGCGCTTTCGAGACCGAACTGGTCACGGCCGCGGGCCACTGCCTTGATCTTGTTGCCTTCGACCAGCACTTCGCCCGGATAGGCTTTGTCCTCGATCGCGTCCCAGACGCGCACGTTCTTGATCAGATACGATCCCATGGTACCAGCTCTTCTCCCTCTTCCCGCCGCTCCGGTTGCGGATGTCGTGCGGGCTCCGGCTGCAACGATAGTCCGAAAACCGGGGCGCGCCCATATGCCTGCGGGCCGTCAGAAACGACTTGACGGACAAGGGGCGAACCCACCCCATGTCGGGAGAGGCAAGGAGCAGCCATGACCCAGATCGATCCGTTCGACATTCCTCGCCTGGTGCCGGACTTCGAAGCGGTGAAATCCGGCAACCTCGCGGCGAGTGCGGCGAGCCGCGCCCGGCTGCAGGCGCGCTTCGATCGCGCCTATGGCGCAGGAGCACGGCACCGGCTGGATCTGTTCTTTCCCGAGGGCGGCACCGGCCCGCTGCCCATCCACATGTTCATCCACGGCGGCTACTGGTATCTCAACGACAAGGAGATGTTCGCCTTTCCCGCCGAGACCATCGTCGCCTCGGGAGCCATTGCCGCGATCGTCGAGTACACGCTCATTCCCAACGTCCGGATGGCGCAACTGGTCGACGAGGTGCGCCAGGCGGCACGCTGGCTGATCGAGCATGCTGCCAGCTTCGGCGGCGATCCGAATGCCTTCTCGGCCTCCGGCCACTCGGCAGGCGGGCACCTTGCGTCCTATCTGGCGGCCCGCGCGCCGCACGAGGCGGCGGGCCCGGACATCGACGTCAAGGCGCTGCTCCTCGTCTCCGGGCTCTACGACCTCGGGCCGATCAGCACCAGCTACCTGCAGCCCAGCCTCGGACTGACCGAGGAGGAGGTCGCGCGGTTCTCTCCGGTCGGGGCCGCGCAGCAGCCGGGACCGCGGGTCAAGGTGACGGTAGGGCAGAACGAGACCGAACCTTTCCACCGCCAGGCGGAGGAGCTTTGCCTTGCCGCAGGGCGGCGCGGGCTCAGCTATGAGCGGATCACTCTGCCCGAACTCGACCACATGACCATCGTGCGCGACATGGGACGTCCGGAGACCCGGATGGGCGGGCTGCTGCGCGAAACGATCGAGGCATCACGGGCCCGTCGGCCCTGATGGGGAAGGCGACGGCGTGGCCTGCCGCAGGTCAGACCTCGAGGTCGAAGACCACCAGCCCCGCAACTCCGCCCTCAAGTGCGGCGACCAGCCGGGCGCCGGCCGTCTGGTGGGCCGGGTCGGCGAGGTAGGCGTCGCGGGCCGCCCCATCGGCGAAATCGATGGTGAAGCCGTCACGGAAACCCTGGTCGAGCCCTTCCGGGCTGATATTGGCGCCAAAGCTCATGCTGAGTATGCCGCCCAGGTGCCCGCGAAGTGCCGCGAGCTGGGCGTAGATGGCCTGCCTTTCCGCGGCCGCAACGTCGGCGCGGAACCGCACGAGGACGCAGTGCCGGAGCATGGTCAGTAGGTCGTGCGACCGCCCGACAGGTCGAAGACCGCCGCGGTGGTGAAGCTATTCTCGCGGCTCACCAGCCAGGCCACCATATTGGCCAGTTCGTCGACCTCGAGGAAGCGGCCACGCGGGATGCGGCTCAGCATGTAGTCGATGAACTCCTTGGTCAGCCCCTCGAGGATGCGGGTGTTGGCGACCGCCGGGGTGATGGCGTTGACGGCGATGTCGTACTTGGCGACTTCCTTGCCGAGCGCCTTGACCAGGCCCAGGACGCCGGCCTTGGAGGCGGCATAGTGCGAGGCATTGGGATTGCCTTCCTTGCCGGCGACCGAGGAGATGTTGACGATGCGGCCATAGTTGCGGGCCTTCATCGAGGGGATCACCACCCGGTTGACGTAGAAGGTGCCGTTGAGATTGATCTCGATGACCTTGCGCCATTCGTCGAGGTCCATCTCGTCGAGTGGCGCGTTCTTGCCGGCGATACCGGCCGAGTTGAGCAGGATGGACACCGGCCCGACGCTCTTCTCGACCGCCGCATGGGCCGCCTCGAGACCGGCATAGTCGGTGATGTCGACGACCTGGCTCGAGGCGCCGGGGCCGAGCAGGTCGACCGCCCGCGCCAGTGCGTCGCCGTCGCGATCCCACAGGCTGACCTTGGCGCCGGAGGCGATGAAGCGCCTCGCCGAAGCCAGCCCGAAGCCCTGTGCCCCGCCGGTCACCACCGCCACCTGTCCGTTGAGATCGATCTGGTTCATCCCGCCCTCTGCGCTTTGCCGGTCCTTGGTGGCGGGTCGTAACATGTGAGTGTCGACGAAGCCAGCTTGGCGGGACCGGACCTTGGTCGTAGCCGGCCGGGCGCCCTGCCTCAGCACATCCCCCAACCGGACGATACCGCCCCCGCAGCACTACGGATGGTCGGCGGCGGTGCACCGGGTCTTGCTGGCCGGGAGGCAAGGGAGGGGAAGATGAATCGAGCCTGGTGGACCTGGCTGGTCGTGGTGGCAGGCGCGATCGTGGCGGCCTCGGCCGCCCGGACCCTCGGACGGGTCGACCTGGCCGATGTGGGAGTGGAGAAGGTGACGAATGTCCTCGTCACGCTGATCTTCGTGGCCCTTCTGATCGAGCGGGCGGTGGAGGTCTTCATCTCACCCCACACCGGCATCGACAAGCAGCGGTTGAAGGACCTGCAGGACAAGCTCCGCACCTCTGCTGGCACTCTGCGGGCGGAGATCGAGACGGCGCGTGCCGCGATCCTCGCGGCCCCGGCCGATGCCACGCTGCAGCAGCACCTGGTGCAACTCGAGCGGCAGCTGGGCGCAAACCTCGCCGACGACGCCCGGCACGAGGCCGGCATCGCCGCGGACAACCGCCGGACGCAGCGGATCGCGCTCGGCATCTCGATCCCGCTGAGCTTCGTCGCCGCGCTGGCGGGACTGAGGACGCTGTCGGCCTTCCTGCCGACCGAGCTTCGCAGCGCCGAGGGCATCGTCGTCGCGGCGGGCACCAGCGGGGCCTCACAGGTCATTGTCGGGGTCAACGACATGCAACTGGGTCTGTTCACCGCCATCGACGTGGTGCTGACCGCCGGCCTGCTGGCCGGGGGGGCCGACGGCATCCACCAGATCCTCGATCGCTTCATCAAGCTGGCCTCGGGCAAGGACGGGCAGAAGACCGCCGGCGGGTCGGGCGGCTGAATCGGTCGAGTTGTATGCAATATCGAGTAGTATGCCCAAGCTTTGAGCAGACATGACATCATTGTGCACAACGTAGGCATTGAGCGCTGCCCGCAGCGCGTCTTGGCGGCGCCGGTACTCTTTTGGGATTCAATGGGTTAAGGCCGGTACGAGCCGTTCGGACGGCTTGGCACGTGGTTTGCAGAGAACGACTCGAGGGGCGCCGCTTCCAGCGAGGCGGACGCCCGGTCGGTGCAAAACCTAGGGAACCACGTCATGACATTCACCTCTCTTTCGCGCCGTTCGCTGCTCAGGGCCGGCGCCGCCGGTCTCGCGGCGACGGCGCTGCCTTTCGGCCTCGCCAGGGCGCAGACCGGCGTCATTCTCGGCATCGTCTATGTCGGGCCGAAGGACGATTTTGGCTGGAACCAGGCCCATGCCGTCTCGGTCGAGGCGCTGAAGGCCCTTCCGGGCATCACCGTGGTCGAGGAGGAGAACGTTCCCGAGACGGACGCGGTCTCCAAGTCGATGGAGTCGATGATCAACCTCGACGGGGCGAACCTGATCCTCGCCACCTCGTTCGGCTACTACAACCCGTTCGTGGTCGATCTCGCCAAGAAGTACCCCAACGTCACCTTCCGGCACGCCGCGCCGCTGTGGAACAAGGACGCCGATCCGGCCAATGCCGGCTCGTACTTCCCCTATCTCAACCAGGCGCACTACGTGAACGGCGTCGCCGCGGGCCTCGCCTCGTCGGGCAAGATCGGCTTCGTCGCGGCCAAGCCGATCCCCTCGGTGCTCTCCAACATCAACTCGGTGCTGCTTGGCGCCCGCTCGGTCAACCCCAACGCCACGGTGCAGGTGATCTTCACCGGCGAGTGGAGCCTGCCGGTGCGCGAGGCCGAGGCCACCAACGCGCTGATCGACGCCGGCGCCGAGGTCATCACCTGTCATGTCGACAGCCCCAAGGTGGTGATCGAGACGGCCGAGGGTCGCGGCATCAAGACCTGCGGCCACAATGCCAGCCAGGCCCCGCTGGCGCCGAAGGGCTTCATCACCGGCGCCGAGTACAAGTGGGAGACCATCTACAAGTCCTATGCCGACGACATCGCCGCTGGCAAAACCCCGCCCAACTTCCTCGTCGGCGGCTACAACAACGACATGCTGCGCAACACCCCTTACGGCGCTGGCGCGACGCCCGAGGCGATCGCCGCCGCCGACGCAGCCATCGCCGCGCTCAAGGGCGGCGCCCCGATCTACAAGGGCACGCTCAAGGACAATGCCGGCAATGTCGTCGTCGACAAGGACTACGACAACTACGACCCCTACCTCGATGGCATGAACTGGCTGCTCGAGGGCGTGCAGGGCTCGATCACCTGACCTGACGGTTCGCGGCGCGGGAGGCGGGTGCACGTTTCCTGCGCCGTGATGCTTTGCTTGCGAGCCATCAACGGCTTGGAGCCTGTGGCACACCCCTCCCCATCCCTCCCCGTCAAGGGGAGGGTGCCCGCCGGTGAAGGGGGAGGGATCGCGCCACTAACCCGATGTGCACCCTCCCCCTTGCGGGGAGGGTTGGGGAGGGGGTTGGAGAGCCACGATGCGAGTAGTCGATGACCGCTGAAACCGCCGATACCGCCGCCATCCCGGCGAGGACCGGGCCCAGCCTCCAGGTGCTGCGCTTCGCCGAATCGATCGTCATCCCGGTCGCGGCGCTGATCGCCTCGGCGCTGATCTTCTCGGTGTTCCTCGTCGTCATCGGCAAGGACCCGCTGACCTTCTTCTCGCTGATCTGGACCGGCGGCTTCGGCTCCTCCTTCTCGTTCCAGAACTCGCTGCAGCGCGCCGCCCCGCTGATCCTGACCGGCTTGGCCTTCGCCATCCCGGCCCGCATCGGGCTGACCATGATCGGTGGCGAGGGCGCGCTGGTGCTGGGCGGCTTCACGGCGGCCGCGACCGCCATTCCGCTGGTCTCGAACGGCGTGCCGGCCTTCGTCACGCTGCCGGTCATGGCGCTCGCCGCCATCCTCACCGGCGGCCTCTGGGTCGGCTTCACCGGCTGGCTCAAATATGCGCGCGGCGTCAACGAGACCATTGCCTCGCTGCTCTTGAGCTACATCGCCATCGCCATCATGAACTTCTTCGTCGAGGGGGCGCTGCGCGATCCGGCCTCGGCCAACAAGCCCTCGACCATGCCGATCGGCGACGCCTACCGGATCGGGGCGATCCCCGGCACCGAGGTGCACTGGGGCTTTGCCGCCGGCATCGTGCTGGCCATCGCGCTCTGGGTGCTGATGAGCCGCACCACTTTCGGCTTTGCCGCCCGCATGACCGGCGGGAACCTGCGCGCCGCGCGGGCCCAGGGCCTGCCGGTGGGCTGGCTGATGGTGGTGTGCTGCATGATCGCCGGCGCCTGCGCCGGCCTTGCCGGCTTCTTCGAGGTGGCGGCGATCCACGGCCAGGCCAATGCCTCGCTGGTCGCCGGCTACGGCTTCACCGGCATCCTTGTCGCCTTCCTTGCCCGCCACAATCCGCTCGCCGTGCTGCCGGTGGCGATCCTGTTCGGCGCGCTCGCCGCCGCCGGCGGGGTGATCCAGCGTCGCATGGGCCTGCCCGACGCCACCGTGCTGGTGCTGCAGGGCATCCTGTTCGTGGTGCTGTTGGTCAGCGAGACATTCTATGGCCGCTTCAGGATCTTCCAGCTCAGGCCGACGGGGGATCGCACCTAGATGGACAATGCCCTCGTCACCGTCCTTATCGCCATGCTCGGCGGCGCCATCCGCGTCTCCACCCCGTTCATGTTCGTGGCGCTGGGCGAAACCCTCACCGAGAAATCGGGGCGCATCAACCTGGGGCTCGAAGGCAACCTCGTGCTCGGCGCCATGGTCGCTTACGCCGTCTCGTACCTGTCCGGCAATGCCTGGCTCGGGGTGCTGGCGGCAGGCGGGTCGGGCCTGCTGCTCGGGGCGCTGCACGGCTTCATCTGCAAGCTGCCCAAGGTGAACGACATCGCCGTCGGCATCGCCATGATGAGCTTCGGCACCGGCGTCGCCTTCTTCTTTGGCAAGCCCTTCATCCAGCCCACCGCGCCGCGCCTCGACGCCATCCCGCTCGGCGACTGGACCGGCAATCCGGCTCTGGCCCAGGCGCTCGAGGTCAATCCGCTGTTCTTCGTCGGCATCGTGCTGGCGGTGGCGATGTGGTGGGCCTTCCGCAACACCCGCTGGGGCCTGATCGTCAGGATGACCGGCGACAGCGCCGCCTCGGCGCGGGCGATGGGCGTCTCGGTCGACCTGGTGCGTTTCCTCGCCACCGCGGCAGGCGGCTTCCTCGCCGGCATCGGCGGCGCGTTCCTCTCGCTCTACTATCCGGGCAGCTGGAACCAGGGCCTCTCCTCCGGCCAGGGCCTCATGGCCGTGGCGCTGGTGATCTTTGCCCGCTGGGACCCGATCCGGGCGATCTTCGCCGCCCTGCTGTTCGGCGCCGCCGGCGCCATCGGCCCGTCGCTGCAGTCGATCGGCATCTCGCAGGGCTACTACTTCTTCAATGCCGCCCCCTACATCCTGACGCTGGTCATCATGATCATCTCCGCCGGCTCAAAAGCCTCGGCCCGCGATGTGCCGGGCGAACTCTCGATCACCAAGTGAGCCCTCCCATGAACGTTTCCGGCGAGCGCATTGTAGAGGTCGTGGCTCCCGCGGGGACAACTATCGGCTCGACCCCCTATCCCTGGCCCTATGACGGGGACCTGCGGCCGGCGAACACGGCGCTGATCGTCATCGACATGCAGACCGATTTCTGCGGGCCGGGCGGCTATGTCGATGCGATGGGCTACGACATTTCCCAGACGCGGGCCCCGATCGCGCCGATCTCGCGGGTGCTGGAGGCCTTCCGCGGCAGGGGTTACACGGTGATCCACACGCGCGAGGGGCACCGGCCGGATCTCGCGGACCTGCCCGCCAACAAGCGCTGGCGCAGCCGGCGGATCGGTGCCGGCATCGGCGACCCCGGGCCGTGCGGGCGCATCCTGGTACGCGGCGAGCCGGGCTGGGAAATCATCCCCGAGCTCGCTCCGCTGCCCGGCGAGGCGATCATCGACAAGCCGGGCAAGGGCTCGTTCTGCGCCACCGATCTCGAGCTGATCCTGAGGCTCGGCGGCATCCGCAATATCGTCTTGACCGGCATCACCACCGATGTGTGCGTCCACACCACGATGCGCGAGGCCAATGACCGCGGCTTCGAGTGCCTGCTGCTCGAGGATTGCTGCGGCGCCACCAAGCGCGAGAACCACCTCGCGGCCATCGACATGATCAAGATGCAGGGCGGCGTGTTCGGGGCGGTGGCGACCAGCGACGCCTTGATCGCGTCACTTTGCTGAACGGAGTTCTCCTCCATGTCCGCCCCCAATCCCCGCGCGCCCTCCCTTGAAGCCATTGGAATGACGAAGGTTTTCGGGCCGCTGTTGGCACTGGACGATGTTTCCGTGAAGATCGAGGCCGGCTCGTTTCACGCCCTCCTGGGCGAAAATGGGGCGGGCAAGTCGACGCTGGTCAAGTGTATCATGGGCTTCTACAGCGCGGACAAGGGGCAGGTGCGGCTCGACGGTCGCGAGGTCTCGATCCGCTCGCCGCGCGATGCCCGCGCCAACGGCATCGGCATGGTCTACCAGCACTTCACCCTGGTGCCGAGCCTGACCGCCGCCGAGAACCTCGTCATCTCGCGCGCCGATGCACCGGGCGTCATCGACTGGGGCCGGGAAAAGAAGGCGCTCGCCCGCTTCATGGACGAGATGCCGTTCCGCGTGCCGCTCGACGCGCAGGTTGCCGCGCTGTCGGCGGGCGAAAAGCAGAAGCTCGAGATCCTCAAGCTGCTCTATCTCGACCAGCGCTTCATGATCCTCGACGAGCCCACTTCGGTGCTGACCCCGGGGGAGGCCGACGAGATGCTGGGCCTGCTCGGCGGCATGGCGGCCCGCAAGGAGATCACCGTGCTGATGATCTCGCACAAGTTCCGCGAGGTGAAGGCGTTCTGCGACCACTTCACCGTGCTCCGGCGCGGCCGCTGCACCGGCACTGGCGACGCCAGGACCGCCACCGTCGCCGAAATGAGCGCCATGATGATCGGCGATACCGCCATCCGCGAGCGGGCGGCGCGCACCGCGCGGCCGGCAAAGGTGGATCGGCTCGAACTCGCCGGGCTGTTCGCCGACGACAATGACGGCCTGCCGGCCATCCAGTCGGTCAACCTGCGCGTCAAGGCCGGCGAGATCGTCGGCATTGCCGGGGTGTCCGGCAATGGCCAGTCGGCCCTGGTCGAGGTGCTGAGCGGGCAGCGGCCGCTGTCCGACGGCGCCATCTTCATTTCGGGCGAGCGGTTCGAGCCCAAGCGCGGCGCCTTCGACAGGTACAAGGTGTTCGGGCTGCCCGAGGAGCCGCTGAAGAACGCCACCGTGCCCAAGATGAGCGTCGCCGAGAACCTCGCCTTCCGCTCCTTCGACAAGCCGCCCGTGGCCAGTCTGGGCTGGTGGATGTCGCCCGGGCCGATGAAGGCCAAGGCGCGCGAACTGATCGCCCGGTACCGGGTGAAGACCCAGGGCCCGGAGGCGCCGATCGAGACGCTCTCGGGCGGCAATGTGCAGCGCGCCGTGCTGGCGCGCGAATTGAGCGGGGAGGTCGACGTGCTGATCGTCGCCAACCCGTGCTTCGGGCTGGATTTCGCCTCGGTGGCCGATATCCGCAGCCAAATCATGGAGCAGCGCAACCGGGGCGCCGCCGTGCTGCTGGTCAGCGAGGACCTCGACGAAATCCTCGAGCTCGCCGACCGCGTGGCGGTGATGAGCGGCGGCACCATCACCTATGTCGCCCCGATCGAGGAGACGGATCGCAATACCATCGGTCAGCACATGGCGGGACATTGATGATGGCGAGCTTTGCACTTCCCCCATCCGGGATGACCAGGTGGGGGACCAATGGGGTGGTTCGCAACCGCCCCCCCTCCCCAACCCTCCCCGCGAGGGGGAGGGTGTCGCATCGCGTTCCTGGCTCGGCCGTGTCCCTTGCACCGGCCCGCACCTCCCCCCTTGCGGGGGAGGTTGGGAGGGGGGGTGCAGCGCGCTCGGAACAGTTGCGGGACTTCCTCGTCCTCCACATCCCCGTCCGCAGCTCGTTCATCGTCAGTGTCTGCTCATGATCCCCATCCCCGCCCGGCCCTATCCCTATCCGCTCGATCCGGCGCACACCGCGCTGGTGGTCATCGACATGCAGCGCGACTTCATCGAGCCAGGCGGCTTCGGGGACTCGCTGGGCAATGACGTGAGCCGGCTGGCGGCGATCATTCCCACGACGGCGGCCCTGCTCGGGCTGTTCCGCGCCCGGGGCTGGCCGGTGATCCACACCCGCGAGGCGCACCGGCCGGACCTGTCGGATTGCCCGCCCTCCAAGATCCGTCGCGGCAACCCGAGCCTCAAGATCGGGGAGGCGGGCGCCATGGGACGGCTGCTGGTGACGGGCGAGCCGGGCAACCAGATCGTCGACGGGCTGGCCCCGGTCGCGGGTGAAATCGTCGTCGACAAGCCGGGCAAGGGCATGTTCTGGGCCACCGGCATGCACGAACGGCTGGCGGGGCTCGGCATCACCCACCTGGTGTTCGCCGGCGTGACCACCGAGGTGTGCGTCCAGACCTCGATGCGCGAGGCCAATGACCGCGGCTACGAGTGCCTGCTGATCGAGGACGCGACCGAGAGCTACTTCCCGGAATTCAAGGCGGCGACCATCAAGATGATTGCCGCGCAGGGCGGTATCGTGGGATGGGTAACCCCGCTATCGGAGCTCGCTCAAGCGGTCGGGGCGGCCGCATGACGGGCCCATCGGACTCCGGGGCGACCGACACCATGGCCTATAAACCCTTCGATGCCGATCTGCTGATCGACGCATCCGCGCCGCTGCTGCACCTCAGGATCGAGCCCGAGTTCCGGGCCGGGATCAAGCTCAACCTCAAGACCGCGAGCAAGATGGCGGCGCTGGTCGAGCAGATCCGGCTCGAGGACGACGCCGAGCCTGCTCCGGTCTATCGCCCATGAAGGCGACGGCGACAGCGAGCGAGATCGCGACGGCGGTCAAGGCCGGCGAGATCAAGGCGCGGCAGGTGGTGGCGGTGGCGCTCAAGCGCATCGAGGCACACAACCCGATGGTCGGCGCCTTCACCGACGTCACTGTCACGCGGGCGCTGGAACAGGCCGATCGGGTCGACGACAAGCTGGCCGCAGGGATCGACCCCGGTCCGCTGGCGGGTGTGCCGTTCGCCGTCAAGAACCTGTTCGACATCAAGGGTGTGGTAACCCGTGCGGGCTCCCGGCTCAATCGCGCCAACCCGCCGGCCGAGCACGACGCCACGCTGATCCAGCGGCTCGAGGCGGCCGGCGCCGTGCTGGTGGGCGGCCTCAACATGGGCGAATACGCCTATGATTTCACCGGCGAGAACGCCCATGACGGCCCCTCGCGCAACCCGCACGCGCTCGACCGCATGTCGGGTGGCTCGTCCGGCGGCTCGGCGGCGGCGGTGGCGGCCGGGCTGGTGCCGCTGACGCTCGGCTCGGACACCAATGGCTCGATCCGCGTCCCCTCCTCGTTCTGCGGGCTGTTCGGGCTGAAGCCCACCTATGGGCGGCTGAGCCGGGCACACAGCTTTCCCTTTGTTGCGAGCCTCGATCACCTGGGGCCCTTCGCCCGCTCGGCCCGCGACCTCGCCCTTGCCTACGACTCCATGCAGGGCTTCGACGAGGCGGACCCGGCGCAGTCGAAACGCGCCAACGAGCCGACTCTGGCGCGCATCACCCATCCGGTGCCGGGCATCCGCATCGCCGTGGCCGACGGCTACTTCACCGGCGACGCCGAGACGCAGGCGCATGTCCGGCATGTCGCCCGGGCGCTCGAGGCGGCCCACACCGTCAGCTTCCCCGATGTGCAGGCGGCGCGGGCGGCGGCCTACCTGATCACCATGGCAGAGGGCGCGGCGCTGCATCTCGACCGGCTGCGCGAGCGGCCGGAGGATTTCGACCCCGAGGTGCGCGACCGGCTGCTGGCCGGCGCCATGCTGCCGGCGGTCTGGGTGGAAAAGGCCCAGAAGCTGAGGCGCGCCTGGCGCGAGAAGGTGCTGGCGCTGTTCGACGGCGTCGATGCCATCCTCGCCCCGGCGACGCCGATGAAGGCGCCGCTGCTCGGCCAGAAGACGGCGAAGTTCGGCGGCGTCGAGATGCCGCTCAGGCCCAATATCGGCATCTTCACCCAGCCGATCTCGTTCATCGGCCTGCCGGTGGTGTCGGTGCCGGTGTGGCTGGATGGCGCCGACCTGCCGATGGGAGTGCAGGTGATCGCCGCGCCCTGGCGCGAGAACATCTGCCTCAGAATCGCGCACCAGCTGGAGGCGGCCGGGGTGTGCAAGGCGCCGGTCGCAAGGGGATTTGCCGATGAGTGAAGCGGGACGCTGGGCCGGGCGCAACCCCGACAAGGACCTGGTGCGCAACGACGTCTGGGCGGCGCTCGAGCGCGACGGCGTCGCCGTCGGCCCGGCCTGGTCGATGATCCCCAATTTCGTAGGTGCCGATATTGCCGCCTGGCACCTGGCACAGACGCCGGAATGGCGGGCGGCCCGCACGATCAAGACCAATCCGGATGCGCCGCAGATCCCGATCCGCATCCGCGCCCTTTACGAAGGCAAGCTGGTCTTCGCGCCGGTGCCCTACCTGACTCGCGAGTTCCCCTACCTGCGGCTCGATCCGGAGCGGCTGCGGCAGAGGGGGGTGTCGTTCGAGCTCGCCGCAACCGCGCAGGGCTTCATGGAGCACGGCGAGCGGATCGGCTTCGAGGAGGTGGCGCCGCTCGATTTCGCCGTGGTCGGCTCGGTGGCGGTGAGCCGGCTGGGCGGCCGCACCGGCAAGGGCGCCGGCTTTGCCGATCTCGAGACGGCGATCTTCCGCGAGCTCGGGATCATCTCGGAGGCGACGCCAATCGCCACCACCATCCACTCGAGCCAGCTGGTCGACGCCACGCGCGTGGTGCTCGAGAGCCACGATTCGCCGCTCGACTACGTCGCCACCGAGACCGAGCTGATCAGGACCGGCAATCGCGACAGGCGGCCGGGCGGCGTCGACTGGGATCGCGTCCGGCCCGACCAGTTCGACACCATCCCGTTCCTCGCCGAGCTGCGCGAGCGCCTGCTGGCGCGACGGCGGGGCTGATGGAAATCGACCACCCGGCAACGCTGGCCGAAGTCACGGCCGCCTTCGTCCGCTACGAGGCGGCGCTGGTCGGCAACGACATCGCCGTGCTCGACGAGCTCTTCCTCGCCGCGCCGACCACCATCCGCTATGGCGGCGGCGAGAACCTCTACGGCATCGAGGCGATCCGCGGCTTTCGCGCCGCCCGTTCGCCGGCCGGACTGGCGCGGCGGCTGGCCGGCACCGTCATAACAAGCTATGGGCGCGACGCGGCGGTGGCGTCGACGCTGTTCTACCGCGACGGCGCGCCCGGCAGGGTGGGTCGCCAGATGCAGACCTGGGTGCGCACCCCCGACGGCTGGCGGGTGGCAGCGGCGCATGTGAGCATCATCGACGAGCCGGCCTGAAGACCGGCGGAGAGGCCAGAATGCTGAAACGCACATCGGCGGAGGAGATCCGGCGCGGGCTGGCCGAGCGCATCATCTCGGGCGCCCTGCCGCCCGGCACCGCGCTCGACGAGAGCCAGATCGCCGCCGAGTTCGCGGTAAGCCGCACGCCGGTGCGCGAGGCACTGCGGCTGCTCGCCGCGAGCGGCCTGGTCGCCCAGCGCCCGCATGCCAAGGCCCTGGTGGCCAAGCCCGACGAGGCGGAACTGGCCGGCATGTTCGAAGTGATGGGCTATCTCGAGGCGCTGTGCGCCGGGCTCTCGGCACTGGCGATGACCACCCCCGAGCGCGAGGCGCTCGATGCGCTGCACGCGGCGATGGCGCCGATCGTACGGGACGGCGACACGGCACGCTATGCCGAGGCCAACGATGCGTTCCACACCGCCATCTACCAGGGCGCGCACAATGCCTACCTGGGCGAGATCACCCGCTCCACCCGGCAGCGCCTGCAGCCGTTCCGGCGGGCGCAGTTCGCCGCGCTGGGCCGGCTGTCCCGATCGCATGCCGAACACGGGCTGATCGTCGAGGCGATCCTGCGTGGCGACCGGGGCGGGGCCGAGGCGGCGATGCGGCGGCACATCAGCATCGTCGGCGACGCGGTCCAGCACCTGGGCCAGGGCTGAACCGGACGGTCGCGCGGACGAAGCGCCGCCCCCGCGCCCCGCACCGCTTCGGGGCCGAGGGCGGAGGACGCCCCCGGCCGCCGGCCGCTCAGCTCGCCGGCACCAGATAGAACTCGGTGGTCAGGTCCGAGTTGGTCCACGGGCGCTGCGGGCGCTCCTTCTTGCGAGTCAGCTCCACCACCTTGGCCTTGACGCGGGTCATCAGCGTCTGGAACTCGACGCCCGGCGTCGGCAGCTGCTCGAGCAGCGCCGTGGTGAACGGGCTGTGATTGCCCTCGCCATCGGCCGCGACATCGCCCGGCGCCGTGGCGAAGCCGATGATCATGCCGCCGCCGTCGCCGATGGCGGCGAGGCCCTTGTCGACCGCGTTGGAGCGCGAGGCGCCGAGGCTGCGCTTCAGCGTCTGCGCGAACGGGTTGTCGCGGCAGGCATCGAGCAGCACGATCGCCACCTTCTCCTTGCCGGTCGCCTGGTCGAAGCCGGTCATGAAGCTGGTGATGTTGTCGATGTCGACCAGCTCGAAATTGATCGCCGTCGCCTCCTCCACGGTGGCATCGATCGGCACCAGGTAGTTGCGCCCGTCGACCTGCAGGCCGTGCCCGGCATAGAAGAACAGCGACGTGTCCGCCGTGCTCGCCGCCTTGGCGAAGGCCCGGGCCTTCTCCTCCATGGCCGACTTGTCGAGGTCGGTACCCAGCGTCACCTCGAAGCCGACCGCCCGCAGCATCGAGGCCATCGCCTCGGCGTCGCAGGTCGGGTTGGGCAGTGCCGGCGCATTCTGGTAGGCCGAGTTGCCGATGACCAGCGCCACCCGCTTCTCGCTGGGACGCACCGCCGGTATGCCGGCCACCTCGCAATCGCCCGTCGCCACCACGTCGGTCGAGCCGAAGTCGACCGTGGCGGTGTCGCCACCGGCCAGCTCGCGCCAGCGCTTGGCCTCGTCGGCATCAGCGCCGACGCCCTCGCCACGCTCATAGGCCGAGGCCAGCGCGATCTGGGCGTCGGTGTCGCCCTGCTCGGCCGCCCGGCGCCACCAGGCGACGGCCGCCTCGGAGTCCTGCGCCACACCCTCGCCCCAGGCATAGGCGTTGCCCAGCTTGCGCTGCGCCGGGGCATAGTCCTGGTCGGCGGCGAGGCGCCACCAGCGCACGGCCTCGGCATCGTCCTCCGGCACGCCCGTGCCGTCGGCATACATCGAGCCCAGGTTGGACTGGCTGATCATGTAGCCCTGTTCGGCCGCCATCCGATACCAGTTCACCGCTTCCGCCGAATCCTGCGGCACGCCCAGGCCCAGGTCGTAGGCATAGCCCATCGAGTTCTGCCCCTCGGGCAGGCCCTGCTCGGCCGCCATGCGGTACCAGCGCACCGATTCCTCGTAGTCCTGCGGCACGCCGGTGCCGTCGGCATACATGATGCCGAGGTTGTTCTGCGCCCGCGCCATGCCCTGCTCGGCGGCGGTCCGGTACCAGCGCACCGCCTCGACGGAGTCCTGATCGACGCCCAGCCCCAGATCGTAGAAATAGCCCACGTTGTTCTGGCCGTCGGCATAGCCCTGCAGCGCCGACCGCATGTACCAGTCGAAGGCGATCGCCAGGTCGGCCTCGACGCCGCGGCCATTCTGGTACATCAGGCCCATGGCGTTGAGCGCCCACGGGCTGCCGCGCTCCGCCGACTGCCGGTACCAGTACACCGCCTCGCCATAGTCCTGCGCCGTGCCGCGGCCGATCTCGTAGGCGTAGCCGGCATTGTTCATGGCATCGACGAGGCCGTTCCCGGCGGCCTGCAGGTACCAGTTGAGCGCCTCGGCATCGTCCTCGGCGACCGAGTAGCCATTGTCGTAGAACAGCCCCACCGCGTTCTGCGCGAAGGCGTTGCCCTGCGCCGCCGCCAGCTGGTACCAGCGCAATGCCTCGTCATAGTCCTGCCCGACGCCGGCCCCGGTTTCGTAGGCAAAGCCGAGATTGGCCTGTCCCGAGGCGTTGTGCTGGGAGGCCGCCTTGCGGAACCAGCGCACCGCCTCGCTGTCGTTCTCGGCGACGCCGCGGCCATTGGCATAGAGGTTGCCGAGGTTGGACTGGGCCAGCGCATTGCCGCCGTCGGCGGCGCGCCGGTACCACTTGACCGCTTCCTCGTAGTCCTGCCCGATGCCGGCGCCGACCTCGTACATGTAGCCCAGGTTGTTCTGGCCATCGAGGCTGCCATTGTCGGCGGCCATCTGGTACCAGCGCACGGCCTCGGCATCGTCCTCCGGCACGCCCGTGCCGTTGTCGTAGAACACGCCGATGGCGTTCTGCGCGTAGTTCGAGCCCTGGTCGGCGGCGCGGCGATACCATTTCAGCGCCTGCTGGTAGGATTGCTCGACACCGCCGCCGATCTCGAACAGGTAGCCGACCAGCGTCTGCCCATCGAGAAACCCTTCGTCGGCGAGCGGCCGGGCGATGCGGTAGGCTTCCTTGTAGTCGCCCTGGTTGAACGCGGCATAGGCGTCGTCCGATCGCTGCTGCTGCGTCTGCGCCAGGGTCGGAGTTGCCAACAGCGCCATGGCCAAGACGGCGGCGCCAAACAGCTTGCCGAGCCAGTTCATCCCCTCACCCCTCATCGTCTGATCCGTTTGCGCAAAATGCTAGCAGTTGCCCGATGTTGGAGTCCATTGCCCGAGCAGGTCCGGCACATCAAGGAAGCGCGAATTGGCCGCCCGCGTCCCTTCGCAACGGCGCCACGCTGGTCTAGGGTCCGCCCCGGTGAAACCGCGAGGAGGCAATCATGGACTATCGACTGCTCGGCCGCTCCGGCCTCAAGGTATCGGCTCTGTCGATCGGCACGGTGACCTTCGGCAATGACGGCAGCTGGGGCGAGACCGACCTCAGGGACGCGCAGCGCCAGATCGATCTCTGCCTCGACCACGGCGTCAACCTGATCGACACCGCCAACGTCTACAATAACGGCAAGTCCGAGAGCATGCTGGGCGAGGCGCTGGTCGACGGCCGTCGCGACCGCCTGCTGATCTCCAGCAAGGTCCGCTTTCCGATGGGCGCCGGCCCCAATGACCGCGGGCTGAGCCGCCATCACATCGTGCGCCAGTGCGAGGCGTCGCTGCGGCGGCTGCGGACGGATGTCATCGATCTCTACCATGTGCACGAGTGGGACGGTCAGACTCCGCTCGATGAGACGATCGAGGCGCTCGATACCTTGGTCAGGCAGGGCAAGATTCGGTACGTCGCGTGCTCGAACTACTCCGCCTGGCACCTGATGAAGGCCCTCGCCGTCGCCGATGCCGGGCGCCACCAGCGCTTCATCGCCCAGCAGATCCACTACACGCTGCACTCGCGCGAAGCCGAGTACGAGCTGATCCCGCTCGGGCTCGACCAGGGTGTGGGCGTGCTTGTCTGGTCGCCGCTCGGCGGCGGCTGGCTGTCCGGCAAGTATACCCGCCACACGCGGCCCGAGAGCGGCCGGCAGGTCACCGGCTTCCGCGAGCCGCCGATCCACGACTGGGACCGGCTGTGGGACATCGTCGACGTCATCAACGAGGTCGCAGCGGCGCACGGGGTCTCGGGCGCCCAGGTGTCGCTGGCCTGGCTGCTGCAGCGGCCGCTCGTCGCCTCGGTGATCATCGGGGGACGCACCACCGCGCAGTTCGAGGACAATCTCGGGGCCGCCGGCCTGAAGCTGGCGCCCGACGAGATCGCCCGCCTCGACAAGGTCAGCCAGCCGCCGCTGATCTACCCCTACTGGCACCAGAGCTTCACGGCCCAGGATCGGCTCGGGCCGGCCGACCTGGTCCTGCATGGGCCGCATATGGCCGGCTGAGGAGCGCGGAAAATCCTGAACGCGACGATCAGCTTAGCTTGACGAAGTTTAGAACTCTTATAAACTGGCTGGAGAAAGCGATCGTCCCCGCCGGGTTGTTCACGTGGCAGCGAGACGTCGCGGCGGGCGAGCCAGTCGTTTCCGCCTCCCGTGGAGTGTTCATGCGCCTGACCCGACAGTCCAACTACGCCATCCGCACGCTCATCTACTGCGCGGTCAACGATCCGGGCCTGAGCCGGGTCGCCGACATCGCCAAGGCCCACGCGATTTCGGAACTGTTCCTGTTCAAGCTGATCAAGCCGCTGGTGGAGAATGGCCTCATCGAGACGGTGCGCGGTCGTCGCGGCGGCATCCGGCTGGGACGCCCCGCCAGCGAGATCACCCTGCTCGACACCGTGCGCCTGACCGAGGAGAGCTTCTCGATGGCCGAGTGCTTCGAGGATGGCGACGTGTCCTGTCCGCTGGCCGGCAGCTGCGATGTCAACTCGGCCCTGCGCGAGGCGCTCGGCGCCTTCTTCAACGTGCTCGACAGCTATACGATCGCCGACCTCGCCAGCAAGCGGCGCTCGCTGCGCGACCGGCTGGGACTGAGCTTCGAGGCGATGGAGCCGGTGCTGGTGGCGCAGGCCGCCAACTGACGCCCGCCGTCCCGGATGCGGACCCGCCGGCAGGCGCGCAAGGGCGGGATCGCCCTCATGCGCGTGCCGGCGCGGCCGAAAGGCCCGACGGGCTCTCGAACCGGCCAGTGACGGCCGGTCGCAGAGCCGGTCGGTTGCGTCAGAGCGCCTTGGCGGCGCAGGGATGGCCGGCTTCGACACCGCCGCCGAGCACGCCGTTGAGCTTCACGCCCTGGCCCGGGTTCAACTGGGCGACGAGGGTGTGGGTGCCCTTGTAGTTGGAGTAGCCTTCGACCGACCACTTGATCTTGGTGCCGGCGACGAGCTTGCCGGCGCCCTTGTTGATCAGCCAGATGTCGTCCGGGAATTCGCTCGGCGTGCCGGCGACTTCGCAGGCGGCAATCCGGGCGATCTGCAGGATCTCGGGGTTGATCTGCCCGTTCGTCTGGTTGATCTGGATGCCGCCATTGCCCGCCTGGGCGAACGAGGTGGCCAGCACGAGCGCGGCGAGCGCCGCCCCGGCAGTTTTGATGGTCGTCATTGTAGTTCTCCTGTTCCGGATCCGGCGGCCCGGAGCGCTCATCGCTCCGTCTCGACCGCAGGCGCCGCGCTCCGGTAGCGCCAGCACATGGCGTGCTTCTGCCACCCCCGGCTTGAACGCCGACTGATCCCGCCGTTTAGGGATCGTTCAGGAAGCAATTCCGCGAAATCATCGGCGTTTTGACCATATGGCCGCTGCCGTTGCGACGCTCGGCGGCGTGGCTCCCCCGCCTGACCGGATTGCCGGCCGCCTCGGCAATCGTTGATCTCGTTTCCCAGCCATGCTCTATGCCCAAATTCGACCCACCGGACCCCCGCCCATGGCCGCCGCGCCCATCCTGCTACTCAACGCGATCAGCCTGCGGCTGGGCTCGACGGACCTGCTCGAGAGCGCCGAACTGTCGGTGCTGCCCGGCGAGAAGGTGGCGCTGGTCGGCCGCAACGGTTCGGGCAAGTCGACGCTGCTCAAGATCGCCGCCGGCGAGATCGAGCCCGATGGCGGTCGCCGGTTCCTGCAGCCGGGCGCGACCATCCGCTACCTGCCGCAGGAGCCCGACCTCGGCGGCTTCGCGACCACCCTGGGCTATGTCGAGGCCGGCCTCGAGGCCGGCGACGACCACTATCGCGCCACCTACCTGCTGAACGCGCTCGGCCTCACCGGTGCCGAGGAGCCCTCCCGGCTGTCGGGCGGCGAGGCGCGGCGGGCGGCGCTGGCGCGGGTACTGGCCCCCGAACCCGATGTCATCCTGCTCGACGAGCCGACCAACCACCTCGACCTGCCGGCGATCGAGTGGCTCGAAACGGAACTGGCCGGCCTGCGTTCGGCGCTGGTCATCATCAGCCACGACCGGCGCTTCCTCGCCGATCTCACGCGCGCCACGGTCTGGCTCGACCGTGGTGTCACCCGCCGCCTCGACAGGGGCTTTGCCGGCTTCGAGGCGTGGCGCGACCAGGTGCTCGAGGAGGAAGAGACCGCCCGCCACAAGCTCGACCGGCAGATCGTGCGCGAAGAGCACTGGCTGACCTATGGCGTCACCGCCCGGCGCAAGCGCAACGTGCGGCGGCTCGAGGGCCTGCACACGCTGCGGCAGGAGCGCCGCGAACTCAAGCGCGCCGTCGGCGAGGTGCGGATCAGCGTCGCCGAGGGCGAGACCTCCGGCAAACTCGTGGCCGAGGCGAGGGCCGTCGGCAAGCGCTTCGGCGATCGCGCCATCGTCAGCGACTTCACCACAAGGGTGATTCGCGGCGACCGACTGGGGATCATCGGCGCCAACGGCGCCGGCAAGACCACCCTGATCCGGTTGCTCACCGGTGAACTGGCCCCCGACAGCGGCACGGTCAGGCTCGGCGCCAATATCGAACTCGCCAGCCTCGACCAGCGGCGCGCCACCCTCAGTCCCGACATGACGCTCAAGGAGGCGGTGACAGGCGGCGGCTCGGATACGCTCGTCATCAACGGCGTGCCCAAGCACTTCATGGGCTACCTCAAGGACTTCCTGTTCACCCCCGAGCAGGCCGGCACCGCCGTCGGCAAGCTCTCGGGTGGCGAACGCGGCCGCCTGGCGCTGGCACGCGCGCTGGCGCTGCCCTCCAACCTCCTGGTCCTCGACGAACCGACCAACGACCTCGATCTCGAAACCCTCGACCTGCTGCAGGAAATGCTCGCCGACTATCCGGGCACGGTGATCGTGGTCAGCCATGACCGCGACTTCCTCGACCGCGTCGCGACCTCGGTGATCGTCGCCGACGGCGGCGGCCGCTGGACCGAGTATCCCGGCGGCTATTCCGACATGGTCTCGCAGCGTGGCTATGGCGTCACCGCGCCGGCAGCCGCGCCCGCCCGACCCGCGACCACGAGGCCGGCCGTCGCGGCGGCGATGCCCGTGCCCGCCGCCGCACCGCGCCAGAAGCTGTCGTTCAAGCAGAAGCACGCGCTCGAGACCCTGCCGGGCGAGATCGGGCGGCTCGAGGCGGAGATCGCCCGGCTGTCCGGCCTGCTCGCCGACCCCGGGCTCTATGCCCGCAACCCCGCGAGCTTTGCGGAGACCGGCAAGAAGCTGGACGCTGCGCAGGCCGCGCTGTCGCGGGCCGAGGACGAATGGCTGGACCTCGAGGCCCTGCGCGAGCAGATCGAAGGCAGTTGAGCCGGATCGGCAGCTAGAACCAGATTTCCGGCTGGTGCAGGATCTGCAGGGCGCTCGCCGGCTCGCCGTTGATGCGGCGCAGCAGCAATTGCCCCATCTGCAGCCCGGCGAGCGCGGTGTCCTCGAAGATGGCGTCGACCTTGGGGCGCACTTGGCTGAAAATGCCGGAGGTCTGCTTGGCCACCACCTCGACATCCCTGCCGATGACGCGACCGGCATCGGTGATCCCGGCCATCACCGCCAGCGCCGCGGCGTCGCCGGTGCAGATATAGCCGTCCGGCGCGCCGGGAGCGGCGATCCGCTGCATGGTCGCGAGCCGGATCTCGTCGGCGGTGTTGTCGAGCGTGGCGCCCGGGAAGATCTCCCAGTCGAGCCCGCTCTCCTCGATCGCCGACATGAACCCCGACCTGAGGTGATTGCCGAAGCTGAACTGGGTCGGCGGCAGGATGATGGTCAGCTTGCGGCACCCCTTCGACCTCAGCCGCATGACGGCATGGTAGGCGAAGGCGTGGTTGTCGTAA
>NZ_JAYRYM010000028.1:0-27156 GCF_041917035.1 Devosia sp. | reverse complement strand
GATGGCCTGGCGCAGGGCATCGGTGACGAACACCGTCACGTTGCCGCGGGTGGGCGTCGCCGGCGCGGCCAGAAATTGGTAGGGACTTGCTTCCATCCTCATGCTAACATGTTAGTTGGACCGGTGAGCAGTTTCAACCGGTCCCAGCTTGTGGCGCTCCGGCCGGTCCGTCGCAAGCCGGATCGGCACCCCATGCCGGTTTTCCCATGCGAAGCGCTGCCAACCCCGAAGGTTCTCCATGACAGACGTGATGTCCCGCTCCGCCGCCGCGACCCTGCTGCTCAATGCGCAGGACAATGTCGCGGTGGCGCTCGTCAATCTCGATGCCGGCGCCGCCACCGGGCAGGATGTCGCCACGCTGCGCCGGATCCCGAAGGGGCACAAGTTCGCGGTCCGTCCGATTGCGGCCGGCGGACCGGTGATCAAGTTCGGTCAGATCATCGGCTTTGCCAGGGAAGCCATTGCGCCGGGGGACTGGGTGCATGAGCACAATTGCTCGATCGGCGAGGAGCACGGTGCCTTCACACGCGACTACGCGTTCTGCGAGGGGGTGATCCCGGTCGAGTTCGTCGAGTCGTCGCGACAGGCGACGTTCGAAGGGTACAAGCGCTCGAACGGCGCGGTGGGAACGCGCAACTACGTGGGCATCCTCACCTCGGTGAACTGCTCGACCACGGTGGCGGGTTTCATCGCGCAGGAGATCGAGCGCTCCGGCATCCTCGACGACTACCCCAACATCGACGGCATCGTCGCGCTCAAGCAGGCCAATGGCTGCGTCGTCGACTATCGCGGCGTGATCTTCGACACGCTCAAGAAGACCACCTGGGGCTATGCCACCAATCCCAACATGGGCGGCGTGATCATGGTCGGGCTGGGCTGCGAGGGGTTCCAGATCCCCCGGCTCAAGGAGGCCTACGGGGTCACCGAGAACGAGACGTTCCGGACCATGACCATCCAGGAGAGCGGCGGCACGAGGAAGACGGTCGAGAAGGGCGTCGCCGCGGTGCGCGAGATGCTGCCCGTGGTCAACGATATCCGGCGCACCACGCAGCCGGCGTCGGAGATCATGCTGGCGCTGCAGTGCGGCGGTTCGGACGGCTATTCCGGCATCACCGCCAACCCGGCCCTGGGCGTTGCCGCAGACATCCTCGTGCGGCATGGAGGCACGGCGATCCTGTCCGAGACGCCGGAGATCTACGGGGCCGAGCATCTGCTCACCCGTCGCGCCCGCAGTCGCGAGGTCGGCGAGAAACTGGTCGACATCATCCACTGGTGGGAAGACTACTCGGCCCGCAACAACATGGAGATGAACAACAATCCCTCCCCTGGCAACAAGCTCGGCGGACTGACGACGATCCTCGAGAAGTCGCTCGGCGCCGCTGCCAAGGGCGGGACCACGCCGCTCAATGCGGTCTATCACTATGCCGACCCGGTGACCGAGAAGGGCTTCGTGTTCATGGATACGCCGGGCTACGACCCCGTATCGGCGACCGGGCAGGTGGCCGGCGGCGCCAATGTGCTGGCCTTCACCACCGGGCGCGGCTCCGCCTATGGCTGCAAGCCGACCCCGTCGATCAAGATCGCCACCAATTCGGACATCTACCACCGGATGATCGACGACATGGACATCAATGGCGGCGAGGTGGTGGAAGGCTCCTCGCTCGAGGCCAAGGGGCAGGAGATTTTCGAGGAGGTTCTCGCCGTCGCATCGGGCAAGAAGACCAAGTCCGAACTGCTCGGCTATGGCGACAACGAGTTCGTGCCCTGGCAGATCGGGGCGACCATGTGATGACCAGAGCGGTCCGCGCGATCGTCCGCGGCACCGTTCAGGGCGTCGGCTTTCGCGCCTTCGCCGTGCGCGAGGCGGAGCGGCTCGGGCTCGACGGGTGGGTGCGCAACCGACGGGACGGCACCGTCGAGGCGGTGCTCTCGGGTGACGCGGCGGCCGTCGACCGCATGCTGCTGGCGCTTGGCGTCGGACCGCCCGGGGCCAGCGTGGTCAATGTCCGCTCCGTGGCGCACGCGGAACCGGTCGCACCGGGGTTTTCGGCGCTGCCGACCGAGTGATTCGGCGGTCCGCTGCGCCGGCGGCCGAACGACGTTCCGATTCCGCGTGTCGCGGCAATCGCTTCGACTGTCACAATCGGTCGCGCAACCGTCATGCTCCCGGCATGCCACGTGGTTAACAAGTGGTTGCGGCCAACCGGCCGACGTCGCGAGGAGGCCCGCCATGCCCGCGTTGCAGTCCCTGGCGCCGCCGGCCGCTGCCGGCATGCGTTCGACCACCGGCCAGTCGCTGGCCGTTCACTATGATGTCCGGTCCAATACCGTGTCGTTCGCCGAATACGACCGGTTCTCGGCGCCGCTGCGCTCGGGCGGGGTGCCGGCGCGCAGCGACGTCCGTCAGCGGCTCGACGCGGCGGCGGAGCGCTCGAAGCCGCGTCGCCGCTGAGCCGTCAGGGGCGGCCGGCCCCGTTGGCGGCGACATAGATCGAGTGCAGGCTCTGCGTCGCGCAGATGAACAGCCGGTTTCGCCGCGGGCCGCCAAACTCGACATTGGCCACGGTGTCCGGGGTCAGGATCTTGCCCAAGAGCACGCCGGAGGGGCCGAAGCAGTGCACTCCGTCACCGGCAGAGGTCCACACGTTGCCTGCGGTATCGAGGCGGAAGCCGTCCGGCAGCCCGGTATCGGTCTCGCAGAAGACGCGGCCATTGCCCACCGTGTTGTCGTCGCGCACGTCGAAGACGCGGATGTGCCGCGGCAGGTCGGCGCCATGGCTGAAGGCGCTGTCGGCGACGTAGAGCAGCTTTTCGTCGGGTGAGAAGGCGATGCCATTGGGGCGCACGAAGTCGTCGACCACCACCCGGAGTTCCCCCGTCGCCGGGTCGAGACAGTAGACGTAGCAGCCGTCCTGCTCGAACGCCCCCTTGTAGCCCTCGTAGTCGGAGAGGATGCCGTAGCCGGGGTCGGTGAACCAGATGGTGCCATCCGACTTCACCACAACGTCGTTGGGCGCGTTCAGCCGCCCGCCGCGATAGCGGTCGGCCAGGACGGTGATCGAGCCGTCCAGTTCGGTGCGGACCACGTTGCGGGCGCCGTGCGAGCACGAGACCAGCCGGCCCTGACGGTCGCGGGTGTTGCCGTTGATGTAGGTCGAGTTGTGGCGATAGACCGACACCCCGCCGTCGGGTGTCCAGCGCAGCATGCGGTTGTTGGGGATGTCCGACCAGACCAGTTGGTTGGCGTCGCCGAACCAGCACGGGCCCTCGGCCCAGCGGCAGTCGGCGTACAGCGTCTCCAGCTTGGCGCTGCCCTGGACCAGAAAGGTGAATTCCTTCTCGTGATGCTCGTAGATGCCGGACATCGTGCCTCTTCCCCCCGCGACTTGTGTCGACTTGAATGCGCCGCATCCAACAGCAAGAATTGCAGGGCGGCAAGCGACTTGCACCGCCGCATGCGGCATCCTACGCCAACCGCCGGAGAGAACGACCATGACCATCGCTGCCGCACTTGCCGAGCGCCTCAAGGATCCCACCCTGCTCCGGGCAGCGGCCTATGTCGACGGCTCCTGGCAGGAGCAGGCGGCGGATGGCAGGCGGTTCGAGGTCACCAATCCGGCGAACGGGGAGATCGTTGCCGGGCTGCCGGACTGCGGCGTGGCCGAGGCGAAGCAGGCCATTGCCGCCGCCGCGGTGGCGCAGGAGAACTGGGCCAGGCGGACCGGCAAGGAACGGGCCGGGATCCTGCGCCGGCTCCATGACCTGATGGTCGCCAATGCCGACGACCTCGCCGCCATCATGACGGCCGAACAGGGCAAGCCCGTCGCCGAGGCGCGCGGCGAGGTGCTCTACGGTGCCTCCTATGTCGAATGGTTCGGCGAGGAGGCCAAGCGCGTCTACGGTGACACCATTCCCGGCCACCAGCCCGACAAGCGCATCATCGTCATCAAGCAGCCGGTGGGGGTGGTGGCGACGATCACGCCGTGGAACTTCCCCAACGCCATGCTGGCCCGCAAGATGGCGCCGGCGCTGGCCGCCGGTTGTGCGGTGGTGTCGAAGCCGGCGGCGGAGACACCGCTGTCGGCCATTGCGCTCGCGGTGCTGGGCGAGCGGGCGGGGTTGCCGGCGGGGCTGTTCAACCTGCTGCCCTCGACGCAGTCCTCGGCGATCGGCAAGGAGTTCTGCGCCAACGAGACGGTGCGCAAGCTCAGCTTCACCGGTTCGACCGAGGTCGGCCGCATCCTGATGCGGCAGGGGGCAGACCAGATCAAGCGGCTCAGCCTCGAACTGGGCGGCAATGCGCCCTTCATCGTCTTCGACGACGCCGATCTCGATGCCGCGGTCGAGGGGGCGATGGTGTCGAAGTATCGCAATAACGGCCAGACCTGCGTGTGCGCCAACCGCATCTACGTCCAGGCCGGCGTCTACGATGCCTTCGCCGAAAAGCTGGTCGCGGCGGTCGGCAAGCTCAAGGTCGGCGACGGCTTCGCGTCCGGCATCACCACCGGGCCGCTGATCGACGGCAAGGCTATCCAGAAGGTCGAGAAGCACCTGTTCGATGCGCTGGACAAGGGCGGCAAGGTGGTTGCCGGCGGCAAGCCCCTCGGCGGGCTGTTCTTCGAGCCGACGGTGGTGGTCAACGCCAGCGCCGACATGCTGCTGGCGCGCGAGGAGACGTTCGGGCCGCTGGCACCGCTGTTCCGCTTCGAGACGGTCGACGACGTCATCCGGCTCGCCAACGCCACCGAGTTCGGCCTCGCCTCCTATTTCTACGCCCGCGACTTGAGCCGGGTGTTCAAGGTGGCCGAGGCGCTCGACTATGGCATGGTGGGCATCAATACCGGTCTGATCTCGACCGAGGTGGCGCCGTTCGGCGGGGTGAAGCAGTCCGGGCACGGCCGCGAGGGATCGAAGTACGGCATCGAGGACTATCTCGACATCAAGTACCTCTGCCTCAGCGTCTGAGATCGATCAGTCCCGCATTGGTCGGGCGAAAGCCACAGGCGGTGTAGAAGGCCGCGAGTTGCGGTTCGTAGTCGACGTGCAGCCACTCGGCACCGCGCTCGCGAGCCGCATCGGTGACACGGCGGACCAGTTCGCGACCGATGCCGCACCGCTGGTAGTTCACGTCCACCGTCGGATCGAGCAGGAAGGCATGGCCGCCGCCGTCCCAGGCGACATTGACATAGCCCACGAGCCGCTCGCCGTCATAGGCGCAGGCATGCACCAGGCTGCGTGGCAGGATCCGCCCCAGTTCGCCGGTCCATGGCTGCCCGCAGGACGAGGCCCAGATCGTGGCCAGGTCCGCGTCGGTGGGGAAAGGATCGAGGCGATAGGCGATCACTGCGCCCGGCCGCTCTGGTGAGCGTGGCTGCCCTCGAGCCCGGCGATGATCGGGCAATCCGGACGATCGCTGCCATCGCAGGCGTCGGCGAGCCCGGCAAGGGTGGTGCGCATTTCCATGAGCAGAGCGATGCGGCGGTCGAGGTCGGCGATGTGGTTCAGCGTGAGCGACTTGACATCGGCGCTCGAGCGCTGCGTGTCGCCCCACAGGCGCAGCAGGTCGCGGATCTCCTCGATCGAGAAGCCGAGATCGCGGGCCCGGCGGATGAAGCCGAGGCGGTGCACGTCGTGGTGTCCGTAGTCGCGATAGTTGCTTTCGCGCCGATCGGCACCGGGGATGAGACCGATCGCCTCATAGTGCCGGATCATCTTGGCCGATACTCCGGTCAGCCGTGCCGCCTCGCCAATCTGCACCGTCAAGTCCCTCTCCTAGGGCTTGACCTTACCATCATGGGAAGGTGCAGAACAGGCCGCAATCGGATAGGAGCCGGGCCAACAGGAGCCTGCCATGGATCACTCACAGCACCAGAGCCAGACTGTCGCTGGCGCAGTCACTCGCGACCCGGTCTGCGGCATGACCGTCGACCTGGCCAAGACCCCGCACCGTGTCACGCACGAGGGCCGGGAGATCGGTTTCTGCTGCGCCGGCTGCCGGACGAAGTTCGAGGCCGAGCCGGCGAAGTACCTTTTTGCCACCGACCCGGTCTGCGGCATGCAAATCGACCGCACGACGGCCAAGCACATGCTCAAGCATGAGGGAACGCGCTACTATTTCTGCTGCGAGGGGTGCCAGAAGAGCTTCGAGGCCGAACCGCAGAAGTACCTGAACCAGACGCCGTTCGAACTGCCATTGCCGGGCGCCAGGTCCGTCGCATCGGCAACGGGTGCCCACGCGCACCCCCATCGGCACCACTCGCAGGCCGGCCCGACCGCCGCGACGCCGGCGGCCGTCGGCCAGTGGACCTGTCCCATGCACCCCGAAATCGTCAAGGACGGTCCGGGCGACTGCCCGCTCTGCGGCATGGCGCTCGAGCCGATGATGGCTTCGCTGGACGATGGCCCCAACCCCGAACTCGTCGATTTCACCCGGCGCTTCTGGGTCAGTCTCGCACTGGCTGTCCCCGTGCTGGTTCTCGCCATGGCGCCGATGGTCGGGCTGCCGCTGCGCGAGCTGATCGGCGAGACGGCGGCGCGCTGGCTCGAGTTCGTGCTGGCCTCTCCGGTAGTGTTGTGGGCCGCCTGGCCGTTCTTTCGACGCTTCTGGTCCTCGCTGGTCAATCGCTCGCCCAACATGTGGACGCTGATCGGACTGGGGGTCGGTGCCGCCTATCTTTTCTCGGTGGTGGCGCTGCTGTTTCCGGGTGTCTTCCCGATGGACATGACGCATATGGGTGGGGTGCCGCCCGTCTACTTCGAGGCGGCCGCGGTCATCGTGGCGCTGGTGTTCCTCGGCCAGATCCTCGAACTCAGGGCCCGCGAAGAGACCGGGCGGGCCATCCGGGCGCTGCTGGACCTGGCGCCCAGGACGGCGCGGCGGGTCTGGCAGGGCCGCGACTACGAGGTGCCGCTTGCAGAGGTGCGGCCGGGCGACTGGCTGCGGGTGAGGCCGGGCGAAGCCGTGCCGGTGGATGGCGTGGTGATCGAGGGGCAGTCCTTTGTCGATGAGTCGATGCTCACCGGCGAGCCATTGCCCGTCGACAAGAGCGAGGGCACCGACGTCACCGGCGGTACTCTCAACGGCACCGGCAGCTTCGTCATGAAGGCGACTCGGGTCGGCGCCGAGACCCGGCTCAACCAGATCGTCGACCTTGTCGGCAAGGCGCAGCGCAGCCGTGCCCCGATTCAGGGCCTCGCCGATCGCGTCGCCAACTGGTTTGTCCCCCTGGTGGTTGCGGTGGCGCTCGTCGCCTTCGTCGCCTGGTACGTGTTCGGGCCGTCGCCGCAGTTCTCCTACGCCATGATCGCCGCCATGAGTGTGCTGATCATTGCCTGCCCCTGCGCGTTGGGCCTTGCCACGCCGATGTCGGTGATGGTCGCCACCGGTCGCGGTGCGCGCGCCGGTGTCCTCGTCAGGGACGCGCAGGCGCTCGAGTTGTTGTCGCGGGCCACGACGCTGGTCGTCGACAAGACGGGCACCCTCACCGAGGGACGGCCGACGCTGGGGCAGGTCATTGCCGTCAAGGGAGTCGATGAGGGCTTCGTGCTGGCGGTTGCGGCGGCGCTGGAACGCCCGTCCGAGCATCCGATCGCGACCGCCATCGTCAGGGGCGCCGAGGAACGGGGCGCAAGACGTTACGACATGACGGGATTTGCCTCCGTCACCGGTCGCGGCGTCAGCGGCCGGATCGAGGGCAAGGAGGCGCTTGCCGGCAATCTGGCGTTTCTCAGGCAAGCCGGCATCGCCGTCGAGGGAAAGCTGGAAGCACTGGTCGCCGAGCAGGCGCGCACCGGGCGCACCGCTATCCTCGTCGCCTTCGATGGCGCGCCGCTCGGGGTCGTCACCGTGTCCGACCCGGTCAAGGTCGGCGCCCGCGATGCCGTCGCTGCGCTGCAGGCCGATGGCATCGAGGTGATCATGGCGACCGGCGACGCTGCCGGAACGGCTGAGGCGGTGGCGCGGGAGGTCGGGCTCTCGCGCGTTCATGCCGGGCTATCGCCCGAGGGCAAGCATGCGCTGATTGCTGATCTGCGAAAAGCCGGCAAGGTCGTGGTCTTCGCTGGCGACGGCATCAACGATGCACCGGCGCTGGCGGGCGCCGATGTCGGCATCGCCATGGGCACCGGCGCCGATGTCGCCATCGAATCAGCCGGGATCACGCTGCTGAAGGGCGACCTCTCGGGCATTCTCAAGGCCCGCCGCCTGTCGAAGGCGGCGCTCGGCAACATCGTGCAGAACCTGGCCTTTGCCTTCGGGTACAATGCCCTCGGAGTGCCGGTCGCCGCCGGTGTGCTCTACCCGATCACCGGCTGGCTGCTGTCACCGATGATCGCGGCAGCGGCGATGGCGCTGAGTTCGGTCAGCGTGGTGGGCAATGCCCTTAGGCTGGCTCGGCACAGGCTGTGAGGGTGGAGGCCTCGCTCCCCCAGGCGGCTCAGTAGCCCTGACGCCGCTGCAGGTCGTTCGAGTAGATGTTGTGCGCGCCGATATTGCGCACGTCGCGCTCGCCCATCAGGGCCATGGTGGTGTCCATCTCCTTTTGGATGATGCTGAGCGCCCGGGAGACCCCGGCCTCGCCGCCCGCCCCGAGGCCGAAGGCCATGGCGCGTCCGACGAAGGTGCCCTTGGCGCCGAGTGCCAGTGCCTTCAGCACGTCCTGGCCGGAACGGATGCCGGAATCCATCAGCACTTCGGTCTTGTGTCCTACTGCGTCGACGACCTCGGGCAGCACACGGATCGATGACGGGGCGCCATCGAGCTGGCGCCCGCCATGGTTGGAAACGATGATGGCGTCGGCGCCGTTGTCCACGGCCAGCCGGGCATCCTCGGGGTCGAGGACGCCCTTGACCACGACGGGGCCACCGAAGCGGTCCTTGATCCAGCCGATGTCCTTCCAGTTGAGCGTCAGATCGAACTGCGTCGCCGTCCACTTGGACAGCGAGGCGAGATCGACCGCATCGCTCACGTGGCCGTGGATATTGCCGAAGGTCTGGCTCTTGGCGCTCAGCATGCCCAGCGCCCAGGCCGGCTTGGTTGCCAGTTCGAACAGGAACTGCGGCGTGATCGGCGGCGGAGCGCGCAGCCCATTGCGAACGTCCTTGTGGCGCTGGCCGAGAATCTGGAGGTCCATGGTCAGGACCAGGGCGGAGCAGCGGGCCGCCTTGGCGCGATCGATCAGGCGGTTGATGAAGTCACGGTCCCGCATCACGTAGAGCTGGAACCAGAAGGGCTTGGTCGTTCCCTCGGCGACCTGCTCGATGGAGTTGATGCTCATCGTCGACAGCGTGAACGGAATTCCGAAGGCCTCCGCCGCGCGGGCGGCCTTGATCTCTCCGTTCGGGCTCTGCAGCCCCGTCGAGCCCACCGGGGCGATGGCGACAGGCATGGCGACGGGCTGGCCGAGCATGGTGGTCGCGAGGTTGCGGTTCTCGAGGTTGACCGCGACGCGCTGCCTGAGCTTGATCCGTTGGAAGTCGGAGCTATTCTCGCGATAGGTGCCCTCGGTATAGGCGCCGGAATCGGCGTAGTCGAAGAACATCTTCGGCACGCGACGACGCGCGAGCTTCATCAGGTCCTCGATGGTCAGGCACTTCTCGAGATTGGGCATCTTGCGCCTCGGGGGATTGATGGGCGCTTTCTAGTCAACTGACATGTCAGCGGTCAATGCGGCGAAGGTCGCTCGCCTCACGTGCCGCGCTGATAGTTCGGGTCGGGTCGCCAGGTGAGTTGCTGGTAGATCTTGGTGGCCACTGTCTGCATGCGGGGCTGGGGCAGGGCTCCGACCACGGTGCAGGTGATCCTGTCGTCCGACCAGTAGAAGGCGTCGAGGTTGGCGAGGGTGACGAAGCGGGTGGCGGGCGCTTCGCCGGCAGAGGCTGCGGTAATGTAGACAGTGACGCGTTCGGCGGCGGCGTTCTCGTACATCAGCAGGGCCGCGGGGCCGGCCCCGGTCTGCTCGTAGCCCGGCAGCAGGCGGCCGCCGACCAGGCTGAACCCCTCGGCGGAGAGGTCCGGCGGGGTGACCGGACGATCGATGCGGTTGGACAGCCAGGTGACCAGGTGGTCGCGATCGGTCGCCGCAACCTCGACGGCGTGACGGTTTTCCTTGACGTAGAGTGCGTGCGCGGAGACGGCGTCGGCGATGAGAAGGTCGCGCTCGGGCGGGCGCGCCAGGTCGCGCCCGGCCCAGCCGATCACGCCTCCGAGAACGAGCAGGACCATGGCAGCGGCCGCCAGCTGTGGCCAACGCAGGCCGAGACGGAGTTGGGCGGCAACGCGTCGCGGTCGCAGGCGATCCGGTATAGCCTGGCCCGCCAGGGGGACGAACAAGGCCTTGAGGGCCTCGTTCTGGCGCTGCCAGTTGGCGATTTCCGCCGCCTTGTCGGGATGCCGGACAAGGAAGGCCTCGACCTCCGCGGCCCGCTCAGGCGGCAGCAGGCCATCGACGAACGCATGGAAATCGGTATCGGTGAGGGGGATGCTCATTTGACCGATCTCAATCTGGGTTCGTCGCCGCCGCCGGTCAAGCTGCGCAACGCACTGCGGGCGCGGCCGAGCCGGGACATCACAGTCCCCATGGGGATCGAGAGGACGTGGGCGACCTCCTCGTAGCTCTTGCCCTCGAGCACGACGAGCAACAGGACCTCGCGCTGCTCGAGCGGCAGCCGGTCGATCGCCCGCGACATCTCGGCCAATGCGATGCGACCCGGCTGTGCCGGCGCCACCGACGGCTCCGTCGTCAGGTCATCAAGGGTCACATGCTCGCCACGACGCCTTTCGCTTCTGGTCATGTTGCGCCACAGGTTGACGAGAATGCGGAACAACCAGGCCTCGAGCGAGCCGGTCGGCGCGAACAGCCCGCGTCGGCTGATGGCGCGCTCGAGGCAGTCCTGCACCAGATCGTCGGCGCGGTCGGCGTTGCGCGTCAGCGCCCGCGCATAGCGCCGCAGCGCCGGAACGCTCGCTTCGATCTCGTCGAGAAAGTCCACTGGCCGGATCCTTCGGGTCACCCCGACGCGCGGCGCGCGCCGGGGCAACCGGGCTGAGGCTTATTCGTAGGCAGTGTGCCAGACCCCGCCCACCATGTCGCCGGTGGTGTCGCCGGGCTTTTCGTCCTTCACCCAGTAGTAGAGCGGCCAGCCCTTGTAGGCCCAGATCTTGGTGCCGTCGGTGCGCTCGACGATGGTGAAGTCGCCTTCGGCCGCGGCGCCCTCGTCGACAAAGGCCGGCGGCCAGTTCTCGGCGCACTTGTCGTAGCAGTTGGAGACGCCCGGAGCGTCCTTGTCGAAGGTGTACAGCGTCATGCCGTTCGGACCGGTGAGCACTTCCTTGCCCCCGATCTCCATGGTCATGACGGCGCCACCGACATAGCTGTCGGCCATGGCGGCGCCGGCGAACAGGCTGAGGGCGGCGGCGGCCGCGAGTACTGCGAACTTCATGATGTCCCTCCATTTGGACAGTCGGCCGTCATCGGATCGGCCGTACTGAGACCAACACCGCGTGTCGGCGTTTATTCCGCCCCCCTGCGACTTTTTCTCAGGACGCGAGCCAGTGCGCCGAACTCGGTGGACACCGCGCCCAACTCCTGATCACCTGCATGCGGTCATCCGCATGGGGTCCGGGTAACGGGCGAGGCAGGTTTGCTGCCGACGGGCGACCGCGATTTCGGGCTAGAGTCCCGTACGGCGTTGTTATCTTCCGGGAGGAATGCATGAAGAGACGCGACTTTTTCAAATCCGCGACGGCAGTGACCGCGGGAGCCGTGGCGACGAGCCTTGCGGCTCCGGCCATCGCCCAGGGCAATATCACATGGCGCATGGTGACCACCTGGCCCAAGAACTTCCCCGGGCTCGGCGTCGGCGCACAACGGCTCGCCGACCGCATCACGGCGGCGTCCGGCGGTCGCCTGACGGTGCAGGTGTTCGCTGCCGGCGAGATGGTGCCGCCGCTGCAGTCGCTCGATGCGGTCATCGATGGCTCCGCCGAGATGAGCCACGGCGCGGCCTACTACTGGCAGAACAAGAGCCAGGGCCTGAGCTTCTTTACCGGCGTGCCCTACGGCATGACCTCGCGCGAGCTGACGGCCTGGGTGAGGTTTCTCGGCGGACAGGAGATCTGGGACGAGATCTACGATCAATTCGGCGTGCAGGGCTTCCTGTCCGGTGACACGGGCACGCAGGCGGGCGGCTGGTTCAAGAACGAGCTGACCGGTGTCGCCGACGTGCAGGGGCTTCGTTTCCGCACGCCTGGGCTGGGTGGCCAGACCTGGGCCAAGCTCGGCGCGGCCGTGACCAACATGGCCGCCGGGGAAATCTTCGCGGCGCTGCAGTCCGGTACGCTGGACGCAGCCGAGTTTGTCGGTCCCTACAACGACCTGGCGCTCGGGTTCTATCAGATCGCCAAGAACTACTACTTCCCGAGTTTCGTCGAGCCCGGTCTTGCCACCGAACTGGTGGTCAACAAGGCCAAGTACCAGGCGCTGCCGGCTGACCTGCAGGAAGTCGTCAGGTCCTGCGCTCAGGCCGCCTACGACGACGTGGCTTCCGAGATGTACGCCAACGATCCGCGCGCGCTGGCGACGCTGGTCAGCGAGCACGGCGTCCAGGTGCGTCGCTTCCCCGATGCGATTCTCGAGGCCGGCGCCAAGGCCGCGTCCGAGGTGATCGCGGATATCCGCTCCAACGGCGACGCGCTGACCAAGAAGGTGGCGGAGAGCTACGTGTCCGCCTTCAACCTGTTGCGCACGCGCACCGAGGGCACCGACATGCCGTTCCTCATGGCCCGTGAAAAGTACTTCAAGTTCAGTTGACCCACCGGCAACGATCGCAGGAGGGCCCGGGGCACCACCCCGGGCCCTTTCTTTTGGCCCCGGGCCATCGTGCCGGGAGCACTCGCCGCAGACGGCGCTCGCTCGAAGTCCCCATCAATGACTGAAAGACCTGTTCGGTCATTGCTATCGCGACTGTCGCGAGGTAGGCTACGCGTCATTTCGGGGCGTTGGCGCACGGGGACGCGACTGCACGTATGCCTAAGGCTTTTGATGCCATCGAGAGGGCGGCGATCAGTGCTGCTCTTGCCAAGGTCGGTCTGCGACATTTCGAGCGCCATGGCGTGCGAGCCGCCCGGATCGAGGATATCTGCCGCGACATCGGCATAGCCAAGGGCTCCTTCTACGCCTTCCACCCTTCGAAGGAGGCGCTGTTCATGGCGATTGCCGCCGAGCGGGAAGCCCTGCACCGGCGCGACATGTTCGCATTCATCGCGGCTGCCGAACCTGGTCGGGTTGCGGCCCGGTTCTTCGACCTCGTGCTGGCCAAGATCGAGGGCGATCCGGTCCTCAACATCGTTCTCAGGAGCGGAGAATTGGCGTACCTGCTCCGCAAGCTCGGCCCCACGCAGGTTGCCGCCGGCTTCGCCGACGATCGGGCTTTCGCCGTCGAGGCGGCCCGGCTGTGGCCGGTCTGTCCCGGTACGACGGCAGTCGATCCGGACGATCTGCTCGGCCTCATGACCCTGACGCTGACGCTCGCGACCCAGGGTCACCTGATGGCGCCGGAACTCTACGCATCCACAACCAGGCTGCTGCGCGACCTCTTCGTTGCCCGGCTGGAGGGAGGACGGCCATGATCGTTGTTGAGGACCTGACCTTTCGTTACCCGCATGCCGGGGCCGATACGCTGCGCGGGCTCAGCTTTGCCGTGGCCCCGGGCGAGGTCTATGGCCTGCTCGGCCCATCCGGCGCCGGCAAGTCCACCACCCAGCGTATCCACATGGGCTTATTGCGTGGTCATGGCGGACGGGCGGAGCTGTTCGGAGTGCCGGTAGATCGGCTCGGTCGTGCGCTCTATGAACGAATTGGGGTGAGCTTTGAGCTTCCGAGCGTCTACCTGCGACTGACGGCGCGGGAGAACCTGGCCTTGTTCGCGGCGCTCTATGAGCGCAAGACCCGCGACCCGCTCGATGCGCTGACACTGGTCGACCTCGCCGATGCGGCCGACCAGCGGGTGGAGCAGTTCTCCAAAGGCATGAAGATGCGGCTGAACCTGGCGCGTGCCCTGCTGCATGACCCCGACCTGGTGTTTCTCGACGAGCCCACGACCGGGCAGGATCCTGCCCGATCGCGGACAACGCGCGACCTGATCCGCGGGCTGAGAAGCGCCGGCAAGACAGTGTTCATGACCACGCACAACATGGCGGAGGCGGAAGAGGTATGCGACCGTGTCGGGTTTCTTGCAGACGGTCGGATACCGGTGACCGGCACGCCCGAGGAGCTCAAGCTGCATTTCGGCGAGCACCGCCTGGAGGTAGGCGTCAGTGGCAGTGACGGCCGGGTCGACAAGCTCAGCTTCGCAATGGACGGGATCGGCAACGACCAGGCCTTCCTCGATCTGCTGCGCTCGGGACGCGTGGTTTCGCTGCACTCGCAGGATGCCACCCTCGACGATGTGTTCATCCGCGCCATGGACGGAGAGCGGACGTGAGCGCGCGGGCCTGGGCGCTGTTGCACAACGAGGCGCGCCTGCAGTACCGCTACGGCCTCTACGCCGCCTACGCGATCGTCGTGACGATCTATGTTGCGCTGCTGCTTGGGCTGGCGCCGCTGCTGCCTGCCTGGGGAACGGCGGCCATCATCTTCACGGACCCCTCGGCGCTGGGCTTCTTCTTTCTGGGCGCTCTGATGATGCTGGAACGCAACGAAGGCGTGCGCAGGGCGCTGGCCGCGGCTCCGGTGGCCGGGCGCGACTACCTGACTGCCAAGGTGATCACTCTGACAGGCATGGCGTTTGTCGCCTCGGTGGTGCTGACGCTGTTTCTGCATCGGCCGGCCGCGCCGACGCTGCTCCTTCTCGCCGTGATCCTGACCTCCTTGCAGTATGTCGGCATCGGCGTTCCGATTGCGCTGAGGTTCCGTACGGTCAGTGGCTACCTGGTCGGTTCTACCGGCTTTCTGGCGCCGCTCATTGCGCCGGGCTTTCTTGCTCTGCTCGAGCCGATGCCGGAGTGGCTGATACTCGTCCCGGCGGCCAGCCAGTTCCGCCTCATGTTGGTCGCGACCGGTGCCGTGACCACCGATCCGTTGCGCATTCTGGCGATGCTCGCCGTCGCCGCCGTTGCGGCGGCGGCCGCCCTGTGGCTTGCCGGAAGGGAACTGAAAAGGGAGTTCGGCAAGTGATGGGCGTTGCGATTGTCCTTCGGCCCCGCCGGCTTGGCCGGCTGCTCGCCGCCGACGCGATGAACATCGCGCGCGATCCGATGCTGCTTTTCGCTGTCGGGCTCAGCCTCGTGCCTTCGGTGGCCCTGGCTCTGTTCCGCGGGCAGCTCGACGCAGCTGCCGTGTCGAGCTTCGGTATTGCCGAGTTTTCGCGCTTCGTCGTCCCCCTGGCCCTGATGATCCCGGCAATGCTGATCGGCTGGGTCACCGGGTTCCTGCTTCTCGAGGATCGCGACGAGGGACTGATCGCGGCCCTGGCGGTGACGCCGGTCGGAAAGGTCGGCTACCTCGGTTACCGCGTTGCCGCCACGGCGCTGGTCACGGGGGCTGTCACGGCCATGGCCACGTTGCTGTTGCTGCCGCGGGCGGGGTGGTTCCAGCAGGCGCTGCTGGTCGCGCTGGTCGCCTGTGAGGCCGTATTGGCTGCGGTGGTGCTACCCGCCGTAGCCCGCAACAAGGTGGAGGGGCTCGCCGTCACCAAGCTCAGCAATCTTGCCGGCGCCGTGCCGCTGCTCGCCATTCTGGCGACGCCATGGCGCCTGGTCGCGGGCATCGTCCCGAGCTTCTGGATCGGCGAACTGCTGGGCCTGTCGAGCGGGCCGTCCCTGCCTTTTCCTCTGACCGTGGCGCTGGCAGTGGGGACCCATCTGGCCGCGGTCGTGCTGCTGTTTCGGCTGTTCGCCCGCAGGTTGGCCTAGTGATAGAGCAGCCGTGGCAACCAGGTGGCGAGATCGGGCCAGGAGAACAGCACTGCGATAGCGAGCGCCTGCAGCAGCACGAAGGGGATGACGCCGCGGTAGATCATGCTCGTCGTCACCTGCGGCGGGGCGACCCCTCTGAGGTAGAAGAGCGAGAAGCCGAAGGGCGGTGTGAGAAAACTCGTCTGCAGGTTCACGCCAACCGCGACGCCCAGCCACACGGGGTCGACGCCTAGCCGCAGCAGGATGGGCGCGGTGATCGGGATGACGATGAAGATGATCTCGAACGTGTCGAGGATGAAGCCGAGCACGAACATGATCAGCATGACGAGGATGGTGGCGCCGATGGCGCCGCCCGGCATGCTGGTGAGGAACTCGTGGACAAGGTTGTCGCCGCCCATCAGGCGGAAGACAATGGAGAACACCGCCGCGCCGAACAGGATGATGAACACCATCGAACTGATCGTCGCGGTGGAGATCACCGTCTCCTTGAGGATGCGAAGGCTGAACTGGCGTTTCGCCATGGCGAGCAGCATGGCACCGACCGAGCCGACGGAGGCTGCCTCGGTCGGGGTGGCAATGCCGGCGAGAATCGAGCCCAGCACGGCGATGATAAGGGCCAGGGCCGGTACCAGCGCAGACAGTATCTCCGACAGCAGATGCCGCTTCTCGCTCTCGGGGACGGGCGTTGCCGGACACGACCTGGGGTCGGTGATCGCCTTGAAGATCATCCAGCCGATGTAGAGCGCGACGAGGACCAGGCCGGGGATGAAGGCGCCGGCAAAGAGCGCGCCGACCGAGACGGGTTCGGGCGCGAAGTTGCCCTTCTCCATCTGCACCTGAGCGTTGATGCCGCTCAGCATGTCGCCCATGAAGATCAGCACCGTGGAGGGCGGGATGATCTGGCCGAGCGTGCCGGACGCACAGATGACGCCGGACGCGAGCTTCGGATCATAACCGGCGCGCAGCATGGCGGGCAATGAGATCAGCCCCATGGTGACCACGGTTGCGCCGACGACCCCGGTCGAGGCGGCCAGCAACGCACCGACGAGGATCACCGAAATGCCCAGGCCGCCCCTGAGGTTGCCGAACAGCTTGCCCATGGTCGTCAACAGTCTCTCGGCAATGCCGGTGCGCTCGAGCATCACTCCCATGAAGATGAAGAGCGGCACCGCCACCAGCACCTCGTTGGTCATGGTACCGATGTAGCGATTGGCGAGGGAGCCGAAGTTCGATGGGTCGAAGACTCCAAGATACATCCCGAGGGTGCCGAACAGCAGCGCGGTGCCGGCAAGCGAGAAGGCGACCGGGAACCCCAGAAGCAGCACCCCGATGATGCCGACGAACATCGTTCCGGCGAGGATCTCGCCGAGCAACTGCTGGGTCATGGTGCGTGCTCGGAATAGCGCAGGCGGTGGGGCAGCAGATCCTGCTTGCCGGCAAGCACCAGGATCGAACGCAGGGCCCAGGCTATGCCCTGCAGCCCGACCAGAAGACAGAACAGCAGTATGAAGCTCTTGAGAATGAACAGTCCCGGCATGCCACCGACATTGGCGGAGCCCTCATAGAGGCGCCAGGACCGGGCGACGAACGGGGTAGCGTAGATCGCCACCACGGACACGAAGGGGATCAGGAAGAGCACCACGCCCACCAGATCGGCGACGGCCTTTCGTCTCAGTGACCACGGTCGGTAGAAGATGTCGACGCGGACATGGGCATCCTGCAGCAGTGCAAATCCCGCTACGCCGGTGAACATCGCGCCTGAAAGCCAGACATACAGGTCCTGCATCCACAGTTGCGTGGTGTGAAACAGATATCGCTGCACGACCACGGTAAAGCAGACCAGCACCACGGCCAGCGACAGCCAGGCAAGCACCAGCCCTACCCAGCGGTTGATGCCGGCGACAAGGCGGATGTAACCAACCAGGAGCCCCACGCCCGCCCCTCCCTTCGCGTTTGCCGATGCCGGACGCGCTCTGCGGCGGTTCCGGACCTCCGCGCAAGGCAGCACGGGTTGCCGCTTGCGTCAACCGTGCGGAGGTGACGTTCGGGACGTGCGGCGATTTCGTCCGGATCAGCCCTCCAGCCAGGCAACCTGCTCGGGGGTCAACGCTATGGCGAAAGCCTCGCAAGAGTCGTCGAGCTCGGCGAGGGTGCGGGGCCCGATCAGGGGGATCGAGGGGAAGGGCTGCGCCAAAACGTAGGCAAGAGCGATATGGATAGGGCTCTTGCCCAGCTGTCGGGCCAGTTCGATCGCTCGGTCGCGGCGGCCGAAGTTCTTGTCCGAGTACCAGGTATTGACCAGTTCGGCGTTGTCGGTCTTGTTGCGCCCCGCCCGATCGGTGAAGAAGCCCCGCGCCTGGCTCGACCAGGAGAAGTTGGGGAACTGGTTGGCGGTCAGCCACGCCTTGTAGTCGTCGTCGGAGGCAGCGATACAGCCGGCCCAGATGGCATTGATCATCTCTGCGAGGGCGAAGTTGTTGCTCAGTGCGCCGGGCGCCTGCTTGCCGGTCCGCCTGGCATAGGCGATGGCCTCGTCCATGCGGGCACGACTCCAGTTCGACCCGCCGAAGACGCCGCGGATGCGGCCCTTCCGGACCTCGGCATCCATGGCGTCGACGAACTCCCCTACCGGCACGTCCGGGTTGTCGCGATGCATGAAGTAGATGTCGACATAGTCGGTCCGGAGCCGGTCGAGCGACTGGGTGAGCTGCTTGCCGATGACGTCGGGATAGCACAGCGGGGAGTGGGCGCCCTTGCCGACCAGCACGGTTTCCTCGCGCGTACCGCGGCTGGTGTGCCAGTCGCCGAACAGCTTCTCGGTATAGCCGCCGCCATAGATGAAGGCGGTGTCGAAGACGTTGCCGCCCTTCTCGAAGAAGGCGTCGAGCATGATTGCGCCAGATGCAAAGGTTCTGAAGTCCTCGAACCCCATCGCCGCGACCGAGGCGGGTTTGCCGATACCCGGGATGGCTCGCCGCGGAATGACGGTGCCGCCGCGGGCCAGTGGACGTCCGGACAGGGTGTGTATCCGGCGGACCGGCTTCTCGACCGAGAACTCGATCCCGGCATCCGCGCGCCACTTGTCGAGCACCCTTGCATTGCCCAGGCTGTCGGCCCAGCTCATGCCGGGCGCATCGAATTCCTGCCGCCCGGCGAAAATGGCTTCTGCCGCGGCATCTGCCTCGAACGAATAGAGATGCCGCTGCTTTCCGGTGGTCACCGTCTGGCGCGTACCGTCGTTGAGAATGACGTCGATTCGGCCGTCGCCGCCGGATCGGTCACCATTGGCGAACCAGAAGTTCGGCACCTCGATGCGGCCGAGCGTGCCGAGGATGCGCAGCACATTGTCCTGGTTGAGCAGGATCGAGCAGCTGACCTCGGCGAGAATGCCGTTGTCGAACTGAAGCACGGCAGCAGCCCAGTTGTCCGTGCCCTCGGCATTGAGGCTGGCCATGCCGGAGACCTTGACCGGATCGAGGAATGGCTTGCCGCTCGCCGCCCCGGCGACGAAACGCGACATCGAAACCGGATAGCCACCGACGTCGAGGATGCCGCCGCCGGCCAGGTCCGAGGCGAACAGCCGGTGCTCGGGGATGACGCGTGGCATCTGGAAGCCGAAGCTCGACTTGATCGCCCGTACCTCGCCGATAGTGCCGGCGCCGATCAATTCGCGCAGCTTCAACGTGACGGGGTGAAGCCGGTACATGAAGGCCTCGCCGGCGAAGGTGCCCGCCCTGCGATGTGCGTGGAATACCGCGTCGGCCTCGAAAGCGGAGAGCGCGAAGGGCTTTTCGACGAGCACGTGCTTGCCCGCCTCCGCCGCCTTGATCGCCCACTCGGCATGTCCCGGATGGGGCGTGGCGATATAGATCGCATCGACGTCCGGATCGTTCAGAATCGCTTCATATCCGTTCAGAATCCGCGCTTCCGGAAAGTCCACGGACAGGCTCGCCCTGGCCGGATCGCGCGTGGCGATGGCCTCGAGCCTGCCCAGCCGCGAGTCGAGGACGCCGCGGCGGAAGTCCTTGGCGATGGCCCCCGGGCCGATGATTCCCCAACGCAGCGATGCGGATGCAGTCATGTCCGTTCTCCCTCACGCACCGACCGACGCCAGCGCGGGCGCAATATGTCAGCATTCGCGGCTTGCGCAACTGCGGGTTCGCCGAGTTTTCGTCTGGAGTTTGAAGCTGGCGGTGCCCTGCCGCTTGAAGCGGGCATAGCGGGCATTGTAACGATGCGGCGAAGGGTGCGGAGGCTGTTTCATGTTCGTGGTTGGCGGTGAGAGCCTCATTGATCTGATCTCCGATCCGGTCGGTGCCGATGGGGTAATCCGGCTGGTGGCCCACCCCGGAGGCTCGCCCTACAACTGCGCCCTCGCGCTCGCCAAGCTCGGCAACAAGACGGGCTTTCTCTGTCCGATCAGCGCCGACGGACTGGGGACCTACCTGCTGGGACCGCTTGCCGAGGCCGGAGTACAGACGCTGCTCGGCGAGCGCGTCACTGCCTACACCACGCTTGCCGTCGTTACCTTCGATGCCCGAAAGAGCGCTCAGTACGGCTTCTATCGAAGTGCCGACAGAGCATTCACCTTGGATGGGTTGATCGCAGCACTCCCCGACCGGATGGAGGTGTTCCAGATCGGTGGCTTTTGCCCGATCGAGGCACGGGATGCGGAGGTGTGGCTGGAGGTGGCCCGCGAGGCGGAGCGGCGTGGCGCGACGTTGTCGATGGATCCCAACGTGCGCCCCTCGCTGGTTGCCGATTTTTCTGCATACAAGGCACGCCTCGACGCGTTTCTCGATATCGTTCACCTCGTCAAGGTGTCGATTGAAGACCTGATGGCTCTCGATAAGGGCAGGGCCATCAAGGAGCTGCCTGCTTCGGAACAGGAGGCCATCGTTGACCGGTACGTAGCCGATCTCCTAGGTCGGCCGAACTGCGAACTGGTCATCGTGACCTATGGGGAACAGGGCAGCCGCGCCTTCAGTCGTGAGGGGCGCGCCAACCGGCCGGTCTATCCTGCCGTGCCGTTCGGCGACACGGTGGGCGCCGGCGACAGCCTGATGGCGGGAGTGCTCACCTTCCTGGCGGAAACCGGAGACCTCGTTCCCGGTCGGCTCGGTCGGCTCGATGCGGTCCGGCTCGACGCGGTGCTGCAGTTCGGAGCGGTCGTTGCCGGCCTCAACTGTCGATCAGTGGGATGCCATCCGCCGTCTCGCGCCGACGTCGACGCTGCGCTGGCGGAGTGAGCCGATCGCTCACGGGCTCTTCAGTTGCCCTCCATGCCGCGGTCTGCTCGTAGTGGCGCCTGCGGCAGGAGATGTTCGATGCGGGTCTGGTTGTGGCTGTTGGCAGCGGTGGTGGTGGTAACGGCGGGGGCTGGGATCTACTTCCTCAGGCCGGTCAATGGGCCGGCTCGTGACTTGACGCTGGTCGGCGATGCCACGCGCGGCGCCTACCTGATCCGGCTGGGCGACTGCATCAGTTGCCATACCGATGCCAAGAACGGGGGCGCCGAGTTGGCGGGCGGAGCGGCCCTCTCGACACCGTTCGGTACCTTCTTTGCGCCAAACATCACATCCCACCCCGAGGCGGGAATCGGCAAGTGGACGCTGGCGGAGTTCTCGCGGGCGATGAGCGACGGGGAGGGGCCGGAAGGGCACCTCTATCCGGCCTTCCCCTACGAGAACTACACTCTGATGAGCGATCAGGAGATCGTCGACTTGTTTGTCGCGCTCCAGGCGACACCTCCGAATCCCACTCCGTCGCGGCCGCATGAGGTCGGGTTTCCTTTCAGCGTTCGCCCGATCCTGGCGGGCTGGAAAAACCTGTTCTTCAGGCCGCAGCGCTATGTCGCCGACGCCGGTCGGTCGGAGGAGTGGAATCGCGGCAGGTACCTGGTGTTCGGCGCCGGACACTGCGTCATGTGCCATTCGCCGCGCAACGCGCTGGGTGGCATCGAGCCGGGTCGGGAACTCACGGGAAACCCGGCGGGGGGAACAGGCGGGCGTGCACCCGCCTTGACCGCTGCGGCGCTGGCGGCCGAGGGCTACGACGAGACCTCACTTGCGAGTGTCTTGAGCGACGGCTTCACACCTGGATTCGACGTGCTCGGAGCGGCGATGGGTGAAGTCATCGCCGACGGCACGTCGCACTGGAGCGCCGAGGATCGCGCCGCGGTGGCAGCCTATCTACTCGACAAGGGCTGAGCCTCACGCATCGGCCCGGATGTCCAGGGCTTCGGCGAGCGTCATCTCGGTGTGATGGGCCCAAGTCGGATCGGGCTGCGGGAAGTCGGTGCGGAAATGGCCGCCGCGGCTTTCGGTTCGCCGGAGGGCTCCGGCGGCAACCAGGGTTGCGGAACTCGTCATGTTGAGGAACTGCCGTGTAACCCCCTGCGCGTCGCTCTCGAGCTCGCGGATGGTCCGCAGCGCCGCCTTGAGGTCACCCGCGTTCCGCTCCACGCCGACGAGGTCCGTCATCACCTGCCGTAGGTCCTGCACGGGCTTCAGGTTGCGCAGTTGCTCCTCGACGGCTTCGCCTTGGGTCTGGTCCCAGGAAATGCCCTCGAAGGGCCTGAGCGGATCGCGGACCGGTTCGAGCCCGGAGATGTCGGTCGCGATGCGCGCACCATAGACGATTGCCTCGAGAAGTGAGTTCGACGCAAGGCGGTTGGCGCCGTGTAGGCCGGTGCACGAAGACTCGCCGCAGGCCCAGAGCCCGGCGAGGGACGATCGCCCGGTCTCGTCGACCTTGACCCCGCCCATGTGGAAATGGGCTGCCGGCGTCAGCGGGATCGGCTCCCGGACCGGATCGATGCCGGCGGCGGCGCAGTACGCCGCCACAGTCGGGAACTCCGATAGAATTCGCGCCCCGATCGTCGCACGCGTATCGAGAAACACTCGGTGTCCAGACTTGATCTGCCGAAAAGCCGCGCGCGCCACCACGTCGCGCGGCGCCAATTCGGCATCCGAGTGTACGGCCAGCATGAAGCGCTCACCCAAGTCGTTGATCAGGATGGCGCCCTCGCCCCGCAAGGCCTCGGTGGCGAGCGGAGCGGGGTCGGCTCCCGTGGCTATCGCTGTGGGATGGAACTGCACGAACTCGGGATCGCCGATCACGGCGCCGGCCCGCGCGGCCATGCCCATGGCGTGGCCACGCACACCCGGGGGGTTGGTTGTTACCGCATAGAGGCCACCCAGCCCGCCGGCGGCCAGCACGGTTGCACGGGCACGTACGAGGATGGGTTCACCGTAACGATCGCCGAGCTTGCGCGCATAGACACCGATGACTCGGCCGTCCGCGCGGGCCAGATCAATGACAGTCAGCCCTTCGACCACACGAATCGAGGGGGTGAGGCGCACCCTGGCGATCATCGCCTGCATGATGGCATGACCGGCGCGGTCGCCTTCGACCCTGACCACGCGGTTCCGTGAATGCGCCGCCTCGCGACTCAGCACGAAGTGGCCCGTGTCGTCCCGGTCGAAGGGGGTTCCCCAGCGGGCAAGGTCCTCAATGCGTGCCGCGGCCTCGGCAGTAACCGATTCGGCTGTCGACTCGTCGACCAGGCCCGCACCGGCGATTGCAGTGTCCACGGCATGTGCGTGGGCGCTGTCGCCCGGACCAACGGCGGCCGCTACGCCCCCCTGTGCCCATGCCGACGACGCCCCGAAGCCGAGTGGCTTGGGCGAAAGTACCGTGACCGGTCGCGGTGCCAGCTTCAGGGCACAGAACAAACCCGCAAGACCAGCGCCGACGATCAGCGCGCCGTCGGCGTTGAGCACATTGTCGTGGAACGGCATGTGGTGAAGACGGAACCTCGCCCGGCGGTCAGTCCTCTGTTTCGACCGCTGCTTCGGCGGCGCGCTTCTTCAGCGATTCGATACAGTTCCGCGCGCTGGCCTTGGACCGGTAGGTCTCGGACCGCACCATCGGCTCGCCATTGGCCGCAACGAAGCGGACGAACGTCTGACCATCCTTGGAGGCGGCGATCTCGAAGCGATACCCCTTGCCGGTTTCTTCCTTCGTGAGGTCGACTACTACCGCACCCGGCGCATTCTTCTTCAAAGAAGCGACACAGTTCTCGGCACTGGCTTTGCTCGCGTAGTTTTCCGACCAGAGCATCGTCTCGGCATTGTAGACGAACTTGGCCACGAACTGTCCGCCCTTGGCCTTGGCGATCTTGAACTTGTGCGGCACGCTTCCACTCCCTGCTTGCGTGGCGGAACTGATTTGCTCCGATCCTGACAGACTAGACTCGTCGGCAGCGATCGCAAGCAAATCCCGGCATTGCGAACTGCTGCGTTGCCGCATCTGGCCGCTGGAGCGGCTTTGGCAGATGCATGGCATGCGTAGACTGACGTAGGGACTTACGCTAGCGTTGCTATCCGTAGGGGGCAGCGCCAAATGGCGAGACTTGCGTTGGCTGTGGGGGAAGGAACGCCGCGTGGGACGAGGCGTTTCAGCTTCCGCGTGACCACCCGGGCAGCCCAGCTCGCTCACAGGGCCTTCCTGGATTCCATACTCCTCTATCGACGGGTGCCGGAGGCAGTGCTGTTTGTCGGCAGGGGCCAGGTGACCGGTCTCACCGCGTGGTCTCCCGGCTTTGACGAGGTGCATCTCGAAGAGTATCTGGACTTCGTGGCGCCGTTCCCGAGCCGTCTGGACAGTGAGGTGCGCGACCCCGGCGTGCGTCGCAGCCTGTCGCTCGATGAGCAACGCTACGACCACATCGTGCAGCGGGCCACGGCGGGCGTGGTCGATGACGCACAGGTGTTGGCCGAGACGCAGGCCGCATTTGCCCACCATCGGCAGGTGGGACTCGATGCCTACCTCAAGATCCACGACCGAGTGCTGCAGCGGTGGCAGTACCACTGTGCCTTCACCGGGCAGCAGTTCAAGCCAAACGAGGCCCGGCCGCACCCAGAACTGGCTGTCGTCGCCATACGCCCCCGCGAGTTTGGAGGCCAGCTGCACGTACGAAACTACCTGCCGATGACTGCCGCTGCCGAGCTGGCGTGGACGCACGGACATCTGACCCTCGGCTCGGAGTTCGGGTTCATTGTGGCGGAAAGGCGGATCGATCCGGAGCTGCGCGAGCGCCTGCTGCCCCTCGGTCGGCTGGCGCTTTCGTCCGATCCGTCGCTTTGGCCGGACAGCGACGCCGTGGCGTACCACCGGGCCCATGTCTTCGACAAGGACGAGCCAGGCTAGTCGCGCTTCCTGGAATAGTCGATCATGCGCTGCACGGCGGCGCGGGCCGGGGCGATCAGTTCTTCGGGCACAGTCACGGCTTCGCTCATGGTGTGAAGCGACCACAGAATATTCTCGAGATTGATGCGCTTCATGTGCGGGCAGATGTTGCAGCCGCGCAGGAACTCGACGCCCGTGGCTTCTGCCGCGACATTGTCGGACATCGAGCACTCGGTAACCATGACCACACGCGGTGGGCGGTTCGACTTGACGTAGTCGATCATTGCGGCCGTCGACCCAGAGAAATCCACCGCCTGGATCACCTCCGGAGGGCACTCGGGATGTGCGATGATCTTGGCCGCAGGATAGGCGTGGCGGAGCTCTGCGATATCCTGCGCGGTGAAGGTCTCGTGCACTTCGCATGAACCGGCCCAGGTAATGACCCTCTTCCGGGTCTTCTTCGCCGTATTGCGAGCGAGGAACTGGTCGGGCAGCATGATCACCGTGTCGCCGGGTACGGCGTCCACGATGTCGGCAGCATTCGAAGAGGTGCAGCAGACGTCCGACACGGCCTTCACCGCAGCGGAGGTATTGACGTAGGTCACTACCGGAACGCCGGGGTACTGCGCCTTCATCGCGATCACGTCTTCCGGAGTGATGGAGGCGGCGAGCGAGCACCCGGCACGGCTGTCGGGGATCAGGACGGTCTTCTTCGGATTGAGTAGCTTGGACGTCTCGGCCATGAAATGTACGCCGCACTGCACGATGACCGATTGCTTGACCTTTGACGCCTCGATGGCCAGCTGCAGGCTGTCACCGACGATATCGGCCACGCCGTGGTAGATCTGTGGCGCCTGGTAATTGTGAGCAAGAATGACGGCGTCCTTCTCCTTCTTCAGCCGATTGATCTGCAGGATCAGCGGGGCGTAGAAGGGCCACTCGATCTCCGGAATGCGGTCCTTGACCTTGGCATAGACACGCGCCGTCACCCGCTCGACGGCCTTGGTGAACTTGAGATCGAAGTTCTCCGCGAGGATGGCGCGGGCCTCCTCAAGCGGCGTAGTGGCATTGATCAGTTGCACCGCACGCTCCCTCCGGCCGCGGCAGACTTAAGGTCGAACGACCGGCTTTTCAATCCGCCCGCGTCGGAGATTCGGCTTGATCGGGTCCGGATGAACGCCTAACCCTCTCGCCAAGCATCGACAGGAGGTCCCCCATGCCGCAAGACGCCGCTGCCCTTCGCGAAACCCTGTCTATCGCTCCCGTGATTCCGGTCATTGTCCATGACGATGTGGCGACTGCCCGCGATCTTGCCGAAGCACTTGTGGCCGGCGGGTTGCGCGTTCTCGAAGTCACGCTGCGTACTCCGCACGCCCTGCAGGTGATCGAGGAAATGGCCAAGGTCTCGGGCGCTGTTGTCGGTTCGGGCACTGTTCGCTCGCCACTCCAGATGGGGCACTCGGTCGACGCGGGCTGCCAGTTCATGGTTTCTCCTGGTGCATCGCCGCGCCTGCTGGAAGCGGCCGAGGACGTGGCCATCCCTCTGCTTCCCGGGATCGGCACGCCGACCGAGGCCATGACGGCCTCCGAGCACGGCTACTCGTTCCTGAAGTTCTTCCCGGCGGAGGCTCTGGGCGGAGTGAAGGTGCTCAAGGCCTATGCCAGTCCGCTGGCCGATATCACGTTCTGCCCCACCGGTGGCATCGACATGCAGAAGGCCAGGGACTACCTCGCGCTTCCGAACGTCATCTGCGTCGGCGGGTCCTGGACGATGCCCCCAGATGCGGTGGCCGGACGGGACTGGAGGCGGATCGAGACCCTGGCACGTGAGGCGGCAGCCCTGCGGCGCTGACGGGGTGAAACAAGAGTTGGTTCTGGGGCAGGAACAGGCGATGACTGCGGCGCCCGGACAGCAAGGCGGCATCGGCCTCTCCCATCTGCGCATCGCGCTCAGCGAGCGCTTCTATGTCGGGCCGGGCCGCGCCGACCTGATGGAACTGATCGACCGGACCGGATCCATATCCGAGGCGGCCCGCCGCATGGGCATGTCG
>NZ_JAYRYM010000027.1:0-27497 GCF_041917035.1 Devosia sp. | reverse complement strand
AGCGCCGAAAGGCGCCGCTTGTGCGAGACTTCGCTGAGCGGGTTGGTCTGGTCCATGAACTGGCTGAGCTGGCTCGAGCCGAAGAACTCGCGCACCGCTGCGGCGGCCGGCTTGGCGTTGATCAGGTCCTGCGGCATGACCGTGTCGATCTCGACCGAGCTCATGCGCTCCTTGATCGCCCGCTCCATGCGCAGCAGGCCGAGCCGATAGTGGTTCTCCATCAGTTCGCCGACCGAACGCACCCGGCGGTTGCCGAGATTGTCGATGTCGTCGATCTCGCCCTTGCCATCGCGCAGCTCGACCAGCGTGCGCACGACCTCGACGATATCCTGCTTGCGCAGGATGCGGACCGTATCCTCCGCCTCGATGTCGAGGCGCATGTTCATCTTGACGCGACCCACGGCGCTGAGGTCGTAGCGCTCGGCGTCGAAGAACAGCGACTTGAACATCGCCTCGGCCGTCTCGACGGTCGGCGGCTCGCCGGGGCGCATGACGCGGTAGATGTCGAACAGAGCATGCTCACGCGTCTCGTTCTTGTCGACCGCCAGGGTGTTGCGGATATAGGCGCCGACGGTGACGTGGTCGATGTCGAGCAGCTGCAATTCGTCAAAGCCGTTGTCGACCAGCTTCTTGAGCAGCTTCTCGTCGATCTCGTCGCCAGCTTCGGCGTAGATCTCGCCGGTCTTGAGATTGACCATGTCTTCGGCAATGAACATGCCGAACAGGTCCTCTTCGACCACGGCCAGGTGCGTCAGGCCGCCCTCGGCGAGCTTCTTGGCCTGCCGCGGGGTGAGCTTCTTGCCACCTTCGTGCACGACATCGCCGGTGCTGGCGTCGATCAGGTCGAACGTCGGCTTGGCGTTCTTCATCTTGTCGGCGTCGAACGGCTTCTTCCAGCCGGTCTTGGTCTTCTCGTAGGTGACCGAGCGATAGTAGGTCGCGAGAATCTCCTCGGCGTCCATGCCGAGGGCCTTGAGCAGGCTCGTCACGGGAATCTTGCGGCGGCGATCGATGCGCGCGTAGACGATGTCCTTGGCGTCGAACTCGATATCGAGCCAGGAGCCGCGGTACGGGATGATGCGCGCAGCGAACAGCAGCTTGCCCGACGAGTGCGTCTTGCCCTTGTCGTGATCGAAGAACACGCCCGGCGAACGGTGCATCTGGCTGACGATGACGCGCTCGGTGCCGTTGACGATGAAGGTGCCATTCGACGTCATGAAGGGCATGTCGCCCATGTAGACGTCCTGCTCCTTGATGTCCTTGACGGTCTTCTGGCCGATCTCCTCGTCGACCTCGAAAACGATGAGGCGCAGCGTCACCTTGAGCGGCGCGGCGAACGTCATGTCCCGCTGCCGGCACTCGTCGACGTCGTACTTGGGCTGCTCGAACTCGTACTTGACGAAGTGCAGCTCCGCAGTGTTCGCGAAGTCGGTGATGGGAAATACCGATGAGAAGACGGCCTGCAGCCCCTCGTCAGAACGGCCGCCCTTGGGCTCGTCGACGAGGAGAAACTGATCATAGGAGGCCTTCTGGACCTCGATCAGATTGGGCATCTCCGTGACTTCGCGAATGCTGCCGAAAGACTTGCGTACCTTACGGCGGCCGTTGAACGTGGTAGCCATACCAGCTCCTCAATGTTCTCGATGTCTCGGAGGCAAATGTCCAAAGGCCCGACTATCAGCCGTCGGACATCAGGACATCTGCCTTGCTAGTGTTCGTCGGAGCCGGGGGAAGGCTCCATGTTCCGCAACTGTTGCGCCCTGCCCGCTTGCGGGTGGCGTCCGTCCCTATAGCCAACACTGGGACGGGAATGAGGCGGCCCCACCGGGGCCGCCTCCTGTCGATACGCAGAAGTTACTTCAGCTCGACCTTGGCGCCGGCAGCTTCCAGCTTCTTCTTGATGTCCTCGGCCTCGGCCTTGGAAGCGGCTTCCTTGATTGCCTTCGGAGCCGCCTCGACGAGCGCCTTGGCTTCGCCCAGACCCAGGCCGGTGATGGCGCGGACTTCCTTGATGACGTTGATCTTGTTCTCGCCGAACGAGGCGAGGATCACGTCGAATTCGGTCTTCTCCTCGACCGGGGCGGCAGCGGCGGCCGGGCCGGCAGCGGCGGCGACGGCGACCGGCGCGGCGGCCGAGACGCCCCACTTCTCTTCGAGCATCTTCGAGAGTTCGGAAGCCTCGAGAACGGTGAGGGCGGACAGGTCGTCTACGAGTTTGGCGAGATCAGCCATTTGAGTTCACTTTCCGTTTGTATGATTCAGTTCGAACCGTGGATCGGCCTGTGACGGCCATTGGTAGTCGTGTGCCTTAAGCGGCATTGCTCTTTTCGGCATGAGCCGAGATGACCCGTGCAACCGCCCCGCCCGGAGCCTGCAGGACAGACGCGATGCGCGTCGCGGGCTGCTTGAGCATGCCGGCGAGCGTGGCGCGGAGCTGATCCAGCGAAGGCATCGTGGCGAGCGCCTTGACGTTGTTCGCGTCGAGCCCGGTCTTCCCCATCGCACCGCCCAGAACCACGAACTTCTGGTTCTTGTCGGCGAATGCAGCCGCGACTTTCGGCGCGACCATGGGATCCTTGGCAAAGGCGACGACGGTCGGCCCGGTAAACAGGGCCGAGATGTCCGCGTTGTCGGTTTCCTTCAGAGCAAGCTTGGCCAGGCGGTTCTTTGCGACCTTGATCGAGCCACCGGCCTGTTTCATCTGCCTGCGCAGAGTCTCCAGGTCGGCAACGGTCAGGCCGGCATTCTGGGCCACCACGATCGATCCGGCCGTCGCGAACGACGCCTGGAGCGAAGTGACGAGCTCAGCCTTTTCCGCTCTTTCCACTGCAAGTCTCCACATTTGGTCCGGAGGTAGGTCCCGGACCGTTTGCCAATTGCTGCTCCCCTTGTGGGAGGGCAGCGGTTGATGCCTGTCAACCGGCTGACCGTCGGGGAGCGAAACGCCCCTGGGCGGCAACTGGCCTGGTTCGAACCGGATCAGGATCCGGTCTTCACCCCATCTATGCAGGCCCCACTCCGTTGTCGCGCTGGACGCGTCGCCGGTCGGGATTAGGCGCCTATTGGCGTACCCGCAGTCTCGGACAGGACTTTTGCCCGCGTTGCCGCGAGCATCCCGGGCGGCATCGCTGCCGCCCGAAACTCATTTCATCAGTGCACGGTCGACGGATCGACGTGCACACCGGGCCCCATGGTGGACGACAGCGCAACGCGCTTCATGTACGTCCCCTTGGCGCCGGCCGGCTTGGACTTCTGCACGGCGTCGGCAAAGGCCTTGATGTTCTCGAGCAGGGCCTGTTCGGTGAACGACACCTTGCCAATGCCGGCGTGCAGGATTCCGGCCTTCTCGACGCGATACTCCACGGCGCCGCCCTTGGCGGCCTTGACCGCGCCGGCAACGTCCGGAGTGACAGTACCGACCTTGGGATTGGGCATCAGGTTGCGCGGGCCCAGAATCTTGCCCAGGCGGCCGACCAACGGCATCATGTCGGGCGTCGCGATGACGCGGTCGAAGTTGATATTGCCTTCCTGCACCTGCGCCACGAGGTCTTCGGCGCCAACGACGTCGGCGCCGGCCTTGCGAGCCTCCTCTGCCTTGGCGTCCTTGGCGAACACGGCGACCCTCACGGTCTTGCCGGTGCCGTTGGGCAGGTTCACGACGCCGCGAACCATCTGATCAGCATGCCGGGGATCGACCCCCAGGTTGAAGGCGACTTCGACGGTCTCGTCGAACTTCGCCTTGGCGCGCTCCCGCACGAGCTTCAGCGCTTCCTCGAGCGGATACAGCTTCTTGCGGTCGATGCCCTGCCGGGCGGCAACGGTACGCTTGCCGAGCTTGCTCATGGTCAGCCCTCCACCTGCAGGCCCATCGAGCGGGCGGAACCGGCGATCATCGTCATCGCGGTCTCGACGTCGTAGGCATTGAGGTCCTTCATCTTCTTTTCGGCAATCTCGCGGATCTGCGCACTGGTGATCGTGCCGGCAGATTCCTTGCCCGGAAGCTTCGAGCCGGACTTCAGATTGGCCGACTTCTTGATCAGGTAGGTCACCGGCGGCAGGCGCGTCTCGAAGGTGAAGCTCTTGTCGGCGTAGATGGTAATCACCACCGGCGTCGGAGCGCCCTTCTCCTGATCCGCAGTCTTGGCGTTGAACGCCTTGCAGAACTCCATGATGTTCAGGCCGCGCTGACCGAGAGCGGGCCCGATCGGCGGCGACGGAGTCGCTGAACCGGCCGCAACCTGGAGCTTCAGGTAGCCGGTAATCTTCTTTGCCATGTTCTATCTCCATGTTTGCCCACGATCGGGCGGTCGATCCGCGTCACCGGATCAGTGAGACGCCGTGGTCCGAGACTTGCCGGTGGCTGGCCGCCACCACCTCTCCCACGGATTTCCCGTAGCCGAATGGCTACGGATGCCGATCAGACCTTCTCGACCTGACCGTATTCAAGTTCCACAGGCGTCGGACGCCCGAAAATCGACACTTCGACCTTGAGGCGCGAACGCTCCTCGTCGACCTCTTCCACGACGCCGCTGAAGCTGGCGAACGGCCCGTCCGAGACCCGCACCTGTTCGCCGACTTCGAACGAGACAGACGGCTTGGGGTGCTCGACGCCTTCCTGCACCTGCTGCAGGATCGCCATGGCTTCCTTCTCCGAGATCGGCATCGGCTTGTCGCCCGAGCCGAGGAAACCCGTCACCTTCGGGGTGTTCTTGATCAGGTGGAACGCCTGGTCCGTCATCTCCATCTTCACCAGCACGTAGCCGGGGAAGAACTTCCGCTCTGCATCCACCTTGCGGCCGCGACGCATTTCCACGACCTTTTCGGTCGGAACGATGACGTCGTCGAACAGCTCTTCAAGTTTCTTCTGCGCCACTTTCTGGCGGATATCTTCCGCCACCTTGCGCTCGAAGTTCGAATAGGCTTGCACGATGTACCAGCGCTTGGCCATGCCGCGTCGTCGCTCCCAGAATCCGTTTGCCGCCTAGCGGATCGACAGCACGAGCTGCACGAGCCAGGAAATCAGCTGATCGGCGGCAAGAAAGAAGAAACTGGCGAGCAGGACGAACACCAGTACCATCACCGTCGAGATCAGCGTCTCGTTGCGCGACGGCCACGACACCTTGCTGACTTCCTGACGAACTTCTTGCAGGAACTTCAGTGGGTTGACAGCAGCCATCAGCGGTACTTTCCTTTGGGCCTTGCGGCCAAAAACCAACAACCGCGCGAGTCACCCCGGGCGGCTGTCGAACGCTATCTAATGGCATGGTCCGACGATTGCAAGCCCCGTCTGACTCGTGGCAGGTGGGCCAGGGCGCGAGAACCAAAGGTGGAAGTGAACCGGCAACGTGTCGTCCAGTTGATCGGAGCGACCATCGGGCGCCCGATGGCAACTCGTCGCCTGCTGAACCAGATTCTGGCCGGCCGGTTGCTGCGGCGGCGCTTGGAGGGACGGCTCGCGCCACTGCCGAAAATGCGGATCGAGCACTCGACGGAGCTGCCCTGCCGCTTCGACTGCATCCTGCGACGTGTACCGGAAGGCATGCGGATCGTCATTCCATCGCTCTTTTCGGACACGGCCTGGCTCGATGTCGGCACGCTCGGGGCGGCCTATGTCTACTGGCTGAGCCGATGTCCGGCCGAGGTGCGGGAACTCCATGTCACGCTCTCCGATGGGGATCGTCCCACCGAGGGGCGTTTTGCGCCGTCCACGAATCTGCCTCATATCGTTGCCCTGCCCGACCCGTACTACTTCAGGCAGCGCGGCTTTGCCCAATGGCGGCGGCTGGCGGAGGCCAGTGCGGTCGACTGGAACCAGCGTAGGCCGGAGATCGTTTGGCGCGGTGCGACCACCGGGCCGGGCAGCAACGATCCCGCGATCGGCCTCCACCGTCCCGACCTGGCGACGGACCGGCTGCGGCTTTGTCTGGCGCTGCGCAACGTACCGGGCACGGACGTCCGTTTCTCGAAGGTGGTGGTTCCGGACATCGGTATTGGGTACCTGGACCGGTTTGGCCTTGCCGGCCCGCCGGTGCCCGAGGACAGCTGGCTGAACCGGAAGTTTGCGATCGATGTCGACGGCTACAGCAACACCTGGTCGAACTTCATCGTTCGGCTTCACCTGGGGTGCTGCGTGCTCAAGGTGGAAAGCGGCCGCGGCTATCGGCAGTGGTACTATGGGCGGCTGCGCCCGTGGGAGCACTACGTTCCGGTGAGCGCTGACCTCTCGGACCTGCTGGACCGCATCGAATGGGTACGCTCCAACGAACGGGAGGCAGCAGCGATCGCCCGGCGCGGCCAGGAGTTTGCCCGCACCCTCGACTGGGACACGGTAGAAGCCGAGGCCGTGGCGCTGATCGCCGCCAACTGGAACCGATGATGGGCTGGGCAGGTGGCAGGGGCAGCAGGACTTGAACCCGCGACCCTCGGTTTTGGAGACCGATGCTCTACCAACTGAGCTATACCCCTAGACCTGCGGGCCTCCGTCTAGTGCCAAAGTCGGCCGGATGCAAGTCAGAAGTCGTGCCCGTCTCCGGCGTTGACAAGCCTGTGGTTTCCTCTTGCGCGGCGGCGCCGCAGGAGTAGCGTCGTTGGCGCGCACGGAGGGTGCGCTGACAAATCAGGGGTGACTTCATGCACAGAATTCTTGCCGTGGTGGCGTTGTGCGCCACGAGCTTCGCGGTCCCGATCCTGCCGACGCAGGCGGCTCCGCTCCTCACCGATGACCAGGCCAATTGCCTGATCTTCCCGATGCTCAAGAAGGAATGCTGGCAGATGGGGGCCGACATGGTCTCCGCGCCAGTCACGGCCGTCGCGATGGCCGCTGGCGATGCCGCGGATGCTGCCGGCGAGGTCAAGCTTCCGTTCATGTGGTGGAACTGCACCGCCGCCGAGGCCGGGTCGGGCCATCTGTTGGATTGCTGACGGAGCGGGGGGGCGCCCAGGCGCCTCCCCCATTCCACGTATGCACACGATCGACAAAGTTCCGGTGGAGGCCCGGGCTAAGTGTCAAGCGCGGACAACGGGAGTGGAGCGGGTGAAGGGAATCGAACCCTCGTATTCAGCTTGGAAGGCTGCTGCTCTACCATTGAGCTACACCCGCGCAGAAACGCGCTGCGCTTTTAGCGGCTGAACGGGTCGGCTTGCAAGAGACGACAGGCACTCGGTGTCGTGCCCCTGCCCGCGTCCGCCTCGCCACTCCGCGCACCTGGAGACATGGTGGTGGGAGAGGTAGGACTCGAACCTACGAAGGCTTAGCCAGCGGATTTACAGTCCGCCCCCTTTGCCACTCGGGACACTCTCCCGGTCCCATGGGAACCGCCGGCACCGAACCTCTGGTCCGGAGCGCGTGCGGTTTATGCTGACCGCGACCGGGCGTGTCAACTCCGAATGTGACGGCTTCGCCGCCTCGCCGAAGACCGTGCCGGATTTCGTCGCGACGAAAGCCGCACCTGCTGCGGGAACAAGGCTGCCGGCCGCGCGGTTGGGGAGCGACGGCCGGCAGCGGATGGCCTGATCTGCGGTTGGGGGCGATCAGGCCGGGCGGCGGGGTTGCGGAGCCCCTGCCGAGTCGAGACGGGACGTCTACGCCCCCGGAACCACGGGTATGCGGCAGGGAGGAGCCAACCTGACGACAGCACTGGCGGCGGTGGCCTGCATCAACGACTCCGTGGCAGGGGCGAATTGCGCGACGTGAGAAGGCTAGCACCGGCTCAATGACGGCTTGCCATCTGCGGCTGTCAGCATCCCGTAAGCCGGATATGTGATAGGTATCGATCCATGGACCGTCGTGCCGTGCTCGCATTGCTTCTTGTTCTTGTCGCCCAGGGGCCGCTCACCCTGATGGGGACCGGCAACGCCTACGCCGATGACGAGGACGATGACTCCGGCGGCGATGATTCCGGTGACGAGGACGAGGGGGAGGATGACGAGCAGGAGGATGACGACGAGAGCGAGAGTGAAGGTTCGGATGACCACTCGGGCAAGGGGCGTGGCGGAGACGACCACGATGCCGCGCTCCAGGCGGTACGAACCGAGGACGCACTCACGCTGAGGCAGGTCCTGACGTTGTTCGCCCGACAGTCCAGCGGCAAGGTTATCGACGTCGATCTCGTTCGACGTCAGGAGGCCCTGGTCTACCGGGTCAAATTCATCGACACGGACGGTCGGGTGAAGCGTATCGAGTTCGATGCGGTGTCCGGGACCAGGCTGCGCTGACCGATGCGGATACTGGTGCTCGAGGACGACGGGGGGATTGCGGCCACCATCCGCACAGCCCTCGAACAGGCGGGCCTGCTCGTCGAGATCGAGTCAGACGGCGAGGAAGGCTGGTTCCGCGGCGACACCGAACCGTTCGATGCTGTCGTACTGGACCTGGGACTGCCGGGGCTTGACGGTCTCACGGTGCTCAAGCGCTGGCGCAAGGCCGGGCGGGCCGTGCCAGTTCTCATTCTGACTGCCCGTGGCAACTGGGACGAACGCGTCGAGGGAATCGATTCCGGGGCGGACGACTACCTGACCAAGCCCTTCCGGGTCGAGGAACTGGTGGCGCGGGTTCGCGCCTTGCTGCGTCGCGCCGCTGGACACCCGGCCCCGGTGATCGACATCGGCGACATCAGCCTCGACACCCGGCAGATGCGGGTGGCGCGGGGCGGCCTGCCGGTGCAACTGAGCCCGCAGGAGTTCCGGCTGGTCAGCTACCTGATGCACCACCGCGGACGCGTGGTGAGCCAGCCGGAGCTCACCGAGCATCTCTACTTCCAGGACTTCGAGCTCGACTCGAACGCGATCGAGGTGCTCGTGCGCCGGGTGAGACAGAAGCTTGGAAGCGATGCCATCTCCACCCGCCGCGGTTTCGGCTACACCATGGGCGGAGAGACGGCTTGAGGGCCCCTTCCCTGCGGCTGCGGCTGCTGGTGCTCTCTACGTTGTCGATCATCGTCGTCCTTGCCGTAGCGGGGCTTTCGATGGCCACGATCTTCGCCAACCATGTGCAGCGCAGCTTTGAGAGCGGGCTCGATGCGCAGCTGGAACGACTGATCGCCCTGGTTGACCCCGATCCGCCGACACCGGCTCTGGCTCAGCCAATGCCCGACGCCCGCTATGAGACGCCGGCGGGCGGCATTTACTGGCAGGTCAGCGATCCGGCGGGCGGTGCGGCCATTCGGTCGCGCTCCCTGTGGGACACCGTTCTCGAAGCACCGACGGAACTGCCGGCCGGCGGGGCCGTGCAGCGTTCGCAGGTCAGCGGTCCGAACGGCGATCCCGCCCTGATGCTGGCGCGCTCACTCGTCTTCGATCTCGCCGACCCTTCTGCGACCCGCACGCTCCACGTCATGGTGGCGGAGGACCTTGGGCCGATCGAGGCGACCAATGCCGCATTCAGGGCGGATCTGATCCGGGCGCTGGCCATCCTCGCAGCGGCACTCGTCGCCACCTCATGGATACAGATCACGCTCGGGCTGTCACCGCTCTCGCTGATCAAGCGCGGGATTGGCCTCGTGCGTTCCGGTGCGACGCGAAGACTGGAGGGGGAGTTTCCGGCGGAGGTCATGCCGCTGGTCAGCGAGGTCAACGACCTCATCGAGGTTCAGCAGCGCACGATCGACTTTGCCCGCGACCGGGCGGCGGACCTTGCCCATGGGCTGAAGACGTCGCTCACCCTCCTCAACGGCGAGGCCTACGGCTTGAGACAGCTGGGCAACGACAAGGCCGCCGACACCATCGAGCAGCTGACTGCGGGAATGGCCGAGACCATCGACCACCAGTTGCGCCTCTCCCGCCTGCGCCACCGCTCGCGCTCCGACTTCCGCTCGAGCCCGCTGGCCGAGAACGTCGGCAAAGTGCTCGCGGCGGTCAAGGCCACCCCCGCCGGCCGGGCGCGCACCTGGTCGGTGGAGATTGCCGCCGACCTGACGGTGGCACTCGACACCATGGACCTCACGGAACTGCTCGGCGTGATCCTGGACAATGCCGCAAACTGGGCACGCTCCCGGGTCTGGGTAGCGGCGACCGGCACTGATCGCGAGATTGTCCTGCAGGTGAGCGATGACGGACCCGGCCTAGACGCGACCGACCTGGCCCAACTGGGGCAACGGGGGCGCCGCCTTGATGAAACGCGACCTGGAAGCGGCATCGGCCTCGCCATAGCCCGCGAGATCGTGCTGCTCAACGGCGGTCGGCTCGAGTTTAGCCGGGCGCCCGAGGGTGGGCTGGCCGTCAGGGTGGCTTTGCAGGCTGGCGGTCCAGCCTGACGCTTGCTGGAATGCGGCGAACCGGCTAGGGCAAGCACGATGAGCCGCAACAAGTTCCCGCCCAAGCCCAGATACGACCCCGATACCGGCCCGGTCTACCTGTATGGCCTGCACACGGTCCGTGCCGCACTGGACAATCCCCAGCGCGACAAGCGTAACCTCCTGGTTACGACCAATGCACTCGCGCGGCTGATGGAGTCGGGCGGTATTGGCCGGATGAGGCCGACCGAGACGACGCCAAAGGAACTGGATCGCCTACTCGGTGCCGACGCCGTGCACCAGGGCGTGGCGCTTGAGGTGGAGCCGGTCAGCCGCTTCGGGCTCGACGATGTTCGGCACCCGCGCCTTGTTGTCGTGCTCGATCAACTCACCGACCCGCACAATGTCGGCGCCATCCTTCGCACTGCCTGTGCCTTCGGAGCCGACGCGGTGGTGACGACGGCGCGCCACTCGCCGCGCGAAACCGGCGTGATGGCCAAGGCGGCTTCCGGTGCCCTGGACCTCGTACCCATGATCGAGGTGAGGAATCTCGGCGACGCCATCGAGAAGCTGAAGCTGCGTGGCCTGCGTGTGGTCGGCTTCGATTCGGAGGCGCCGGCTCCCCTTCGCCCGCGTGTCGACGATGTTCCCATGGCCGTCGTGCTGGGGGCAGAGGGCAAGGGCCTCAGGCAACGCACCCGTGAGCTATGCGACGAAATGGTGCGGCTCGACATGCCGGGCCCGATCAAGTCGCTAAACGTCTCCAACGCCGCCGCGATAGCGTTGTTCGCCGTCACGGCCGGTCGCCCGATCGACCAGATGTGAGGTGGCCGGCCGGGCGAGACCCTGGCCGGCCACTTAGCTCTTACGGCAGCACGCAGCGGACCAGCGCCGAGCCGTTGACGCTGATCGCGTCGGGGCCCGCCTGCACAATCTCAATGGTGCTCTCTCCCGATTTCAGCGAGGCCTTTCCGTCTACGGCCGGGGCTGCATCGACCAGGGCGATGTCGCCCCCCTGGCGTACGCTGAGCCTGGTGATCACGACAAATCCGGCGCTGCCGGCCTGATCAACCGCGCCGCACGATGCCGCATCGGCGGCCCACACCCCGAGATAGCCAACGTCGTCCAGCTTGGATTTCGCGGCGAGGAGTGTATCCGGCTTCAGGCCGCTGGACGGGAGCGTATTCGGAACGACGTCCGCGGCGGCCACCGCCGCTTCGGCATCCGCCGCACCCTTTGCCTCGGCTCCATTGGCCGGCGCCTCGGACGCTTCGGCGGCTGCGATTGCTGCCTCGGCGTCCGCCGCTCCACGGCTTTCGGCCGACTCGACGGCCGGCGCCTCAGGGGCCGGGGCAGGAGCGGAATTTGCCGCTTCCATTGCGGCCTCCGCATCGGCCTTGCCGCGCTCGGCGGCGGGATCGGCAACGGCAGGCGCCGCCTCGTCAGCCCTGAGATCGGCGGCCAGTGCAGCGGCAATGGCGGCTTCGGCGTCGGCCTTGCCTCGGTCCGCCGCCTCCGCGGCCTTCTTTTCTTCCTCGGCCTTCGCCGCCGCTGCCGCCGCCTCTGCAGCCTTCTTTTCTTCCTCGGCCTTAGCCGCTGCCGCCGCTGCCTCCGCGGCCTTCTTTTCTTCCTCGGCCTTCGCCGCTGCCGCGGCCGCCTCTGCGGCCTTCTTTTCTTCCTCGGCCTTTGCTGCTGCTGCGGCCTCCGCGGCCTTCTTTTCTTCCTCGGCCTTCGCCGCCGCTGCGGCCGCCTCTGCGGCCTTCTTTTCTTCCTCGGCCTTTGCTGCTGCCGCGGCGGCCTCAGCCGCCTTCTTTTCTTCCTCGGCCTTCGCCGCTGCCGCGGCGGCCTCGGCCGCCTTCTTTTCTTCCTCAGCCTTCGCTGCTGCCGCGGCGGCCTCGGCGGCCTTCTTGTCGGCCTCGGCCTTTTCCGCCGCAGCCTTCTCTTCCGCGGCCTTCTGCTCGGCCGCCGCCTTCTCGGCTTCCGCCGTCTGGGCAGCCGGCGCGTTGGCGGCCGGTGGCGGCGCACTGTTGTTGCAGGCCGCAACGGCAAGACTCAGGGCCAGGGCCAGCGGCAGGCCGATGGATGTTGAGAGTTTCATTGGCGGTTCCTCTTGTGCAGCGGGGCTGGAGCGGATGCTCCCATGTCAACGGCTGATACTGGCTCCGGGTCGGCGGCGCAACCTCACCGGCATCGGCCACGTCGCAGACCGGCTACGGCCTCCTTGCACCCCGACTTCCCCGATGCTAGCTAGCCCGTGCTGCCGGTATAGCTCAGTTGGTAGAGCAACTGATTTGTAATCAGTGGGTCGCGGGTTCAAATCCTGCTGCCGGCACCAGCATCTCCCAAAGTACGGCCTATGGGGCCGGGTGCCCCCAGGGGGCACCATGTGATTTGCAGTCGGCTCGCGTTCGGCACACGGCCAAGGTCTGCGCCTTGGGGACGTGACCGGCGACAGCACAGGCGGTCCTGTGCCGTCATCGCGGTCGGGCCTTACCCGGCGCCTCAGTCGAAGAAACCCGCGTCCTCGTCCCTGAGGTAGCGCTTTGCGGCTTTCGCATCGATGTCGAGACCGAGGCCCGGGCCCGGAAGCAGGTCGACATGACTGTCGTTGACGATCTGGCCGGCCGGCAATCCGGTGACGATCTCGTTCCAGAACGGATCGGAGGCCGACGGGTACTCGAAGGCGATGTAGTTTGCCGGCAGCGTCGCGCAGACGTTGATCAGCGCGCCAAGACCGAGAAGCCCGTTGGCGGTGCCGTGCGGCGCCATCATGATCGAGTGCATGTAGGCGTGCTCGGCCACCCACTTGAGTTCGGCGATACCGCCGATATCGGCGGGGTCCGGACCGACGACGCGCACGGCCTGGGTCTCGATCAGCTCCTTGAAGTTGTGCCGCAGGTAGATCTGTTCGCCGGTGTGGATCGGCGTCCGCGTCGAGACCGTCAGTTCGCGGTAGGCCTGCGGGTTGACCCACGGCACATAGTCGCCGGTCAGCATGTCCTCGAGCCACATGATGTTGTACGGCTCGACCGCCTGCGCGAACTTGATGGCGTCGTTGAGGAACCAGCCGGGTCCGCAGTCGAGGGCGAGGCTCACCTTGTCCCCCAGCGCCTCCTTCATGGCGATGACGCAGTCTAGCATGTAGTTGAAGCCATGCTCGGATATCTGCCCCTGGTCCATGGCGCCATGGTAGCCGGCCTTCTTCGATACCGGGCCATAGTGGAAATCGGGGTAGCTGTCCTTCTGACTGGAATGGAAGCTGATCCCCTGCTTGACCATGAAGAACTTCTGCGGCTGCTCCGCCATCCACTTGACGTCGGCCGCGAAGTCCTCCGGTCGGTCGCCCTTGCGGGCCCGGCGCACCGATCCATTGTAGACGCGCACCTTGTCACGCACCTTGCCGCCCAGCAGCTTGTAGGCGGGCACCCCGGCGGCCTTGCCGGCAATGTCCCACAGGGCGTGCTCGATGACCGAAACGGCGGCGCCATACGGCTTGAAGCTGCCGCGCTGCCGGATCTTCATCATGCATCGCTCGACATCGGTCGGGTCCTCGCCGATCAGCGCGTCGCGGAAATGCAGCACGAAGGGCTTGAGGTAGGATTTGGTCCACTCCACCTCACCAAGGCCATAGATGCCCTCGTCGGTCGTGATGCGGATGATCGGATGCTTGCCGATGACGGCGCAGCGGAGGTCGGTGATCTTCATGGTCTCTTCCCGGTGCTATCGGTTACCAGTTGGCAATCCGGCCGTCGGCGAGGATCGACTCGGTGGCCGGGATGACTTCCTGCTCGAAGGGGTATCTGGCGGCTGCAACTTCGTCGATCTCGATGCCGAGGCCAGGCGCCTCGGGGATGACCCAGGCATGATCCTTCAGCTGCAAGGGGTAGGCTCCACAGATCTCCTCGAACCACGGAACGATGCCGACTGCCTCCTCCTGGATGACGAAGTTGGTCGTCGCGGCGTCGAACTGCAGCGCCACCGCGCCCGCCACCGGCCCCATCGGGTTATGGGGGCAAACGCCCATGTGCGCGGCCTCGGCGATGGCGGCAATCTTGCGCCCGCCGGTGAAGCCCATGCAGTGAGCCAGGTCCGGCTGGATATAGGCGACGGCCCGCGTCTCCGCGACCTCGGCGAACTCACGCGGCGTGAACAGGCGCTCGCCGGTGGCCAGCGGGCAGCCAACCCGCCGCGCGATATCGGCCATGGCCGGGGTATCGCCGGGCTGGATCACTTCCTCGCAGAAGAGCGGCCTGATCGGTGCGATGGCGTTGATGTAGGCGATCGCCGCGTCGAGCGAATCCGGTCGCCCGTGGAAATCCGTCATGATGTCGACGCCGTCGCCCACCCGCTCGCGCACGGCGCTGGCGAGTTTCTCGGTGTGCTGCACCGCCTTGAGCGGAGCATCGTACCCGGTGTAGGGCACGAAACCCAGCTTGATGGCATTGTAGCCCATCTCGACGGTTTCCTGAACGGCGTCGCAGAAGGCGCTGATGTCACTGCCCGATACCCGCGCCGAGGCCGATCCGCGCCTGAGGTGAGTGTAGACCCGGACGCTGTCGCGCACCCTGCCGCCGAGCAGTTGCCATACCGGCACGCCCAGAGCCTTCCCCTTGATATCCCACAGGGCGTGTTCGATCCCGGAGACCGCCGTCAGTCCGATCGACCCCAGCGGCCAGAAGCTGAAGCGCGTCATGGTGTTGACCAGGTGCTCGATGCGCATCGGGTCCTGGCCGACGAGGAACGGAGCAAGGTCGTCGATGGCGCCGGTGACGGCACGGGTCTTCCACTCGAGCGTCGCCTCGCCCCAGCCCCACAGGCCCGGCTGGTCCGTCAGCACCTTGACGAAGATCCAGTTGCGGTGGACGGCGTTGACGATGACGGTCTTGATGCCGGTGATCTTCACATGTTCCTCCCAGGAGCGATGCCGGTTCGGGCCCGCCGCTTTTCGTGGTTGAGGCGCAGCGGGCCCTGGCAGCCCCCTGCGCCGGATTGGGCGCTAGAGCAGCTCGACCTCATTGGCCGCGAGGTAGTCGCGGTTCATCTCGATCCCGAGACCGGGCACCCGCGGCAGCTTCAGCGCGCCGTTCGAGTTGTCCAGGCGCGTGTGCATCAGCTCGTTGTAGCCGCTGAGATCCCAGCGTGACGTCTCGAGCTTGTAGAAGTTCGGAACCGTCATCATTACGTGGGCACCCGCCAGGACGTTGATCGGCCCGCCTGCGTCGTGCGGCGAAATCGGCACATAGTAGGCCTCGGCCAGCGCGGAGATCTTCTTGAGCTCGGAGATGCCGCCCGTCCAGGTGACGTCCGGCATGATGTAGTCGGCCAGGCCGTTCTCGAGGATCGGCACGAAATCCCACTTCGTGTGCCCGCGCTCCCCCCACGAGATCGCCGCACTGACCTTCTCTCGCACCTGCTTCAGGGCCTTCACGCTTTCAGGCGGGCACGGCTCCTCGAACCAATCGATGTTCCCCGCCTCCTCGAGCGAGCGGCAGAGGCGGATGGCGGTCGGCACGTCGAAGCGGCCATGGGCGTCGATCAGGATCTCGACCTCCGGCCCGGCCGTCTCGCGGATCAGTGCCGTCAGTTCGGCGGCCTTGCGCTCGTCCGGGCGCGTCATCTTGCCGTCGAGATAGCCATCACGCTGCTCGCGGCTGCCCTGGTAGGGGAACGGGTCGAACTTGAGTGCGGTGTGACCCGACTTCACGATGTCCTGAATTTCGGCGACAACGCCTTCCTTGCTGGTGAACTTGCTCTGGTCGGGGTGGGTATAGAGCGCGATCTCGCTGCGCACCGCGCCGCCCAGCAGTTCGTAGACCGGCAGCCCGAGCGCCTTGCCGCGGATGTCCCAGAGCGCAATATCGATGGCGCTGACGCACTCGCAGGCCGCCCCTCGACTGCCCATGTAGGTGAAGCTGCGGAACAGCTTGTGCCAGAGCCGCTCGATCTGGCTGGCATCCTCTCCGGCGATCATGCCGCCGATCTGCCTCAGGGCCGAGCAGAGGGCCCGGTTGGCGAGCTTGGTGGTGGAGGTGATCTCCCCCCAGCCGGAAATACCCTCATCGGTCGTCACCTCGACGAACAGATACTCGCCCCAGTACGAGCTGCTTGCCCGCACGAGCCATGGCCTCACCCCGGTGATCTTCATTCCAGTCCCCTGCTCCGCTTGGTTGTTGACGCCCTGATGTCCGGCTCGGCGCTAGCCTGCATTGGCCGCCTTCAGTGCGCGCATCTGCTCGAGAATGTGCCGACCGGACCCCTCGACATGCCGGGCGATCACCTCGGCCGCCTTGTCGGCGTCCTGTGCCTTGACGTGGGCGATCAGCTCGCGGTGCTCCCGCATGACCGCGGCGCGGCGCGCCAGGGTGAAGTTGAAGCGCCGGCTGACGGCACGCAGGACCTCGCGGTGCTTCCACCAGAGTTCCGCTGCATGTCGATTGTAGTGGCGGCGGTACATGACGGTGTGGAAAGCAGTGTCCAGTTCGCTGTGGCGAAACGGGTCGGCGAAGTCGTTTTCCTCGATCAGTCCCTGGATGCGCTCGAGTTCGACGATATCCTCGAGCGTCGCCATGCCGACGAACCAGCGCGTCAGCGCCGGCTCGATCAGGACGCCGATCTCGTAGATGTCCCGCACGAAATCCTGGTCAATGGGGCGCACCCTGGCGCCACGGTTTGGCGCCATGATCACGAACCCCTCGCCGCGCAGCAGCTGCAGCGCCTCGCGAACCGGATTGGTGGAGGTGCCATGTTGCAGCGCGAGGTCGGCGACGATGAGGCGCTCATTGGCCCGCAGCCGCCCCTCGATGATGTCCTCGCGGATCAGTTCGTAGACTGAAGCTCCCTCGCTCGAGGCATCGATCGGGTCGATTCCCGGCGGCGGCTTGGCCTTGAATTCTCCCGTATCCGCCACACCGAACTCCCATCGTCGTGCACGACTTGTAGCGGATAGTGTACGATCCTTTCAAGTTGACACGCAATCTGCATTCTGAGACGGTACCGGGCGAGCGGGGTATTAACGAAACAACAACGCCCCATGTTCGCTAGGCGCAGGGGCCCGCACTCTGGGCCCGGGAGAGGATCTGGAGGGATTCGTATGATAACGTTGAAGCTCGGCCGTGCGATAGCGCGCGGCGCAGTTGTGTCTGCCATGTCGGTGTCGCTCCTGACATCGTCGGTGTTCGCCCAGAGCGTCGACCTGAGCAAGTGGTCGCCGGAATATGTGCGCTCCATCGCCGGGACGGAGGAGTTCGACACCGTCGGGCACTGCAACTCGATCGTGCCGACCGACTACACCGGCCGTCTGACCTTCTGGTACCAGGGCATCTTCGAGGGCGACCCCGAAGTGATGCGCCAGAACTACCGCGACTTCTTCGCGGCGTTCCGGGCCACCTACCCGAACATCCAGCTCGAAGAGCAGGGCATCACCTACAACGAACTGCTGGACAAGTTCCGCACGGCCCTTCTGGGCAATGCCGCTCCGATGGCGATCCGCCTGCAGATCCTCGGCGGCACTGAGTTCGCCGCCAAGGGGTATCTGGAGCCGTTGAAGCCCGAGGACGTTGGCTACTCCACCAACGACTTCTGGCCCGGCGCCATGAAGGCGGTGACCTGGGATGGCGTGACCTACGGCATTCCGACCAACAACGAAACCATGGCGCTGATCTGGAACGCCGACATCTTCAAGCAGGCCGGGCTCGATCCAGACAGCCCGCCCGCGACCTGGGACGATGTCGTCGCCTACTCCAAGCAGATCCACGACAAGCTCGGGATTTCCGGCTACGGTCTGGTTGCCAAGCAGAACGCCGGCAACACCCCGTATCGCTTCATGCCCCAGCTGTGGGGCTTCGGCGGCGGCGTGTTCGACGAGGCCGACGCGGCGCCGACCTACCAGGAAGTTCGCCTGAACAGCGAAGCAAGCAAGCGCGCTCTGCAGGCCTCCTACGACATGTATGTGCGTGACAAGTCCGTGCCGGTCTCGGCTCTGACCAACACGCAGGCCGACAACCAGGCGCCGTTCATCTCCGGCCAGCTGGCCATGGTGATCTCGCATCCGTCCGAGTATGCCCGCATGCTCGAGCTCGCCGCGGCGGCAACGGGTGCGGACAAGGAAGTCGCCGACAAGGTCGTCGAGAACATGCGCTACGGCCTGATCCCGACCGGTCCGGACGGCAAGCGCGCGGTCGTGTTCGGCGGCTCCAACATCCACATCCTGAAGTCTGAATATGTCGAAGGCGGCAAGGTCGACGAGCAGGCCGCCAAGGCGCTGATCTGCATGTGGACCAGCCCCGAATGGTCGCTCAAGCTGGCTTGGGCCGGCTCGAATCCGGGCAACCTCGGCGGCTTCAAGACCAAGTGGATGAAGGAACGTCTCGATACGATCAAGTTCCTCGATGTCACGACCTCGATGCTGCCCTACGGCATCCCGTTCCCTGCCCTGCCGCAGGCTCCCGAGATCATGAACATCATCATCCCGGACATGATGCAGAATGCCTTGACCGGCGCGATGACGGTTGACCAGGCGGCCGAAGACGCGGCCCAGAAGGTCAAGGACCTGATGGGCGGCCTCTAGCCCACTCAAGCCTCCTGCCGGCAGTGCCCCTTGGCACTGCCGGCACTACTCAATTGGGGAGCGGGAATAGTGAATACGGTGACCGGCCAGACCAGGCCAACCCGCGTGGCCGAGCCGGTGCGGCGGAGCATACTTCACTCCATGTGGACGCACCGGGCCGACTATGGCTACGTGCTCCCCGCCATCGTGGTGATGCTCATCGTCATCGCCTATCCGGTCTACTACACGATCGATCTGTCGTTCTTCCAGACCCCGCCCGGGTTGCAGTTGCGCGACAAGAAGTTCATCGGCATCGAGAACTACAGGGCGATCCTCGCGAGCGCCGTGTTCTGGAAGGTGACCGGCAACACCGTCATCTGGACGATCTCCTCGACGGTTATCGCCTTCCTGCTGGGCCTGGCCTGTGCGCTGGCCCTGCACAGGGAGTTTATCGGCCGCGGCGTGCTGCGCGCCATCCTGCTGATCCCGTGGGTGGTCAGCGCCGTTGCGGCATCCTATGTCTGGAAGTGGCTGTACCACTCCGACTTCGGTGTGATCGGTGCTGCCATGGTGAGCTTCGGTCTTGCCGAGCGCCCGCCCAATTTCATCGACAACATCAATACCGTGCTGCCCGCGCTGATCGTGGTCAACATCTGGCGCGAGTTCTCCTTTGCCATGATCATGCTCATGGCCGGGCTGCAGACCGTGCCGGATCAGTTGCTGCGCGCCGCGCAAGTGGATGGGGCAAGCGCCTGGCAGCGTTTCTGGCACGTCACCTTTCCGCATCTGCGCGGCGTGTCGACGGTGACCATCCTGCTGCTCGCGGTGGCCAACTTCAATTCGTTCATCATCCCCTGGATCATGACCGGTGGCGGGCCGTCGAATGCCTCGCACATCTGGATCACCCACATCTATGAATTTGCCTTCGGACGGCAGCGGTGGGGCGTGGCGTCAGCCTACTCCGTACTGCTGTTCATCATCCTGATGACGCTTGGATACTTCTATGTCCGGGCGCTGAGCAGAGGCGATGAGAGCAGGCAAGGCGGTTGAGTCCGATGAGCACAATGTCCCACGGCGCAACCGAGCGCACGCGACGCCGCAAGCCCATCGACGGCTGGCGATGGGCCGGTCGCATCTTCCTGGCGGTGATGCTGGTCTACACGGTCGTCCCGATGGCCTGGATGCTGATCACGTCGTTGAAGACCGGCTTTGCGGCGATGATGTATCCGCCGCAATGGTGGCCGACCGAGCCGACGCTCGACAACTACATCCGCCTCCTCGACCCGAAGGACACGATCGGGCAGGATTTCCTGCACTATTTCTGGAACAGCATGTGGGTGTCGATCACCACAACCATCCTCGCGGTTGTCGTGGCGGTCCCGGCGGCCTACGCCTTCTCGCGGTTCCGTTTTCCCGGACGCAACTTCCTGTTCTTTGCCGTGCTGCTGCGAAACATGTTCCCGGCGGTGATCTTCCTCGTGCCGCTGTTCATCCTGATGCGCTGGCTGGGCCTCGTGAACACGCACGGGTCGCTCATCCTGACCTACCTGACCTTCGGGCTGCCGCTCGCCATCTGGCTGCTGAAGGGCTTTTACGACAACATCCCGATCCAGCTCGAGCAGGCGGCGCGCATCGACGGTGCGACCCGGTTCCAGGCGTTCCTGCTGGTGGTGATGCCGCTGTCGACGCCCGGCATCATCGCCACCGCGATCTACAGCTTCATCGGCGCTTGGAACGAGTTCATCTACGCCGCAACGTTCCTCAACAAGAACGAGCAGATGACCCTGCCCGTCGGCATCCAGCGCTTCTTCTCGGAGAACACCACGGACTGGCCCGGGCTGATGGCGGCAAGCTTCATGATGAGCGTACCGGTCGTCGTGCTGTTTCTCGTCCTGCAACGCTATTTCGTGCGAGCCCTCACCGAGGGCGCGGTCAAACACTAGTACCGCGCCCGTCGCGGATCGCAGCCAGAGAGGTAATGAATGGCTCGGGTAGTCCTCAAGGACGTGGTCAAGACCTACGGCAGCGTGTACGCCGTGAACCGCGTGTCGCTGACGGTCGAGGATGGGGAGTTCGTGGCGCTTGTCGGCCCGTCGGGGTGCGGCAAGACGACGACGCTCAATCTGGTTGCCGGTCTGATCCCCATGACCAGCGGCGAAGTCTTCATCGGTGACCGTGACGTCACCGATCTCGACCCGAAGGACCGGGACATCGCGATGGTGTTCCAGAACTACGCGCTCTATCCCAACAAGTCGGTCTACAACAATCTCGCCTTCCCCCTGCAGATGCGCAAGCTGGCCAAGGACGAGATCGACCGGAAGGTGCGGGCCGCCGCCAAGACCCTCGACATCACCCACCTGCTCGAGCGCCGGCCACGCGAGCTGTCCGGCGGTCAGCAGCAGCGCGTCGCGCTCGGGCGGGCCCTCGTCCGCGATCCGCGCGCCTTCCTTATGGATGAGCCCCTCTCCAACCTCGATGCGAAGCTTCGCGTACAGATGCGCACCGAGATCAAGCGCTTCCACCAGGACCTGAAGGCCACCATCGTCTATGTCACGCATGACCAGCTCGAGGCGGTCACCATGGCAGACAAGATGGCCGTGATGAACGGCGGATTCCTGCAGCAATACGACACGCCGGCAAACGTCTTCGCCAAACCGGTGAACATGTTCGTGGCGAGCTTCGTGGGCAGCCCGGCGATGAGCCTGATCCCCGTTGAGGCTGTCTCCCGTGGCGACGCCATGGTACTCACCAGCCCGGAGGGCTGGGAGCTGCCGCTGTCGCCCCTCAATGCGGCCAAGGCGCGAAAATCCACCAGCAGCAAGATCGTGCTGGGAGCCCGTCACTCCACCGTGAGGCTGCATCACAGCCCGACGGCAGGCGCCATCCCGGCCAAGGTCTATACCGTCGAGCCAACCGGCGACATCACGTTCGTGCAGGTGTTCATCGATGGGGCGGTGGTCAATATCAGCGTTGCACCAAACGTCGTGGTTCGCCCCGATGAGACCGTCCATGTCGAGTTCGACCAGGACCGCATCCACTTGTTCGACGCCGAGACGACCAATGCCCTGACGGCCGACTGACAGGCACGGCCCCTGAAAACAGGCGTCGGTCGGTAGTCGATCGGAGCCCACTCCCCCGGATCCTTCCAAGATGTCCAGCACTGCTGCCGATGGCGCCCTCGATCGCGTCAACACCTTCTCCCGCCCCTCCGAGTTGCGCATCACCGACATGCGCGTCGCCGAGATCACCGGCGCCCCATTCCGCTCGGCACTTCTCAAGATCTACACGAACCAGGGGATCGTCGGGCTTGGCGAGGTGCGCGACGGGGCCAGCGCGACCTATGCGCTGATGCTCAAGAGCAGGCTTCTCGGCGAGAATCCGTGCAACATCGACAAGCTGTTCCGGCGCATCAAGCAGTTCGGCGGCCACGGACGGCAGGGCGGCGGCGTCTCGGCAGTCGAGATCGCACTGTGGGATCTCGCCGGAAAGGCCTACGGCGTTCCGATCTACCAGATGCTGGGTGGCAAGTTCCGTGACAGGGTGCGCTGCTACGCCGACACCGATGCGGAGAAGCCAAGCGGCATCGAGACGGGCAAGCGCCTGAAGGAACGGATGGAGCTCGGCTTCACCTTCCTCAAGATGGACCTGGGCCTGATGCAGATTGCCGACGTGCCGGGTGCCGTGGTCGCGCCTGCCGGCTCGCTCGATCCATTCCGCCATCATGCGGGCGGCATGCGACCGAAGACGCTGGAGGAGCGCCGCCACCGCAATGCCGTCTATGACGCGCAGAACGTCATGCATCCATTCACCGGCCTCCACTTCAGCGACAAGGGCCTCGACCTGCTCGAGCAGTACATCGCGGAGGTGCGCGAAGTCATCGGACCGGAAGTCCCGCTGGCCATCGACCATGTCGGGCATATCTCGCTGCAGGACGGCATCAGGCTCGCTCGACGGATCGAGAAGTACACCCCGGCCTGGCTCGAAGACGTCGTCCCCTGGCAGTATGCCGATCAGTACCGGCAGTTGCAGCAGTCGACTTCGGTGCCGATCTGCACCGGCGAGGACATCTACCTCAAGGAAGGCTTCGAGCCGCTGCTCAAGTCGGGCATCTCGGTGATCCACCCGGACCTGCTGACCACCGGCGGCATCCTCGAGACCAAGAAGATCGGCGATGCCGCGCAGGACCATGGCGTGGCCATGGCCATTCACATGGCCGAAAGCCCGATTGCCGCGATCGCGGCGGCCCATGTCGCCACGGCCACCGAGAACTTCATGGCGCTCGAATACCACTCGGTCGAGGTGGACTGGTGGGACGATATCCAGGTCGGTCTACCCAAGCCGATCGTCAAGGACGGCTTCATCACCCTCACCGACAAGCCGGGTCTGGGCATCGATGACCTCGACGACGACGTGCTGATGCAGCATCTGCAGCCGGGCGTTGCCGGCATCTGGCAGCCGACCGATCAGTGGGACGACGACCACTCCTGGGATCGCACCTGGAGTTGAGGGCAGCATGAAGATCAAGGACATCAAGGTCATCGTCTGTTCACCCGGACGAAACTTCGTCACCGTCAAGGTGATCACCGACGAGGGGCTGTACGGGGTCGGAGACGGCACCGTGAACGGACGCGAGCTGGCCGTCGCCTCCTACCTCGAGGACCACGTGGCCCCCTGCCTCATCGGCATGGACCCGCTGCGGACCGAGGACATCTGGCAGTACCTCTACAAGGGCGCCTACTGGCGCCGCGGGCCGATCACCATGGCGGCGATCGGCGCCATCGACATGGCGCTCTGGGACATCAAGGCCAAGGCGGCCAACATGCCGCTGTACCAGTTGCTGGGCGGCCGCAGCCGCGACAAGGTGATGGTCTACAAGCACGTCGGCGGCCTCGATATCTCCGAGGTGGCCGAGGGCGTCGTCGCCCTGCGCGAGCAGGGCCTCGATGCCATCCGGGCGCAGGTCGCCATTCCCGGGCTGCCGCCGATCTACGGCACCGGTCCCTCCACCGACGAGGATGCGCGCGCGACGCGGCGTATCGTTCCGCATGAGGAGGTCTGGGCGACCCACAAGTACCTGCCGCTGGTCCCCAGGCTGTTCGAAAAGGTCCGCGACGCCGTCGGCTGGGACGTGCACCTCCTGCACGACGTCCATCACCGGCTGACCCCGATCGAAGCGGCGCGGCTGGGCAAGGACCTCGAGCCCTACCGCCTCTTCTGGCTCGAGGATGCCATCCCGGCGGAGCTGCAGGAAGGTTTCCGCATCATCCGTCAGCATACGACGCAGCCACTCGCCGTGGGCGAGGTGTTCAACTCGATCTACGACACCCACACGCTGATTACCGAGCAACTCATCGACTATGCGCGCGTCACCTCCGTGCACGCCGGGGGCGTCACCGGGCTGATGAAGATCTTCGGGCTCGCCGCGATCTACCATGTCCGCTCCGCCTGTCACGGGCCCCAGGACGTCTCCCCGATCGCCATGGGCTGCAACATCCATGTCGACGTTGCCATTCCCAATTTCGGCATCCAGGAATTCTCCGGCTACACCGAACCGATGCACGACGTGTTCAAGTGTGCCTGGAGCTACGAGCGCGGCTACCTGCAGCCCGGTGAGCTTCCAGGGCACGGTGTCGACATCGATGAGTCCCTTGCGGCGAAGTTCCCCTACCAGCAGGCCTACCTGCCGGTAGCGCGCCTGGAAGACGGCTCGATGACCAGCTGGTGAGGAAGTGAGCATGAAGATCACCGCCATCAAGCCGTACCCGGTCTGGGTCGGGCACCGCAATCAGCTGATTGTGAAGGTCGAGACCGACCAGGGGGTCTCTGGCTGGGGCGAAAGCGGGCTGTCGGGACGGGAGAAGGCTGTCGTCGGCGCGCTGGAGCACTTCGCGCAGTTCCTCATCGGCAAGAACCCCTTCGAGATCGGCCGCATCTGGCAGGAGCTCTACCGCTCACAGTACTTCGAGGGCGGGCGCGTGCTCCTGGCGGCACAATCGGCCCTGGACATCGCGCTGCACGACATCAAGGGAAAGGCCCTTGGCGTCCCGGTCCATGAGCTGCTTGGCGGCAAGCACCGCGAGTTCATCCCGACCTTCGCCTCGACCGGGTCAATCACGGACGATGGTGTGGAGACCCTGGACGCTGCCAAGTCGCTCCTGGCTCGGGGCTGGACCAACGTCCGCTTCTTTCCTGCATGGAACGACGCGACCGGCATCTTCGAGCCGCGCGAGTCCATTGGCCGGACAGCCAGGTTCCTGACGAAGGCGCGCGAAGTGCTCGGCGACGACGTCGTGCTCGGCATCGACTATCACCATCGCCTGTCGGTCGCCGAAGCGGCGAGCTTCTGCCAGAAGATGCCCTCCGGCACGCTCGATTTCCTCGAGGAGCCGATCCGCGACGAGGCGCCGGAGGCCTACGAGTCGCTGCGCACCATGACCGATGTGCCATTCGCCATCGGCGAGGAATTCGCCTCCAAATGGCAGTTCCTGCCGTTCATCGAGCGGGGCATTCACCAGTTCAACCGGCTCGACCTGTGCAACGTCGGGGGTTTCACCGAGGCGATGAAAGTCGCCGGCTGGAGCGAGGCCCACTATGTCGATCTCATGCCGCACAATCCGCTCGGGCCGATCTGCACCGCGGCGACGATCCACTTTTCGGCGGCGGTACCGAATTTCTTCGCGCTCGAGTGTCGCGCCAACGCCACCGACCTCTACGCCGGCACGCCGACCGCCGATCTCTTCCCGGTCATGCCGCAACTGGACGGCGCAATATATCGGGTGCCCGACGGGCCGGGACTCGGTATCGAGGTCAACGAAGCCCTGCTCACTGCCGATTCCTTCAAGTACTGGGAAGCACCCCACTTGAGGCGGCGCGACGGTTCGGTCACCAACTGGTGACCGCTCGACAAATCCCGGAGGAATGCGAATGCCCACCCTGCCCCAGATCCCCAAGATCCAGCGCCCACCCAAGGAAATCATCGATGCGCTAAAGGACATCGGTACCGCCACCGTTGCCGGCTCGCTCGGCCATTCAGGCTTCCGCAATCCCCACATGCTCGGTCCGGTGACGCAACGACGCGGCAAGTCGATCGTCGGCCCGGCGTTGACCCTGCAGTTCCTGCCCCAACGACCCGACCTGTTCAGCGAGGGCGAGTATTCCGATCCCGAGACCCAGCTGCACAGGCATGTGCTCTACCAGGTCGAGGAAGGTGACGTGGTGGTGGTCGATGCCCGTGGCGACATGAGCTCGGGCGTGTTCGGCGACATGATGTCGACCTACTTCAAGGGCCGGGGCGGCGCCGGCATCGTCATCGACGGGGTGATGCGCGACCGGCCCAACGTGGAGAAGCTCGACCTCGCCCTGTGGTTGCGCGGCTGGACGCCGAACTACCACGTGCAGGTCTCGATCTACCCCAACGCCGTCAACGTCCCCATCGCCTGCGGCGGCGTGACGGTCATCCCCGGCGACATCATCATGGCTGACGACGACGGCGTCATCGTGCTGCCGGTGTCGATGGCGGAAAAGGTGATCGAGGACTCCCAGAAGCACGCCGAGTGGGAAGTCTTTTCGCGCGAGAAGCTGATGCAGGGCGCGGACCTGCGCCGATACTATCCGCTGCACAAGGATGCCGAGCCGGAATACGAAGAGTGGAAGAAGCTCCACGGCAAGAAGTGAGCCTGCGGCGGGCGGCGTGGTTCAGTCCTCCGTCGCCCGCTTCCGCCACTTCTTGAGCAGCATGTCCCGCTTGAGGCGGGACAATCGCTCGATGAAGAACACGCCGTTGACCTGATCGATCTCATGCTGGGCGATGCGCGCCGGCAGGCCAGACAGCGCCAGTACGGAGCGCACGCCCGACGCGTCGTCGAACACGACCTCCACCTCGGTCGACCGAACGATCTCCACCTGCACTCCCGGCATGGCGACCGATCCCTCCGGGCCCGCCGCGGCGTGTGGCCCGAGTTTGACGATCTCCGGGTTGTAGAGGGTGCGATAGTCCCTCTTGCGTGGGTCCGGATCGACGCTGATCACCACCACCGGCGCCACGACCCCGATATGTACGGCCGCCAGGCCGTAGGCCTCAGCGGCGGACGCCGCCTCGAGCAGCCGGGTACCGATGGCGACGAGGTTGAGATCGACCTGCCTCGGCTCGGCCCGCCGACCGAGCCGGGCATCCGGATAGCGCACCAGCACGGCTAGAACAGCCCGCCGCGACCCTGGTTCAGATCGGTGCTCGGGTCCTGCCCCGCCTCGATGTTCATGAAAGCGTTGGAATCGACGCCGATCACCGAAGTAATGAGGTTCGGGCCGGTGCCCGGCTTGAACGCTTCGTAGATCGCCGTCTCGCCACCATTCGCCTTCACACCCGTCGCCGGGTCGATCCACACCTGTGCCATGCCGTTCGGCATGTTGAACGGAGTCGGCGGCTTGCCCTTCAGGGCGTTCTCCATGAAGGAGGTGAAGATCGGCACCGCCATTTCGCCGCCGGTGGCCTGCTTGCCCATGTTCTTGGGGGTGTCGAACCCGACATAGACGCCCACTGCCAGTTCGGGCGTGAAACCGATGAACCAGGCATCCTTGTAGTCGTTTGAGGTGCCGGTCTTGCCGGCAACCGGTCGGCCCAGCTTGCGGGCGTACGTCCCGGTGCCGCGCTGCACGACGCCCTCCATCATGGAGGTGATCTGGTAAGCGGTCATCGGGTCGAGCACCTGCTCGCGATTGTCGAT
>NZ_JAYRYM010000026.1:0-27610 GCF_041917035.1 Devosia sp. | reverse complement strand
GCTGGGCTTTTCCGACCAGCTGCCCAAGGGAGCGGACGGCACCCGGCAGATGGCCGCGATGTTCCGCCGGGGCGGCAATGTCGGCATGCTCGTCGACCAGCACCTCGCCCAGGGCGTGCCGGTCCCCCTGTTCGGCCGGCCGGCGATGACCGTGCACAGCCCGGCCATCCTCGCCATCGATCTCGATCTGAGCGTGGTGCCGTTCGCCGTGCGCCGCGACCAGGGGGTGCACTTCACCGTCGTCTTTCACCCTCCCATCCTGCCGCCCGGCAGCGGCAACGAGGGACGCGACGTCCTCGCCATGACCGCCGCCCTCAACGCCTTCGTCGAGGCCGAGGTGCGGGCGCGGCCGGGCCACTGGCTGTGGATGCATCGACGCTGGAAGCCGGTCCCCGAGCTGTCGCGCCGCGCCCTGCGCATTTTCGCCGAGGCCGGCGCCGAACCCGGCGAGACCGGCGTGCCCTGGCCCTCCGATGGCTGACCTCGTCGACACCGAACGCTACCGCTTCGAGCCCGCGCAGCTGGCCGTGTCCGAGCGGCGCCCCGGCATCAGCGCCTTCATGCGCATCCGCGACGGCGCCTTCTCGCTCGAGGCGGCGATCCGCAGCCACATCGGGCATTTCGACGAGATCGTCGCGGTCCACAACCGCTGCACCGATTCGACGCCCGACATCCTCGCCCGCCTGGCGCAGGAATACGGGCCGCGCCTGCGCGTCTTCCACTACCTGCCGCCGGTGTTCCCGCCGGGGAGCGACGGGCATCGCCGCGAGCCGGCCAATGCGCCGCGGAGCCTGGTGAACTACTACAATTTCGCCCTGACCCGGACGCGCTTCACCCATGCCACTAAGCTCGACGACGACCATGTCGCGATGGGCGAGGCCACCGCGCGGCTGGTGGCGGATGTGCGCCGCGGCGGGGCGGGACGCGAGATGGCGTGCTTTTCCGGCCTCAACCTGGCCCGAGACGAAGCCGGGCGGCTCGGGATTCTGGCGCGCGAGCCGTTCGCCGGCAGCGGCGATCACTGGATCTTCCCCGTCCGGCCCGACACCTACTTCGTCCACGACCGGCGCTTCGAGGTGCTGCACCATCCCGGCCTGTCGCGGCGCTTCCGCGGCTTCGCCTACTGGCACCTCAAGCACCTCAAGCCCGAGTTCGGCTTCGCCAACTACGATCTCGCCGCCAATCCGCGCAGCCGCTACGCCAGGCGGCTCGCGGCGCTGCGTGCCGGGCACGCCGTGATCGACCTGCCCGAACTGGCCGCGACCGCCATCCGGCGCCTGCCGCTGGCCGCCCGCCTCGCCCGGCTCGGCCTGCCCGCCCCCGACCGCGATCGCCTGATCGCCGGCCGGGCGGAAGAGGCGGCTATGCGCTTTGCATCCGCCTCGCTCGGGCAGCTCGCCGCGGGCGATCCCTGGCTCGCCCCGTTCATCGCTCAGCCCGGATAGCGCGCGAACAACGCGGCGAGGATCGAGCCGGGCGGCGGTTCGGTGGATTTCAGCCCGCTCAGCTTCTCGTTCCACAGGTGGATCGTCAGGCTGCGCTCGGTGACGATGTCGCCCAGTTGCAGCGTCGGATCGTAGAGGCGCTCGGCAACGCGCGGGTGGAGCGGGTAGAACACCTCGGCTGGCCGCGCCGCCTGCGCCAGCCCGTGGCGCCTCGCCAGCGCGGTCATTGCCTTCGGCCCGAAGGTGCCGCGCGGCAGCTCCCACGGCGCGACCCGCCGGCCGATAAGGGTCTTCAGCCGGGCCGCCGGGGCGCGATGGAACGGCGTCCAGTCCGGCGTGCGCCCGCTGGCAAGGATCGCCAGGGCGTCGGCAAGGATCGGCGAATCCGGCGCGAGACGCAGCACGGCATTGTTGATGTAGTCCGCCGATTCCCAGCCGGCGACGAAGTCGCCCTCGACCTCGAACGGGCGCAGGCAGGCGACGTCCGTATCGACCCAGAGCCCCGCCGATCGCTGCATCAGGCGGAGGCGGAAATAGTCGGCGAACAGCGCCAGGGCCGGCGGCGTCCCGGCGATCCGCTGCAGGTCGGAGGCGGGGACCACCGTCGCGGCATCCCGGCGCTCGACTCCCGGCGGCAGGTTGCCGATCTCGCCATAGCCGTAGAGGGCGACCGGGTGCCCGTGGGCGACGAACGAGGCGAGGCACATGCGCTCCATCCGTCCCAGCGCCGGCCCCACCCACAGGGTCACGATCTGCGTCGTCACGGGACGGACTGGCGGCGGGGCAGGGGAGACATTTCGATTTCGTCCGATCCGTGATCTAAGCTCGGTCCATCGTTAGGACGCTTCCCACCTTGCAGCAAGCCAGACCCAGCCACCCGGTCGCAATCCGCCGCCTCGCCCTCGCCGTGGTGATCGTGGCGCTGCTGGTGAGGACGACGATCGGGGCCGTCGTCGGTCTCGACGGCGACGAGGCCTACTACGCCATGTGGTCGGTCTGGCTGGCGCCCGGCTATCTCGATCATCCGCCCGGCGTCGCGCTGTTCATCGCGGCGGGGCGGCTGCTGCTCTCCGACACCTATCTCGGCGTGCGGCTGTTCGCCCTGCTGGCTTCCCTTGCGACCACGGTGGCGCTCTACCGCATCGCGCGGCTGCTCCTGCCGCAGCCGGAAGCGCCCGCGCTCGTCGTCATCTGGTACACCCTGACGCTGACCGTCGGCATCAGCTTCGTTGCCACCCCCGACGCGCCGTCGACCCTGTTCTGGACGCTGGCGCTCTGGTCCGCGGCCGAGGCGATCTCGGGGCGGCGGCCCGGCTGGTGGCTGGCGGTCGGCCTGTTCGCCGGCCTCGGGCTCGTCTCCAAGTACACCAATGCCTGGCTGGGGATCGGTCTGGCGCTCTACCTGATCGCGACGCCGACCGGTCGGGCCGAGCTGTGCCGCTGGCAGCCCTGGGCCGGCGGACTGCTGGCTCTCGCCGTGTTCTCGCCGGTCCTCTGGTGGAACGCCGTGCGCGAATGGCGCTCCTTCCTGTTCCAGGGCATGCGGGTGGTTTCGGTCGAGGACCTGTCGGGCCGCTCCATCCTCGAGTCGCTCGCCGGCCAGTTCCTCGTCGCGGGGCCGATCCTCGTCGTGGCGACCGCCCTGGGCCTCGGCTGGTATGCGCTGCGCGGACGGCGGACCGCGCCGGGGTTGGCCCTGCCGGTGCTGACGACGCTGCCGGTACTCGCCTATTTCGCCGTCCACAGCCTGCATTCCAAGGTCGAGGCGAACTGGCTGCAGCCCGCGCTGCCGGCGATGACGCTGATCGGCACAGGCTGGCTGCTGACGGCGGTGAGCCGCCGCTGGCTGCGCGTCACCCTGCTGGTGGGGCAGGCGGTCTTCGGGCTGCTGCTGGTCGGCTTCGTTTCGATCCAGGCCCTGCTGCATCCCTTCGATCTGCGGGACCTGGACCGGACCCGCCACCTGCGCGGCTGGGCGGAGTTGTCGGCTTCGGTGAGGCAACTGGCCGACGAGGTCGACGCCAGGGCCATCTACACGATGGGACAGTACCAGCTGACCGGGGAACTGTTCTTTCACGGTCGGGCCGCCGGCGATCCGCGTCCCGTCCGGGATATCGCGCAGCCGGTGCGCTATGAGTTCATCCCGGCGCCGGAGCGCCGGCCCCGGCTCTTTCCGGCGGTGGTAGTGGTGCCCTCCGGCAGGCAACCGGCCCCGACCCTGGACGGCGGGTACTTCGCGCAGTCGCGCCTCCTCGGCAGGCTGCTGCGCGGGGCGCCCGCGGACTCGCCCTCCGCCTACGCGGTCTACGCCGTCGAGGCCGCGGGCCCCGCATTCCCCGACGAGTAGGGCGCAACCGGATCGCGGACGAAGGCCACGAACACCATGGCCATCATCACGTACTGCACCGTGTGGAACTCGAAGCCGAGCATCAGGAACGTCATCTGGAAGACGAAGTACCCAGCGCAAAGGGTGACCGCGAGATAGAGCCGGCTGACGAACTGGCGATCGCGCGGCGTCATCAGCACGGCGACCACCGGGATGATCGAGAGCAGCGCGAAGCTGATCAGCCCGACGAGCCCGGTTCCGACGGCAAAGCTCGCCGCGCCGTTGTGCAGGTGCCGGAACGCCTTCATCGTCTCGACCTGGTCCGCCGGCACATGCGGCAGGATGGCCGGCACCATGTCGAGCCAGCCATGGCCGAACAGCGGAGCCTCAAAGAAGGCCTCGACCGCGCCGGCCAGCATGATCAGCCGCTCTTCGGCCGCATGGTCGATCCGGCCGCCGGAGAAGGCGCGAAGGGCCACCTCGAAGCCTTCGACCGCCCGACCGAAGCCCAACTGCGGAGCCAGCGCCGCGGCCGCGACGAGCAGGACGACGAGCGCGGCGGCACCGATCAGCATCCATCCCCGGCGCCGGCTGACGGCCAGCAGGAACCCGAACGCCACCAGCAGCAGCACCGGCGCTCCGATCAGGGCGCCGCGGGTGCCGCTGAGGACTGCCGCGATCAGTCCGAGCAGGGGGCCGAGCAGGAAGGGGAGGCGCTTGTGCGGTCCGGGCGCGAAGAAGCCCGCGAGCGTCATGAAGCCCAGCAGCATCGTGGTGAAGGCGTAGTGGAAGACGTTCATGATCGGCTGGCCGACCCGGTCGTAGCCGAGCCCGAACACCTGGATCACCGCCAGTCCGGTCGCCCCGATCGTTCCGGCGAGGCACAGCCAGCCGATCAGCACTGCCGCATCGGGTCGGGCCATGCGCGCGAACTGCCAGCGCACGGGAACCGCCAGCAGCAGCGGGCTGAAGTTGAAGATGAACAGCAGGTCGTACCCGTCTTCCGCCGACACGCACAGGGCCAGCGCGATGGCGAGGAAAGCGCCGACGAAGACGGGACCGATCGGGCTGGCCGGAGCGAGCCGGCGCGACGTCGGCACCGAGCGGCTCAGTATCGCCACCAGCGCGGCGATCAGCACCAGATAGGTGTCGATGCGCCCGATCACGCAGGGCAGGACGAAGATCACGACGAGCAGCGTCCAGTTGGCGATGGTCACCTGCCGCGGCAAGGGCGGCTGCAGCGGCGGGCTCATGGGTGGTCGGGGCGTGACTTCGCAATCTCGTCGAGCGCGATCAGTTCGCGCAGCAGGCTTTCGAGTGCGTCGCGCGGGATCATGTTGGCTCCGTCCGACGGGGCGCTTTCGGGGTCCTCGTGGGTCTCGATGAAGACCCCCGCCACTCCGACGGCGACCGCCGCGCGGGCAAGCACCGGCGCGTACTGGCGCTGTCCGCCCGAGGAGTCGCCGCGGCCGCCGGGCTGCTGCACGGAGTGGGTGGCATCGAAGATCACCGGCTTGCCGGTCTCCGCCATGATCGGCAGCCCGCGCATGTCGACCACCAGCGTGTTGTAGCCGAAGCTGGTGCCCCGCTCGGTGAGCAGCACGCCCGAGGCGCCGGCCCGATCGAGCTTGTCGGCGACGTTTCGCATGTCCCAGGGGGCGAGGAACTGCCCCTTCTTGACGTTGACGACCCGGCCGGTTTCGGCGGCGGCGACCAACAGGTCGGTCTGGCGGCAGAGAAAGGCCGGGATCTGCAGGATGTCGACCGCCTCGGCGGCGATGGCGCATTGCGCGCGCTCATGCACGTCCGTGGTCACCGGCAAACCGGTCTCGGCCTTGATCGCGGCGAAGATCGGCATCGCCTCCTCGAGCGACATGCCGCGGAAGCTCCGGGCGCTGGTGCGATTGGCCTTGTCGAAGGATGACTTGTAGATCACCGCGACGCCGAGGCGTTCGCCCAGCTCCGCGAGGAACTGCGCGCTGCGCAACGCATGGTCGCGGCTTTCGATCACGCAGGGGCCGAGGATGAAGACCAGCCGGTTGTCACCACCAATCCGGATCTCCCGGCCGCCGGGTGTGTCCAGCTTAACTTCCTGCATGTTACGAACTTTCACTCACTAGTCTGGCCGCCGGTCCCAGTCCAGCAACCGAATTCGGCTGTCACTGTCAAGTTCTATCAAGCCATAACTTCCGGTGCGAAGCTTGTAGTTGCCGATCTTGTCCACTGATTTTGGTTCGAGCGCCAGCACTGCCAGGCGCGCCGCGCCGTTACTGGTAACGAGCAGGACCGCATCACCTGAAGGCTCGGTACTCAGCCGTGCCGCAAAGTCGCGCCAACCCGGCCTCCGCCAGTCGGCCCCGGCGTTCCAGCCGTCGGGAGCGATCCCCTTCTCGTCCCACAGCGCGAGCGCCGGATGGCCGATGCGGGCGACGACCTCGTCCTCCGTCCGGTTCTCGTCGGGGCCGTGATCGATCTCGGTCAGCAGCGCCAGCGTCTCGAGCCCCGGCGGGCGCTGCTGGCGGGCGAGGATCGCCGCCGCCGTCGCTCGCGTGCGCTGCAACGGGCTGCTGAAGGCGCGCGCGAAGCCGACCCGTCCGGCGAAATGCCCGGCCAGCGCCTCGGCCTGGGCGAGGCCGGTCGCGGTCAGCGGCAGGTCGGTCCTCGCCCCGATCCGCCGCGCTGGTTCGCCGGCCTCGAAGGTGTTGCCGTGTCGCACGATGTAGAGCAGCGTCACGCCCGCCTCGGCCAATCGGCGAAGGGGTCGCCGTGCTCGGCGATCAGGCGCTCGGCCCGCTCGACATCCGCCGGGCTGTCGATCCCGCTCATGGTGATGCGGGCGGGGGCCACCTCGACGGCGCGGACGTCGAGGCCGATCTCGATCAGGCGCAGCTGCTCGAGGCCCTCGAGCTGTTCGCTCCGGGTCGGCGGCGCCGCCTCGAACGCCTCGAGGGCCGCCGGCCGGTAGCAGTAGAGCCCGACGTGCTGCAGTACCGGGGAGAGCGCCGTCTCGGCGCGCAGCGCCGCCTCGTTGCGCATGAAGGGGAGGATGGCCTTGGAGAACCACAGCGCCCGCCCGTCCTCGGCGCGCATGCAGGTGGTCCCGCTCGCCGGAGTGGTGCGCTTGTGGACGCGCAGCGCGTCGAGGCGCGCCCAGTCGAGGCGCACCACCGGCGTGGTGACGTCGGCGCCGCCAGCGCGGGCGGCTGCGAGGATTTCGACGACGTGCTCCGGCGCGGTGAACGGCGCATCGCCCTGCAGGTTGACCACCAGCTCGTAGCGGCGCCCGGTCGCCCGCATCGCCGCGAGCGTCCTGCCCGAGCCCGAGCTGATGGCGGGGCTGGTGAGGACGGTTTCAAGGCCCCAGCCGGTTGCCGCCGCGACGATCCGCTCGTCGTCGGTCGCGACGAGCACGTCGACATTGCCGGTCCGCGCGGCCGCCTGGTGCGCGACCGCGGCGACGCGCCGCAGCAGGGGCTGGCCGGCGATCGGGTGGAGCGGCTTGCCGGGGAGGCGCGTCGAGCCGAAGCGGGCGGGGATGACGATCAGGTCGGTCACGTCAGGCGAGACCGACACGCAGGCAGTCGTGCAGGTGGACGATCCCCACCGGCCGGCCGTTCTCGGCGGCGAAGATCGCGGTGATCCTGGGGGTGACGCCGGTCATCCGGCGCAGCGCCTCGCTCAGCAGCGCTCCCGCCTCGATGGTGCGCGGGGCGTGCGTCATGATGCTGGCAGCCGTCTGGTCGAGCAGGCGTTCGGCCATGTGGCGGCGCAGGTCGCCGTCGGTGATGATGCCGACCAGCCGGCCATCGCCGTCGACGACGCCGGTGCAGCCGAACCCCTTGGAGGTCATCTCGAGGATGGCGCTACCGACGCTGGTCTCGGGCGCGACCAGCGGCAGCCGCTCGCCGGCATGCATCACCTCGCCCACCGTCAGCAGGGCGCTGCCGAGCGTGCCGCCGGGGTGGAAAACATGGAAATCGGCCGCGCCGAAGCCGCGCCGCCGCAGCAGCACCACCGCCAGTGCATCGCCGAGCGCCGCCATCATGGTGGTCGAGGTGGTCGGCGCCGAGGTGATGTCGCAGGCCTCGTCGGCGGCGGGCAGCCGCAGCACGATGCCGGCCGCCCGACCGAGGCGCGACTGCGGGTTCTGCGTCACCAGCACCAGCGGAATGCCGAAGCGCACGCAATAGTTGGCCAGATCCTCGAGTTCGCGCGTCTCGCCCGATTTCGACAGCATCAGCACCACGTCGCTGCCGGTGATCATCCCCAGGTCGCCATGGCTGGCATCGGCGCCATGGACGAACTGCGCCGGGGTGCCGGTCGAGGCCAGCGTCGCCGCGATCTTCCGCGCGATATGGGCGCTCTTGCCCACGCCGCTGAGGACGACGCGCCCGCGCGCCTGCTGGATCAGCGCGACGGCCGCGGCAAAGCTGCCGTCCAGCGCCTCGGCAAGCCGTTCGAGCCCGGCGGCCTCGAGGCGGATGGCGGCGCGCGCTTCGTCGAGGACGAAGGCCTTCAGGCCGGCATCGATGGCAGTGGAAGGGCGCACCTCGGTGGAGTAGCAGCAATCGCAAAGCCGCCGCAAGCGTCGCCCGCCGTTGAGTTCCGCGCCGCGACCCGCTACGCAGTCGCACCTGCCTCGTTCCGGGACGCCGCGGCGTGAAGCGCACAACCACAGTCGGCTGGCGAGCCTATGGTGCCCTGGTGCGGACCCTGTCGGCCCTGCACTACGGCGTGCTGTCGCCGCTCTCGGCCAGCGACGAGGGTGGTCTCGCCTGGCTCGGACGGCGGCTGCAATCGGCGCCTCCGCCTGCCGCGAGCGGCCCGCGGATCTGGATCCACGCCGTCTCGGCCGGCGAGTCCAAGGTCGCCGAGCTGTTGCGCCGGCACCTGCTGACGCTGGCCCCCGAGCTCTCGGTCGTCCTCTCGGCGACGACCTATTCCGGCTTCGCCCGCGTCGCCCGCGTGGCCGGCGAGGCGGCGAGCTTCGTCATGCCGCTCGATACGCTGGGCGCGCAGCGGCGGCTCTTCGCCACCCTGCGTCCGGACCTCCTTGTGCTGGTCGAGTCCGAGTTCTGGCCGGCGCAGTTCGCCGCCGCCGCGGAGGCGGGCGTACCGGTGGTGGTGGTCAATGCCACCCTGTCGGCGCGCTCCTTTGCCCGCCACCGCCGCTTTCCGCTGGTGGCGCGGCGCACCCTCCTTGAAGCGCGGCGCATCTACGCCCAGGACGATACCACCGGCAGCCGCTACCGCGCCCTCGGGGTGCCGGCCGAGCGGCTGCGGATCAGCGGCAACCTCAAGCTCGCGCCGACCGGCGCGGTGCTGCCGCCGCGCGTCGCCGGGACGCCGGCGGTAGTGTTCGGCAACATCCACGCGGCCGAACTGCGGCCGCTCGGCCCGGCGGTGCGCGCGCTGCGCCGGCTGCACCCCGGGGTGAGGGTGACCCTCGTGCCCCGCTATCCGGGCAAGCTCGACGCGGCGACGCTGGCCGCGGCCTTCGGCAGCGACCTGTCAGTCGTCACCGACGCCGCCGCGGCGGCATCGGTGCCGCTCGCCTGGGTCGACCGGATGGGCGTGCTGGCTTCGCTCTATGCCGAGGCGAGCATCGGGGTGGTCTGCGGCACGTTTGCCCCGATTGGCGGGCACGACCTCGCCGAACCGCTGCAGATGGGGACGGTGAGCCTGTACGGCCCGCATGTCGAGCGCCAGGCGGCCCTTCACGCCGCCCTCGGCGCCGCCGGCTGCGCCCGCCAGGTGCCCGACGCCGACGCGCTCCCCGCCGCCATCGGCGCGCTGCTCGACCGGCCGGAGGAGGGCGAGACCATGCTGCGCCGTTTCCGCGCCCTCTCCGAGGCGGCCGCGGCGGGACTCGCCGGCATTGCGGCGGACCTCGTGGCGCTGCTGCCGCCTCAGTAGGCCGGCCGGAAGGTCTCGCCCCAGTAGAGCCGGTAGCGGCCCAGTTCGCGGCCGAACCGGACGATCGGGATTTCCCTGTAAAGCGTGACCTTTTCGAACTGCGCGTCGATGACCTCGCGCTGGCGCTCGTCGTGCAGCACCACCAGCGCGTCCTGCCCCGCATGCGCGCCGGTGTCGAACCAGTAGTGGAACTCGCTGCGCCCCGGGTTCACCGCCGCGACGTCCTTGTCGTCGAGCGCGAAGCCGACCGTGCTCGCGTACTCCCACTTGGAGGTGGCGATGAAGTCGGGCTTCAGCTCGTCGATCGCGGCGCGGATCGGCTGCTCGATCTCGTTCCAGCCATAGTAGCGGGTGCGGGTCGGGTCGGGTCTGTCGAGCAGCAGGATGACCGGGAAGATCGACGAGGAGACCACGTAGAGCACCGAAATCAGGGTGCCGAACAGCGTGTGGCCCCAGAACAGCAGGCGCGGGCGCATCGCCCGGCCGAGGAACGGCAGCAGCAGCACATAGGCGCTGACGTTCCACCAGAAGAACAGCTGCTGCGTCAGGGCGACGGCGAAAAACACCAGGCTGGAGACCCAGAAGAACCAGCTGCCGAGCCCCCAGGCCGCGCGCTCGAAGGGGGCAGAGGGGCGGCTGAGGACGAACCGGACCATCCCCCACATCATGAACGGGGAGGTGGTCAGCGCCGTCTGCACCAGGAACTCGGCGATATGGATCCAGGTGAAGGCCCGCAGGAAGCCCGCGTCGTGCCGGTCGACGAGGTGGAATTCGAACGAGGCGAAGCCGTTCTGGATGTTCCAGATGAGGATCGGCGAGGCCACCGCGACGGCGAGCAGCGCCGCCGCGTACAGGTGCGGGTTGGCGAGCAGCCGGCGCAGCCTCGGGCTCGCCACGATGTAGAGGCCGAGCGCCACCCCGTAGAGCAGCGTATTGTACTTGGCGAGCGCGGCAACGCCCATGAACAGGGCGCCCAGGTAGAGGTCGCCGAGCCAGGCGCGCGTCCCCTCGCGCACCGCCATCAGGTAGCGGATCAGGAAGTGCGCCGAGAGCAGGATGAAGAAGAACAGCAGGTGGTCGCTGGTGGCGAAGGTCGAGTAGACTCCGAACACCGGCGCCGCCAGGTAGATGATCAGTGCCCGCCAGAACACCCCCTCCCAGTCGTCGCCGCCGAACTGGCGCGCCCATGAGCGGAAGATCAGCGCGGTGCCGATGAAGGTCGGAACCGCCCACAGCCGCAACTGCAGGATGCCGCGGCCGAACGCGGCATCGGCGATGCCGATCAGCCAGGCATTTAGCGGCGGGTGATCGAAGTAGGAGAGGGCCGGGTGCTGCCCCCACATCCAGTAATAGGCCTCGTCGCTGACGAGGTTGACGGCCAGCAGCGACCAGAGCTTCAGCCCGATCAGCAGCGCCGCCACGACCTTCAGCAGGGTGTGGCGGGATGGCGATGCGGCGGGCCCGGCAGTGGTCATCGGCGCGAAGCGGTCCGTGTCGGCGGCAGCTTCGGCCGCGCGCCTAGGCTTCGTCCTCGTCGGGGTTCAGTAGCCGATGCAGGTGGACGACGAAATAGCGCATCTCGGCATTGTCCACCGTCTGCTGGGCCTTCTGCTTCCACACCGCATGCGCTGTGGCATAGCTCGGAAACACCCCGACCAGATCGACCGCGTCGAGGTCCTTGAACACCACCTCGTCGCCTCGTTCCACCTCGCCCCCGATGACGAGGTGCAGCAGTTGCGGCTTCTTGGGGGAGGTCTTGCTCGGCTTGCTCACGGCTTGTGTCGCTCCAGATCAACTTCCTGCGGTTGCGGGCAGCCATAGACCTTGACCAGGGCCGCCCGCAGGGCCGGTTTTAGCGAGGGCTCGGCTACGGCCGCAAGCGCGCCATGCCGGATTTCCGGCCGATTGAAGCGCAGGGCACCTATGCACACATCCTCGAATCCGATCCCGGCTTCCGCCAGGATACAGGCCGCGCCGGCAATATCCCAGTCCTGCGCGCCACGCCTTGTGACGGCGGCATCCAGCCGGCCGGCGGCAACCTGCACCAGGCGATAGGCGAGCGAGGGAAACGCCGGCCCCCGCACATAGTCGAGGCCGGCCGCCTGCAGCTCCTGGTGCACCGCGCCGGGCGCGGGAATCAGCGGCGCCTCCCGCCCGAGCCGAGCCTGCCGCACCAGCGCGCGTCCATTGCAGCGCGCGCCGTCGCCGAGGGCGGCATCGTAGAGTTCGTCACGGGCCGGGGCGTAGACCACGCCGGCGATCGGCACGCCGTCCTCGACCACCGCCAGCGAGATCGTCCAGCTGTCCTCGCCGCGGATGAAGCCGCGCGTGCCGTCGATCGGATCGACGATGAACGCGCGTCTGTGGCTGAGCCGGGAGTTGTCGTCGGCGCTTTCCTCGCTGAGCCAGCCATAGCCCGGTCGCGCCGTGGTGAGCGCCGCGTGCAGGTAGCGATCGAGCACCAGGTCGGCCTCGCTCACCGGCGAGGCGTTCTCCTTGGTCCAGGTCTTGAGGTCGCGCCGGAAGTAGCCCGCCGCGATGATGCCGGCCGACACCGCCGATGCGCGCAGCAGTTCACGGTCCTCGGCTGGCGTGGTGGAAATGGGGGCGCTCATCGCTGTTCCGGCATCGCGTCCGCTGCCTTCTAGGCGCAACCCCGGCACGGGACAAGGCCCGCCGGCTGTCAGCGATGACCCAGTTCAAAAGGACCTTTGAGGACACACTGCGCCAGGCGCGGACGGGGAACGGACGCTAGGGCGATGCGTAGGCGGCAGGCATGGTGGCAACGGTGCGGCCGGTAGAGTCCACGACGCTTCTTGGCAGCAGGCAGCCACGAATGCGCCCGGCCGTGATAGGCGTCCTTTCCCTTGCAGGCAGAAGCCCGCCCAGCTCTCTTGCCTCACCACCGCGCTCGGGCGGCGCCGCCAAAGTGATTGTTTTGTGGGGGAATGACCTCAATAGCTGCCGAACCACCGGCACCTGATCGCTATCGGCAGTAACCAGTATGCTACGGTCGTAGTCGTCTCGCGCAGCATCAGATAACATGGAAACGGCAATCGCAACGTCGGTCTGTTTTTCTTCGTGCCGGGCGCAGTACCGATCCATCACCCGGCAGTGCCGACTCATTTTCCTGAATTTCGATTCGATTACCTCGACGCCGGATGCGATTTGCGCGCGAATATAATTCTTGTGACGCTGCTGCTTCTGCAGGTCCCAAGTAAGTATGGTTGTAAAGAGAACGACTCTGTTTAGTTCTTCTCCCGGACGTAGAAAGCTATTGCCGAGAGAACGAAGGTTAATCCACTTCAACCGGTTGTCCCGCAGGGCGACGATTGCGTGGTATAGATTGAATCCATCGACATAGACATTAACGCGTGTGGCGTGGGACAAGGGAACCACTTGACATTTCCGGTCGTTATCTCTATCTGAAAAAGCATCTACCCGACAGGCAGGTCTTGTCGGAAAAGGGGGTTCGACCCGAAAGGGTCGGCCCCCTTATATATTTGCCCCGGACGTCCCGCTAGCCGCGCCCCTTGCAGGGGCCGCCACCGCGATGGTGCGGCTTCTCATCGCGTCCGCGAGGTACGCTGAGACGCTGCCCGTCGGTTGGCACTGCAAGCGCGGGATGGAGGTCCGGCGGGGCGTGGTTAAGCATTCGCCAGCGCCGGTGCCTAAGGCTGCGTTACACTAGGTTATTTGCCGCTAACCCTTTTCAAAACAACCTAAACTTAACCCCGTTTCTTAAGCGCGGCGGCAACAGGGGGGCGTAGATTGGGCCCATCAAAGAGGGCGGCAAAGCAACAAGCTCTCGAAAGTTGACAGTGAGGCTAGACATGTTTTCTCGCGTTGGGATCGAAGGCTCGTCCGTCGTGATGCTGTTCGGCGATGGGCGCAGTCCGCGTCCCGCCCCGACCGTCGCTCCCAGGTTCTTCGGCCCGGCCAACGACAACGGTCCGAAGGACCCGGTCAAGACCGTGACCGTGCGCCGGACGCTCGAAAAGAGCGGCGTCGCCATCAAGATCAAGGTCCCGGTGAGCGAGTTCGTCGGAGTGGCCGTGTCCACCACCATCAGCGAGGACGGCGTGCTGTCGAGCGCCATCGAGCTGGTGCACGGCGATCCCGAACTCAACTATCGCGTGTTCGAGGAGATCGGCAACGCCAACGTCGTCGCCGAGTGGCAGAACTGGGGCAAGAAGCTTCGCCTGCCGCTCTTCATCAAGGCCGGCGACGGCAATCTGCTGCCCTATTCGCAGCAGGTCGATGGCGTGGCGCTGGGCGTCAACAACGGCCGCCGCAAGCTGCTGGCGGAAGCCTCCCGCCGGCCGCACTTCCTCAACCGTCGCAAGCCCGGCGAGCAGACCGCCTCCTGAGCCTGCAACCTTCGCCGCGCGTCGGCGTTGTTCCATCAAAGCCCGGCAGCGATCCCATGCACGTTTGAGCTGCCGGCGATCTCGTAGCGACCTCCAAGCACGAGGGGCCGTCCCGGCAACGGGGCGGCCCGTTTCGTCATCCGGCCCGGAGCATCATGTCCGCCAGCAGTCCGGCGGTGAAGACGAGGCCGGCAACGTGGTTCGACTTGAAGCGGACGAGGGCATTGGCCGGGTCGCGCGGATCGAGGGTCGCCACCTGCCAGGCCAGCAGCGCGCCGGTCAGGCCCAGCCCGACGAGGAAGATGGCGCCGGCCCCGACCGCGAGACCGGCAGTCCCCCACACCAGCAGGGTCGCCGCGTAGAATGCCGCGATCATCGCGCGGGCGCGCCGGCCGAACAGCCGGGCGGTCGAGCGGACGCCGATCAGCGCATCGTCCTCGATGTCCTGCAGCGCATAGATGGTGTCGTAGCCGATCGTCCACAGGATGGCGCCGCCATAGAGAAGCAGCGGCGCCAGCGACAGGCTGCCGACCTGCGTCGCCCAGCCCAGCAGGCCGCCCCAGGAAAAGGCGATGCCCAGGAACAGCTGCGGCCACCAGGTGATGCGCTTCATGAACGGGTAGACGGCGACCGGCAGCAGCGAGGCGACCCCGAGCCCGATGGCGAAACCGTTGAACTGAACCAGCACCAGCAGGCCGAACAGCGCTTGCAGCACGAGGAACAAGGCTGCCTGCCGCTTCGTCACCTGTCCGGATGGAATCGGCCGGGAGCGGGTGCGGGCGACCTTCATGTCGATGTCGGTGTCGACGATGTCGTTGAAGGTGCAGCCGGCGCCGCGCATCGCAATGGCACCGACGAGGCAGAGCAGCAGGGCGGACCAGTCCATGCCGGTCCCGTGGCCCGCATTGGCGGCCAGCGCGAGGGAGAACGCACACGGCCAGAACAGCAGCCAGAACCCGATCGGCCGGTCCCAGCGGGCCAGCCGTGCATAGGGCTTGAGCCAGGCCGGGGCGTAGCGATCCACCCAGTTGCCGCGCTGCGCGTCGGCGACGCTGCCTGCTGGTTTGTCGGGGCTTTGCATGTCGGCCGTCCTGTGCGGTAATGGCCTGTCGGCCACTCAGTCACGCGTACCACGATGTCCAGATCGCACAAGTCCCTGCCACGCCTTTATGTCGAGGCGCCGCTGGCCGCGGGGCTGCAGGTCGACCTGGGTCGCGAGCAGACCAATTACCTGCTGACCGTGCTGCGCATGGCGGCGGGGGAGGCGCTGGTGGTCTTCAACGGTCGCGACGGCGCCTGGATCGCCCGCATCGCCGATGCGCATCGCAAGGGCGCGCGGCTGGCGGTCGAGGTTCAGGTGCAGCACCAGACGCCTCGCTCGGACCTGTGGTTCGGCTTCGCTCCGCTCAAGACCGGGCGGCTCGACTACCTGGTGCAAAAGGCGACCGAGATGGGGGCCGGGGTGATCCAGCCGGTGATCACCCGCTACACCCAGGTGAGCCGGCTCAGGCCCGACAAGCTGCTCGCCAACGTCGTCGAGGCCGCCGAACAGTGCGAGGTGCTGTCGGTTCCCGCCCTGGCGCCGGAGATCGAGCTGGCGCAGCTGATGGCCGGCTGGCGTCACACCCAGGGGCTGCGACGGCTGATCTTCTGCGACGAGGCGGCGCCGCGCCATTCGCCGGTCAGCATCCTCGGCGATCTCGAGGGCCTGCCCATCGGCATCCTTGTCGGCCCCGAAGGCGGCTTCTCCGAGTCGGAACGCAACCTGCTGATCCAGCAGGATTTCGTCGTTCCGATCAGCCTCGGGCCGCGCATTCTGCGCGCCGATACCGCCGCCGTGGCGGCGCTGGCGGTGGTGCAGGCAATCATCGGCGATTGGCGATAAAGGCATTGCTTTCGGGACGCGCCGGGCTATTGTCCGCCGCCAAGCCGGCACAGCCCGGCGAGCCCAGAGGAGTGTCTATGTCGGGCGAAGAGAATGCACCGCCGATCGAGTCGCGCAGCGACCTCGTCTACGTCATGGCCGCCGGCGGCAAGCCGCGTTCGGAGTGGCGTATCGGCACGGAGCACGAGAAGCACGTCTACCGCAGGGGCCCGCTCGGGCCGGTTCCCTACGAGGGGCCGGACGGCATCCATGCGCTGCTCTCGGGCATAGCGCACCGCACCGGCTGGCATCCGTTCTATGACCACGACAATCCCATCGGGCTGCGCAATCATCACGCCGTGGGGGGCATCTCGCTGGAGCCCGGCGGGCAGTTCGAACTCTCCGGTTCGCCGCAGCGGACCATCCACGAGGCGGCCGCCGAGCTCGACTCCCACCTCGAGGACTGCCACGCCATCGGCCGGCAGCTGAACATCCACTTCCTCGGCCTGGGCGTCACCCCGCTGTGGTCGGTCGACGCCATCCCGGCCATGCCCAAGTCCCGCTACGCGATCATGACCCCCTACATGGGCAAGGTGGGTACGCTCGGCACCTCGATGATGTACCGGTCGGCAACCGTGCAGGCCAATCTCGATTTCTCCGACGAAGCCGACATGGTCAGGAAGATGCGCGTCTCGCTGGCGCTGCAGCCGGTGGTGACGGCGCTGTTCGCCAATTCCCCCTTCGTCGACGGCGCGCCGTCGGGCTATCTCAGCTTCCGCTCGCAGATCTGGCTGGAGACCGACGCGGCGCGCACCGGCATGCTGCCCTTCGTGTTCGAGGACGGCTTCGATTTCGACCGCTATGCCGAGTATGCGCTCGACGTGCCCATGTACTTCGTCATCCGCAAGGGCGAGTACATCAACGTCGCCGGCGAGAGCTTCCGCGCCTTCCTCGAGGGGCGCCTCCCGCAATTGCCGGGGGTGCGGCCGACCACCAAGGATTGGGAAAACCACCTCTCGACCCTGTTCCCCGAGGTGCGGCTCAAGCAGTTCCTCGAGATGCGCGGCGCCGACATGGGCGATCGCGACCACGTGCTGGCCCTGTCGGCGCTGTGGGCCGGGCTGCTCTACGACGCGGATGCGCTGGCCGCCGCCGCCGATCTCGTCTCCGACTGGACCGCGGCCGAGCGCGAGGCGCTGCGCCGCGAGGTGCCGCGCACCGCGCTCGCCACCGCCTTCCGCGACGGCACCGTCGCCGATCTCGCCCGGCTGGTGGTAGATCTCGCCCGGGGCGGGCTGGCGCGACGCGGCCAGGTCCGCGGCGGCCATGACGAGACCGTCTATCTCGCGCCCCTCGACACCACCCTCGAACTCGGCAAGACTCCGGCCGAGCGCTGGCTCGATCTCTACCATGGCGCCTGGGGCGGCGACCTGACGCGGATCTTCGAGGCAGCAGAGATCTAGCCGGCCGAGGGCAGGGGGCCGGACGAGCCCCGGCGCGGGACAACCCCGTTCAGCAATGTGGCCGGATCGTGGCGAACGCACACTAAATCCGTTGCGCCACAGGCACTTACCGCCTTCCCGCTGTCGCCGGATACGTCTATCCCCAACCCCCGCCGAGGCCCCCGGCCGGGACCGGCGCTACTCCGCCGCCATCGGCTGGCAGTCCTGGTTGTCGAGGTTGCCCATGCTCGCGACGATGTGGCTGGCGAGCGCATCGTAGATGCCGCCATAGGCATGGCTGGCCCGCATGAGCGCGATCTCGGCGTCGCGCAACCGGGGCAGGTTGCGGTCCTCTGCGATCACCCGCATGCCGGGCTGCAGCGCGCTCTCGGGAAGGAAGCCGACCGCCAGGTCGGTCAGCACGGCGCTGGCGATGGCCATGGCATTGGACGAGGTATAGGCGATGCGGTAGTCGCGGCCGATGCGGTTGAGCGCCTCGACGGCATTGTCCTTCCAGCAGCAGTGCTGCCCGCCGGCGATCGGCAGCGGCTCGGTGGCCAGCGCCTGCCCGCCATGCGAGGCGACCCAGAACATCGGCTCTGTGCGGAACAGTTCGCCATACTCGTGATTGGTGCCCTGGGTGAACACGATCAGGTCGTACTTGCCGTGCTTCATGCCGTCGAGCAGTTCCTCGGACGGCTGGCACCGCACGTCGACGACGATCTTGGGGTGGGTGCGCTGGAAGCTCGACAGGATCACCGGCAGCAGCCGCACCGCGTAGTCGTCCGGCACGCCGAAGCGGATCGAGCCCTTCAGGTCCCCCTCCGCGAACTGGTCGAGGATCTCGGCGTTGATGCGCAGCATCCGCCGCGCCCGCCCATATAGCGCATCGCCGTGATCGGTGAGGGTGACACTCCGCCCGTCCCGCCGGAGCAGGGCCTGCCCCAGTCGCTCCTCGAGCCGCTTGATCTGCATCGACACGGCCGATTGCGTCTTGTTCACCCGCCGCGCAGCCTCGGTGAAGCTGCCGCAATCGGCGATGGCGCAGAAGCTTTGCAGCTGGTCGAGATCGAGCGGTGCGGTCATCCGGAGTCTCCATCACGGATTTTGATGAACCGGATGAAATCTATTTGTTGGACGAATGGATGGCAAGACCCTAGATCGGTGTCATCGGTGATCGACGATCATCCGTCCCGCCCGGTTCCCCCGCCGGGCCCCGCGAACCACATGGAGAAGGACCATGGTCCACTTGCTTGCGAGCGAGCGGCCGACGATGGCTGCCGCACCGTCCACCCTCTGGAGCGCCGTGGCGAAGTTCTTCGCCCGCCTCCGGGCCCGGCGTGCCATGCGCGTCGCCTACCAGTCGCTTCTCGAATACGATCCGGCCCGTCTCGACGACCTCGGCATCGATCGCCAGGACCTGTTCGAGGCACTGGATTCCCCCAGCCAGCGCCCCGGGCTGCGCCTCAACCAGCGTCGCGCGGAGAGCGCGCGGCTTTGGCTCGATCCCTGACGCACGAGATCGGCCTCCGCCATGGCCAATCCCTGATTGTGCCATCTTCGGGCCGGTCCACCCACCGGCCTTGTTTCCTGATGAACTGCCGGGTCTTCGGACCCGGCTTTTTTGTTTGCGCCGCGCCGACGGTGTCGGAGGGGCGGCCACGGACCTCAGGGCAATTGCGCGAAGCCGTCGCCGAAGCCGTTGAGCGACACCGGAATGCCGACGCCTTCCTCCGGGGTGCGGAACACCACGAACAGTGCGCTCTGGCCCGCCGAGAGCTTGCCGATGAGTTCGTCGTCGAGCACCACCTCCGCCACGCAGCCATTGGGCAGGCAGCGCACGAAGGCGACACGCCCGATATCCTGGCCATCGATGTTGAGGCCGAGCCCGTTGGGGAGCAGTACACCGAGCGGCGCGAGGACGCGCAGCAACCGCGCCTGCTTGTCGGCGGTCTTCAGCACGATCACCGACAGGCCGACATTGGGCTGGTCCTCGGCGGTGACGTTCTGGATCAGCGCGCACTGCTCGTAGCTTGCGCCCGGAGGGGTATCGCAACTCATCTGCCAGTCGCCGAACTGGGCCTTGACCACGCCCTGGGCGAACGCACCGGGCGAGGCCGTAACGGCGAGGGCGGCAGCGACCAGACTAGCCAGCAAGCGGTTCAACGACAGGTCCTCTCGAAACGCGATTCAACTGCCAGACGATTGTTCCTTAGTCGATGAGCGCCGTGGCGCTGTCAACATCGGAGGCCGCACGCGAGGCGGCGGATCAACGCAACCAGAAAGCGGCAGGGGTGAGGCAGGCCGCCGGTGCGGCAAAACGCGCGGCTTGATTTGGGTCAAGGACGACCGGGTCAATTGCCTTGGCCGGCCCGATGTGGTTTAGACACATTCCAAGTTCAAGCGCTCCGAGGTTGAGTCGGAGCGGCGTTTTATGCCGCGATATCAGACCTCAACCCCGCCGCAAAAACCGGACCAGACGGGATCTCAAGGGGGTTTTAGGTGACCGGCAAGCTTTTCCGATCGATGGGTACCCTCGCGGCCGTCGCGACCGCGACGCTTCCCATGGCGGCCGCGGCGCAGGAGCTCGGCCAACCGGCTCCCGGCGAGATGGGCCTGCAGGGCTCGGCCAGCGTGATCATGGACTCGATCCGCGCCTTCCACGATGGCCCGCTGCTGATCGTCGCCGTAGGCATCGCGCTGCTGGTGCTGGCGCTGCTGCTGGTGGTGATCTTCCGCTTCAATGCAAAGGCCAACCCGACACCCTCAAAGACGACCCACAACACCATGATCGAGGTGGTGTGGACGGTGGCGCCGATCCTCATCCTCGTCATCATCGCAATCCCGTCCTTCTCGGTGCTGACCGATCAGCTGACGATCCCCGACGGGCAGCGCAAGTACCTCGGCTCCAACATCTTCTCGTTCGGCGAGGTGGAGATTCCGGCGCCCGGGCTGACGGTCAAGGCAACCGGCCAGCAGTGGTACTGGGATTATGAATACGAGAACGGCAAGGCGCTGTCGTCGAACATCCTCTCCGACGCCGAGGCCCTGGCCAAGGGGCAGCCGCGGCTGCTCGCGGTGAACTACGAGCTCGTCGTGCCGGTCGACACCACGGTGCGCCTGCAGGTGACTGCCGACCCGACCGGCGTGATTCACGCCTTTGCCCTGCCGGCCTTCGGCGTCAAGATCGACGCGGTGCCCGGCAAGCTCAATGAAACCTGGTTCAACGCGCGCAAGACCGGCATCTACTACGGCCAGTGCTCGGAACTGTGCGGCAAGGACCACGCCTTCATGCCGATCGCCATCCGCGTTGTGACCAAGGAAGAGTATGCGGCCTGGATGGCCGCCTTCGAGGCCGGCAATATCGACGACGCCAACGCCACGCTACCCGCCCTGACCTGATAAACAAGATCGCGCGGGGAGCTGCCGCCCGACGCCGCGAAGCGACTACGACAAGAGGAACGCTCGAAATGGCCGATACTCACGCACTGGAAGCACATGGGGGGCACGACCACGGCCATGCCGCCGACGCGCACGGCCACCCGACCGGCTGGCGGCGCTACCTCTACTCGACCAACCACAAGGACATCGGCACGATGTACCTGATCTTCGCGATTGTCGCGGGGGTGGTTGGAGCCCTTCTCTCGGGCGCGATGCGCCTCGAGCTGCAGGAGCCGGGCATCCAGATCTTCCACGGCCTCGCCTCGATGGTCTACGGCACGGCCGGTGACCTTGCCCTCGATCAGGGCAAGCACATGTACAATGTGTTCACCACCGCGCACGCCCTCATCATGATCTTCTTCATGGTCATGCCGGCCATGATCGGCGGTTACGGCAACTGGTTCGTGCCGCTGATGATCGGCGCTCCGGACATGGCCTTCCCGCGCATGAACAACATCTCGTTCTGGCTGCTGCCGCCGGCTCTGCTGCTGCTGGTGCTGTCGATGTTCTTCGAGGGGCCCGCCGGCATGAACGGCGTGGGCGGCGGCTGGACCATCTATCCGCCGCTGGCCGCCAATGCCGGCCAGCCCGGCCCGGCCATGGACTTCGCCATCCTGTCGCTGCATATCGCCGGCGCGTCCTCGATCCTGGGCGCCATCAACTTCATCACCACCATCTTCAACATGCGCGCCCCGGGCATGACGCTGCACAAGATGCCGCTCTTCCCCTGGTCGGTGCTGGTGACGGCGTTCCTGCTGCTGCTCAGCCTGCCCGTGCTCGCCGGCGGCATCACCATGCTGCTCACCGACCGCAACTTCGGCACGACATTCTTCGATCCGGCCGGCGGTGGCGACCCGATCCTGTTCCAGCACCTGTTCTGGTTCTTCGGCCACCCCGAAGTGTACATCCTGATCCTGCCGGGCTTCGGCATCATCAGCCACATCGTCTCGACCTTCAGCCGCAAGCCGGTGTTCGGCTACCTGGCCATGGTCTACGCCATGGTGGCAATCGGCGGCGTCGGCTTCATCGTGTGGGCCCACCACATGTACACGGTGGGCATGAGCCTCGACGTGCAGCGCTACTTCGTGGCGGCGACGATGGTCATCGCGGTGCCCACGGGCGTCAAGATCTTCAGCTGGATCGCCACCATGTGGGGCGGTTCGCTGACCTTCCGGACCCCGATGCTGTGGGCGGTGGGCTTCATCTTCCTGTTCACCGTCGGCGGTGTGACAGGCGTTGTGCTCGCCAATGCCGGTGCCGACCGCGCTCTGCACGACACCTACTACGTCGTCGCGCACTTCCACTACGTGCTCTCGCTCGGCGCCGTGTTCGCCATCTTTGCGGCCTGGTACTACTGGTACCCCAAGATGTTCGGCATGATGTACAACGAGACGCTGGCCAACGCCCATTTCTGGATCACCTTCGTGGGCGTGAACGTCATCTTCTTCCCGCAGCACTTCCTCGGCCTGAGCGGTATGCCGCGCCGCTACATCGACTACCCCGATGCGTTCGCCTTCTGGAACCGCGTCTCCTCGGTCGGCTACTACATCACTCTGGTCGGCCTGGTGCTGTTCCTCTACCTGCTGTGGGAAGCCGCGCGTAAGAAGCGCCCGACCACCGCCAATCCGTGGGGTGAAGGCGCTACGACACTGGAATGGACGCTGCCGTCGCCGCCGCCCTTCCACCAGTTCGAAACCCTGCCGCGCATCGGCGCAAGCAGCCACCACTGAGCTTCGAGCGCGGGGCCCCTCGGGGGTCCCGCGCCGCAAGGAACGAGCCGACCCTTGGCCTATATCGAGCACAGCAGCGGAGTGACGGCGGGCGCCAGCGGCGCACGCGTCCAAGACTACGTGGCCCTGCTGAAGCCGCGGGTCATGTCGCTGGTGGTGTTCACCGCCCTGGTCGGGCTGCTGCTCGCCCCGGGTGGCGTGAACCCGGTGGTCGGCGCCATTGCCATCCTCTGCATCGCGGTCGGGGCAGGGGCCTCGGGCGCCCTCAACATGTGGTACGATAGCGATATCGACGCGGTGATGAGCCGCACCGTCAACCGCCCGATCCCGGCCGGTCGCATGGAGCGCGACCACGCCCTGGCTCTGGGCCTGGTGCTGTCGGCCTTTTCGGTGAGCCTGCTCGGGCTCGCCACCAACTGGTTGGCGGCCGCCCTGCTCGCATTCACCATCTTCTTCTACGCCGTCGTATATACCATGTGGCTGAAGCGCTCGACGCCGCAGAATATCGTCATCGGCGGCGCAGCCGGTGCTTTCCCGCCAATGGTCGGCTGGGCGGCGGTGACCGGTACCGTCAGCCTCGAGAGCGTGCTGCTGTTTGCCATCATCTTCCTGTGGACACCGCCGCACTTCTGGGCGCTGGCGCTCTACAAGCAATCGGATTACGGCGCCGCAGGCATCCCGATGCTGCCCAACGTCGCGGGCAATGCGGCGACCAAGCTGCAGATCCTCCTCTACTCCGTGATATTGGTCACGGTGAGCCTTGTGCCGGTCGCCATCGGCTTCATGGGGCCGGTCTACGGCACCGCCGCGCTCGCGATGGGAGCCGGTTTCCTCGTTCTCGCCCTGCGTCTCTTCGGCACGCGCGACGACAAGGCGATGCGCAAGGCCGGCCGCACGCTGTTCGCCTACTCGCTGAGCTACCTGTTCGTGATCTTCTGCGCGTTGCTCGCCGATCGCATCGTGTTCATGGCGGGGTGGCTGTGATGACAACGCCCGCCAAGCTCGACCCGGAAGCCGAGTTGCTCGCGCGCCGCCGTCGCCGCTCGATCGCGCTGGCGCTCGCGCTCGGTGGTCTGGCCATCATCTTCTACGTGCTGACCATCGTGAAGATGGGCCCCGCGCTGTTCGACAGGCCGCTCTGAGATGACCGATCTGGCGCTCATTCCCGAGCATGGCGGCCGCAACAGGCGCGTCGCGCTGGTCCTTGGCATCGTCGTCGTGACCATGATCGGCGCCGCCTACGCCGCCGTGCCGCTCTACGCCCTGTTCTGCAAGCTGACCGGGCTCGACGGCACCACCCAGGTTGCGTCAGGCAATCCCAAGGGCGTGATCGACCGCCAGATGACCGTACGCTTCGATTCCAACGTCGAGGGCGGCCTTGCCTGGACGGTGACGCCGGCGAGGCCTGTGACCGACAAGATCGGCGCCGTGGAAACCGTTGTCTACATCGCCCGCAACGACACCGACCGGGCCATCACTGGTCAGGCAATCTTCAACGTCACGCCCGAGCAGACCGGCATCTACTTCAACAAGATCGAGTGCTTCTGCTTCACCGAGCAGACGCTGCAGCCGGGCGAGACTGCTGAGATGCCCGTGACCTTCTTCGTCGATCCCGATATTGCCGGGGATCGCAATCTCGACACCATCCGGGACATCACCCTGTCCTATACATTCTACGCCGTTCAGAGCGAGGGAAGCTGACCATGGCTGCGCACGCCAAGCCCAACCACGACTATCACCTGGTAAACCCCAGCCCCTGGCCCTTTGTCGGCTCGGTCTCGGCCTTCGTCCTCGCCGTCGGCGCGATCCTGTGGTTCCACGAGATCCTGCCTGTCTGGGTAATGCTGATCGGCCTGGTCGGCGTGCTCTACACCATGTTCGCCTGGTGGAGCGACGTCGTGCGCGAAGCGCAGGGCGGCGACCATACCCCGGTCGTGCAGATGCACCACCGCTACGGCATGATCCTGTTCATCGCCTCTGAGGTGATGTTCTTCGTTGCCTGGTTCTGGGCCTATTTCGATGGCTTTTTCAACTATGATGCGGCCGAGCAGTATGCCCGCCTCGCCGCGACCGGGGCGCACTGGCCGCCGACCGGGGTCGAGTTGTTCAATCCGTTCCACCTGCCCTTGTTCAACACGCTGATCTTGTTGACCTCCGGCACCACGGTGACCTGGGCGCATCATGCTCTGCTGCACAATGACAAGAAGGGTTTGGTCTGGGGCCTCGTGATCACCGTTCTGCTCGGCATGCTGTTTACCGGCGTGCAGGCGCTCGAGTACTCCGAGGCCGGCTTCCAGTATACCGGCAACCTCTATGGCGCCAGCTTCTTCATGGCCACCGGCTTCCATGGCTTCCACGTGCTGATCGGCACGATCTTCCTGATCGTCACGCTGATCCGCGCCCAGTCCAACCAGCTGACACCCAAGCACCATCTCGGCTTCGAGTTCGCCGCCTGGTACTGGCACTTCGTCGACGTGGTCTGGTTGTTCCTGTTTGCGTCGATCTATGTGTGGGGCAGCTGGGGCGTGCAGCTCAGCCACTGACGCTGACGCCGTCGAGCGAATGGGGTTCGGGGCGTGGCCATGGCCACGCCCCTTCTTTTTTTGAACGGCCGGAGTGGCGTCCGCTGGCCCGTCTCTTCCGGTCAGGACGCCGCGGCGCCGCGAGCAGCGACATTGTCGCGTTCGACAAGCCCCTCGGTCTGTCGTAACAGTCCGATATGACCGATCCCAATACCGAACGCCTGCCGTCTCCCTATGCGACCGGGCTTGCCTGCCGCTGCCCACGCTGCGGCGAAGGTCGCCTGTTCGAGGGTTTCCTGAAGCCCGTCGCGCGCTGCGAGAGCTGCGGCCTCGACCTCGGCTACGCCGCCGAGACGGAAGGCCCGGCGGTGTTCATCATCCTCATCGTCGGCTTCGTCATCGTCGGCGCCGCCGCGGCGGTCGAAGCAGTGTTCCACCCCCCGCCCTTCGTCCACCTGCTGCTCTGGCTGCCCGGCGTCGTGATCCTGGCCCTGTCGCTGATGCGGCCGCTCAAGGCGACGATGATCGCCCTGCAGTTCCACCACAAGGCCGAGGAAGGCAAGCTCGATGGCTGACACCGGCAACGCCGGCCGAAGCGAAGGCTGGCGTTTCTGGGCCTTCACGCTGTTCATGCTGGCGCTGATGGCGCTGTTCGTCGCTCTGGGCCTGTGGCAGGTGCTGCGCCTTGAGGAGAAGGAGCGGCTGATTGCCGCCGTCGCCGCGCGTTTCGAGCAACCGCCGATCGAGCTGCCGCCGGTCGCCGAGTGGGCGGCGACCGACAGCGAGCAGTACGACTTCCGTCCGGTAACCGTCACCGGCACCTATCTGCCCGAAGCCACAGTGCTCGTCTTCACCAGCCTCGGGGAGGCCCGTGGCACCCATTCGGGGCCCGGCTACTGGGTAATGACGCCATTGCGACTGGCGACGGGGGGCACCATCTTCGTCAACCGCGGCTTCGTGCCCCAGAGTGCGCGCGAGAGCTTTGCCGGAGGCGGCGCGCCGGAAGCCGGGATGGTCAGCCTGTCCGGTGTCGCCCGTCTCGGCGAGACGGTCGGCGGCTTCACTCCGGCGCCCGAACTGGGCAAGCGTATCGACTGGGTCCGGAACCCGGCGCGGCTCGCGACCCTCGCCGGCCGTCTCGAGCCGCCAATCGCCCCGCTCTATATCGATCTTCCCGCCGGCCCGCCGGGGACGTTGCCGCAGGGCGGCGAGACGGTGATGAGCTTTCCCAACAACCACCTGGGCTATGTCATCACCTGGTTCGGCTTTGCCGCGCTGGTGCCGCCGCTGCTCTGGTTCTGGATTCGACGGCAGCGCCAGGTACCGCTCGTCGCGGCCGGGCGGAGCCGATGAAGACCCGCATGAATGTTGCGATCTGCCAGCAGTTTCACTAGGGTAAGCTAGAGCCAACGGCATGCTGGCCGCATGCGCAATCCACAGGGCGATTCTCCCTAAATGCAGTTCGTATCGACGCGCGGCGGGGCGGCCGAGCTGGGTTTCTCCGACGCCGTGCTGGCCGGTCTCGCCAGCGATGGCGGCCTCTATGTCCCCAAGACCTGGCCCCAACTGAGCCCGGCCGAGATCGCCGGCTACGCCAACCGGCCCTATCACGAGGTCGCGTTCGACATCATCTCCCGTTTCGTCGACGGTGAGATCCCCGATGCAGAACTCCGGGCGATCGTCGCGGCGGCCTATTCCAGCTTCCGCCACCCCTCGGTAGCACCGCTCGTCGAACTCGAACCAGGCCACTTCGTGCTCGAGCTGTTCCACGGTCCGACGCTCGCCTTCAAGGACGTGGCGATGCAGTTCCTTGCCCGGGTGATGGACTACATCCTCGCCCGGCGCGGCGCGCGCGCGACGATCGTCGGCGCCACCTCGGGCGATACCGGTTCGGCCGCGATCGAGGCGTTTCGCGGGCGAGAGGCGACCGATATCTTCATCCTCCACCCCGAGAACCGCACCTCGGAGGTGCAGCGGCGGCAGATGACGACGGTGCTCGATGCCAACGTGCACAACATCGCGCTGCGCGGCACTTTCGACGATTGCCAGGACCTGGTGAAGGCGATGTTCAACCATCGCAGTTTCCGCGATAGCCTGAAGCTCTCCGGCGTCAACTCGATCAACTGGGGTCGGATCGTCGCCCAGATCGTCTACTACTTCACCTCCGCGGTTTCCCTCGGTGCGCCCCACCGGGAGGTGAGCTTTGTCGTCCCGACCGGCAATTTCGGCGACATCTTCGCGGGCTATTGCGCTCGCCGCATGGGCCTTCCGATCCGCACCCTGGTCATCGCCACCAACAGCAATGACATCCTCGCCCGCACCCTCGAGACCGGGCGCTACGAGGTGACCGGCGTCACCCCGACGATCAGCCCGTCGATGGATATCCAAGTCTCCTCGAACTTCGAGCGGCTGCTGTTCGAGGCCGTAGACCGCGACAGCGCGGTGGTCCGGGCGATGATGGACGGGCTGCGCCAGTCGCGCGGCTTCGCCATACCCGCGCCGGCGCTCGCTGCGATCCGGGCACGATTTTCCGCCGGCCGCGCCGACGAGGCGA
>NZ_JAYRYM010000025.1:0-27846 GCF_041917035.1 Devosia sp. | reverse complement strand
TGACGAGAAAGCGGCCCCCGGGAAATGCGGCGAACACCTCCTCCAGTTCTGGCATCTGGCCGACGGCTTTGCCACGGAAGGGAAAACTCCCGCCGCCATCAAAGGTGTAGCCGTGACCGACATCCAGCGTCTTCAGGTATGCCATGTCATGGCTGCGGGTTTCCCCGGTCCCCTCTGTGCGACAGTCGATCGTCCAGTCGTGCATGACAGCGAACCGGCCGTCGGTTGTCGGATGCACATCGAGTTCAACGACGTCGGCGCCCGCTTCGAAGGCCGCTGCCATCGAAGGCAGCGTGTTTTCCAGGTAGTCATGCTCGGGCGGATCGATGCGCTCGGCCGTGCATGTCTCTGTGGTCAGACCCTCCCGGTGAAAGGTCTGGTGTACGCCGCGATGCGCGATAAGTCCGACGGCACCCTCCGGGGGTGCGACGCGCCAGGAGGCGTTCCATACATAGACGGTCGCCGCAACGACCAGTAGACCGAGCAAGATCCTCTTTAGCATCGTCGCCCCGGGAAACAGCCGTCAGGATTCAGTTGTTTCGGGGCCGAAATGTGGCCCCTCAGCTGCACCCGAGGCGCATGCCGCCGAAGTCGGTGGCGCACTGAACCCGGCGCAGCGTCGCCATGTCCTCTTCGGTTGCAGCCACGCCCGCCGGCTTGACCACGAAGGCCTCGACCACCAGGGATTCGCCGCCACTCAACATGCCGAACCAGGTGAACGGTGTTGCCGTGTCGACGTAGGCGCCGTCGCGCACGAAGCTCACCTCGTTGGCAGCATTGTTCGTGTAGCTTCGGCCGATGCCGGGCAGCGTCAGGGCGCTGTCAAACAGCGAGCGCGGGCCTACCCGCTCGAAGACGAACACATCACCGCTGTGCGAAATGCGGCTGCCGGGACCGGATGCGTCGATGATGAGCTCCTCTGCCATCAACGGCAGGAGCGGTGAGATCGGCTGGTTGAATCGGTTGGCGTCGATCGCCGCCTCGCCAGGCAGGTCGAGTTGATCGATGCTATCGAACAGCGGCAGAAAGAAGTGGTTGAGCGGGCCTTTCTGCAGGATGCGCTTCAGCGGGTTGGAGCCGGTGCCGGCGCTCGACCAGCCGTCCTGGCGGTTGAAGAAGCTGGTGCCCGGCGCGTTGCTGCCGTCAAGACCGGGTGTGAAGTAGAGTGAGGCCTCGAATACGGCGGGATCGGCAAGGCTGGCGTCCGTAGCGGCGCAACTCCCGATGGACAGGGGCCGCTCGCCCAACCGGTAGCCGGAGAGCACGTCACCGGTGGCCGTCCTGCCGATCCCCTTCTCGAACTCGGCGACCAGTTGCCACTGGGTGTCGCGCGGGTCGCCACGCTCGTCAATCGCGAGCAGGCGTGAGCAGACGTTGCGCAGGGCGGTCGGCGCATCGACGATCCAGGCCGAACTCGGGGTCGGGGGCAGGGCGACGCGGGCGAGGTAGAGGTCGGCGGCGGTGGTGAGATCGTAAGTCTGGTCAGGCCCCATGCCGACCATCTGGAACAGTACTTCCGGGTCGACGTTCCAGCGCACCAGTTCCTTGACCATCAGCGCCAGGCTGTCACGCGTATCGCCCTGCGTGGCCATGGCGCCCCGCTCCTCCAGGGCGGCAAGGAAGGCGTCTTCGTTCCTGTAGGGCGCATGGAAGCCTACCGTGCTGCCCGGTTCGACCATCCGGTCGACATAGGATCCTATTCCCGGCTCGCTCGAGTAGCCCGAACCGCCGAGAAACGCGAAAGCGCAGGCCGAGTAGCAGTAGCTGCCGCGCTCTACCACTGTCGCGATGTGGTTTTCACGCAGGAAGTCGGCAATGGCGAGGCCTTCGTGATAGTCGCCGCCTTCGCCGTTCAGGGTCAGCACGGCCGTCGCGCTCCCTTCCGGACCAAGGCAGGAAATCCGGCACTTGACGAAGGTATCGTACATGTCCCGGAGGGTGGCCAGGTCTCCGCCCACGGTTGGTCCGTCGTAGTGCAGATGAGGGACCGGATGACCCACCGAGTAGTGCATTGAGACGATCGAAATCGTCGCGGCATCGGCAGACGCTATTGTTGAGAAGAAAGCGGCGACAAGCGCCACAAGTCGGATCATTCGTTTTCCCCCGGTTCGGCAAGGCAAGCACGAATGAGACGTCGCGCCAAGCTGTTCCCTTGGGTCACGGTCGGCGTCGCCAGATTCGTTTCACCAACGAGGCAGTCTCGAGACGGCCCCGCTCGCTCAGGTGCCTCATGGCGAAATACGGCCCCAGGCCGGAGGCGACCGCCTGTCGCCACCAGCGCCGACCAAGAGGAAGTCCGAGGCGGTTCCAGGGCTTGTTCCCGGCATAGTGTAGAATTCTGGGGGCCGTGGCCTGCAAGTGGCTGTGGTGCACGAACTCGGGCAGGGCCCTGGCAGTGGAACTCGGGGTAATCGAACCTGTGATGACGTTCCATCGCGGGTCGAGTACAGCCATGCGGTCCCGCAACACGATATTGATCACGCACTGGTCCGCATATCGCAGCGCTGTGCCGTGCCGTTCGACGACCTTCCTTGCGCTGGCGGTGAAGTCGAGCGCCCGCAGGCGATTGAGGTCCATGAGCAGGACACCGGCCTGGCGGTAGTCGAGGATTGTCTCGCGGGAGTTCAGTCCGACGATTTCTCGAAGATAGGACAACATGCTCGGTTGGTCGGCATTGTCGCCGTCGGTGCGGAGGGCCAGTTCGGCGACTACTCTGTCACGAACCGCGCCAAGGGGTTGGCCAAGCAAGGGGGTGTCGAACAACTCGCCGAGGTCGGCCTGCACCACCACGTCCACGTCGAGGTAGATCAGCCTCGAAAGTCCGGGAAGCATTTCGGGCAGCGAAAGGCGGCTCAATGATGAGGGAGGAAAACCGCCGATTCTGCCGAAGCGCTCCCACGGATTGGGTAAGCGATGCATGTGCACCCTGACGGGGCCGCTCTGCCAGCCGGCCATCTGCCTCGACATCCGGCTGTCACGGCCATGGTAGATCACGTGATAGTTCACAGGGCGGCCCGATGACGCGGCCGCAGCGATCGAACTGGCCACCACCCGGACCATCGGCAGGAAGCTCTGGTCGACCACGCTCGCGACGGCAATCGGCTCTGGGACAGCAGTTGCGGTCAACTGGGGCTCCGAGGCACCCTCATCACGGCAGCGCCCAGTTGTCCCAGGCCGGCACCTTGCTGGGAAGGCGAATCCGCATTGCACTGTGCCAGAGTCGGCTGCGCAGCCAGAGCGCCAGCCGTTCCCAACGCGAGAGGCGGGCTGCCTGGCGATACAAGGCATCGCCCCAGCCATGATCCTCGGCCATCTTGCGAGCAATCCGGACGAAGCCGTGCTGGTGCATGAACGCATCAATCTCGGGTAGCAGCGCGGCTCCTGCATAGAGCGGTAGGGTGCTCACCTCGATACAGGCCCAACTGACGGCCTCCAGTCTCTTGCCCAAGCCGTTGAGCACCTGCAGTTCCGCCCCCTGCACGTCGATGCAGACAAGGTCAAACGTGGGGCTTTCCGGCAGCACGCTGTCGAGACGGTGCGTTGTCAGCTCGCCATCGTCGGCAAAGCCCACATCCGGGTGTTGGACCAGGTGCTCGCGGGGAGCCAGCAGCGATGATGACTGGGCATTGCTGGCGCGGTGAAGGGCGATGCTCTGTCCATCGACATCCCAGCAAGCAGCCTCGATGACAAGATCGGTTCGAGGATCGGGAAATCTCTGCCGCAGTTGCGCTGCCTTCTCGGGGAGCATCTCAACCCAGATCACCGGTCCCCATCCCTGCCCATGATAGAATGCGGCCTCTTCGCCGTCATGGGCGCCGACATGCAGGACGCCCCGCGCGCGGACGCCGAGCAGCAGCCATCCACTCGCATTGATCAACATGGTGCCCCCCGGAGCGCATCAGGCGCTCACCGTCACGCCCCGGTCAAGTCCGAAGTCGGCCGCGAAGTTGGGGGCCGTTCACTGCGCCGAGAGAGGTCCGGCCACCGTCTCGGCGAGAAACGCGAGGATGACGTCGTTGAACTGGCCGGGCCGCTGCAGGGGCGCAAAGTGCGACAGTCCCCGCATCTGCCGGAAGAGGGCGCCGGGTATCGCGTCAGCGATGTAGCGGGCATGCGCCTCGGCAATGAACTCGTCGTGTTCGCCTATCAGGCTCAGAACGGGAACGCGGACGGCCCCGAGGTCGGCGGCGCCGAGATTGGGTTCGCTTCGCTGCATCAGTTGCACGGCAGCCTCGAAGTCCCCGAACCGGTCGGGATTGGGCGAGAGAGCGGAGTAGTCGGCGACATGGCGGGCATAGATCCGCCCGATGATCGGGCGCATGACGAAGGGCAGCACGCCGCTGGGATCGACGTTGCATGCAAAAAACACGAGGCCCGACAGCCGTTCCGGATGCTCGATGGCGAGCACCAACCCGGTGTCCGCGCCATCGCTCCAGCCGATGACGGCGGCCCTATCGACCCGCAGCGCATCGAGGACGGCGACGGCGTCGCCTGCCAGTTGCCAGTAGCTGAGGGGACTTCCGTCCCAACCAGAGCGCCCGTGTGCCCGGGTATCCATGACAATGGCCATGTAGCCGGCATCGATCAGAGCGGGAACCTGATAGGCCCAGTTGCCGGCATTGCCGAGACCACCATGCAGAAGCAACACCGCCGGCCCGTCACCAAAGCTGGCGTACCAGAGGTCCACACCTTTCCGTTTCACGAAGCCGGACAGCGCAGCGGCCGGGAGGGCCGGAAGGCCCTGCGCCTCCAGGATTTCGAGTTCTGGATCGCTGAACTCATCCATGTGCATTCTCCTTCGAACTGGTCGAACATCGAGCGACCAGTTCGACGGGGCGGGAGCCACGACGCCACTGCAGGCCCGGCCAGAGGGTGGCTCGGTGTGGAATCCGCTCGACCGAGCCGCTTTCCGGGTCCACCGGTGAAGGACAACGTGGGCATCGGACGGGTGCTGGCAGGCGTGCGCCGGTACGTCGCCCGGGGGCGCAAGTCAGTAGTGCACGCAGGAGACGATGGTGACCGCCTCTCGCCGCCGTTGCTCTCTGCCGCCGCTACTCTAGCCTTGCATGGCCTTCCGCAGGTTTGCGTCGACGGCGTCAAGGAAGCCGAGCGTGGTCAGCCATTTCTGGTCGGGCCCCACAAGCAGCGCCAAATCCTTGGTCATCTGGCCCGATTCGACCGTGTCGACGCAGACCTTCTCGAGCGTTGTGGCGAACCTGGCCAGTTCTGAATTGGTGTCCAGCTTGGCGCGGTGGGCGAGACCACGCGTCCAGGCAAAGATGGACGCGATAGAGTTGGTCGAGGTTTCCTTGCCCTGCTGGTGCTGGCGATAGTGGCGGGTAACGGTGCCGTGGGCCGCCTCGGCCTCGACGATCTTGCCATCCGGCGTCATCAGAACGGAGGTCATCAGGCCAAGTGAGCCGAAGCCCTGCGCAACGGTGTCAGACTGAACATCACCATCGTAGTTCTTGCAGGCCCAGACGTACCCGCCAGACCACTTCAGTGCAGACGCGACCATGTCGTCGATCAGGCGGTGCTCGTACCAGATCTTCAGTTCATCGAACCGGGCCTTGTAGTCGCGCTCGAACACCTCCTGAAAGATGTCCTTGAAGCGGCCGTCATAGGCCTTGAGAATAGTGTTCTTGGTGCTGAGGTAGCAGGGCACCTTGCGATTGATCGCGTAGTTGAACGAGGCGTGGGCAAACTCCTCGATCGAGGAATCGAGGTTGTACATGCCCATGGCGACGCCCGAGCCCGGTGCGTCGAACACCTCGTGCTCGATGACGTTGCCATCGTCGCCCGTGAACTTGATGGTCAGCTTCCCCTTGCCGGGGAAGCGGAAGTCCGTGGCCTTGTACTGGTCACCAAAGGCGTGGCGGCCGACGATGATCGGCTGCGTCCAGCCTGGCACCAGCCGCGGCACGTTCTTGCAGATGATCGGCTCGCGGAAGATCACGCCGCCAAGGATGTTGCGGATGGTGCCGTTGGGCGACTTCCACATCTTCTTGAGCTTGAATTCCTCGACGCGCGCCTCGTCCGGCGTGATGGTCGCGCACTTTATGCCGACGCCGTGCTTCTTGATGGCGTTGGCGGCGTCGACGGTCACCTGATCGTTGGTGGCATCGCGGTTCTCGACGGAGAGATCGTAGTACTCGATCTTCAGGTCGAGGTAGGGGAGGATCAGCTTGTCCTTGATCGCCTGCCAGATGATGCGGGTCATCTCGTCGCCGTCGAGATCGACGACAGGATTGGCGACACTGATCTTGGCCATTGCTTGAAGCTCCTCGGGCGGCGTGTTTGGCTGGCTGCGCTATAGCACGAAACGCGGCGGGCGGAAGGGGAGCGCGCGGCATTCGGTTTTCTCTGATTGACATCGTGCATATACACGCTACTTGTGCGACATGCAGGACGACTTCACGCAGTGCATGGTTTCGAACACCCGCATGGCGGCGCGCGCCATAACGCGACGCTACGATGCGGCGGCGCGGCCATTCGGCATCACCTCGACGCAGTTCTCTCTGCTCGGGACCATCCTGGCGACGGGAGAGCAGACTGTGACAGACCTGGCGGAGCGGCGTGGCTTCGAGCGCACGACGCTCACCCGCAACCTCGACCGACTGGAGAAGATGGGCCTGATCGACTCACGCCAGGCCGATCACGGAAATGGTCGGATATGCGGACTCACCGAGCGGGGCAGATCGCTGGTCGATCAACTGCTGCCGGTGTGGCGCAAGGCACAGGCGGAGATCCACGGCGAACTCGGCGCTGACGAATTCGACCGCACACTTTCCATGTTGCGACGGCTCGCTGCCATGTGAAACGGACAACAAGAGACGCGGATCGTACGGCATAGACCGTGTATCTACACGAAGGGAGTTGCAGGTTGAGTACTCAAACCGACCCGATCGTCGTCACCGGCATGGGGGCAGTGAGTCCGCTCGGTGTTGGCGTCAACACCAACTGGTCCCGGCTGGTCGACGGGACCAGCGGCATCGTTCGGAATACCCGCTTCGACGTCTCGGCGTTTTCCACGCAGATCGCCGGACTGGTTCCAGCAAAGGACGCCGACCCCGAGGGCTTCGACCCGCTCGTCGCCATCGATGCCAAGGACGTCAAGAAGATGGACCTGTTCATTCAGTACGGGCTTGTCGCGGCTCGGGAGGCGCTGGAACAGGCGGGCTGGCATCCGACAGCGGCAGCGGATCAGGCAGCGACTGCGACGATCATCGGCACCGGAGTCGGCGGTTCGCCGGTCATGGCCAATGCTGTCGAGACCATTCTCACAAAGGGGCCTCGTCGACTGTCGCCGTTCACCGTCCCGGCCTTTCTCGCCAATCTGGCGGCTGGCTGGATCTCGATCCGGTACGGACTGAGGGGCCCGATCGGCGCTCCGGTCACAGCATGCGCCGCGTCGGCACAGGCGATCGGGGACGGGATGCGGCTAATCCTGACGGGGGAGGCGGATGTCGCGGTCGTCGGCGGTGCAGAAGGCTCGATCGATCCGATCTCGGTCGGCGGGTTCGGCGCGGTCCGTGCTCTTGCCACGGCCTTCAACGACAACCCTGCCGCAGCCTCTCGGCCGTTCGACCGGCGCCGGGATGGCTTCGTGCTTGCGGAGGGCGCTGCCGTCCTGGTGATCGAACGGTTGAGCCACGCAAGAGCCCGCGGTGCGACTCCGCTGGCTGTCCTCTCGGGCTATGGCACATCGGCTGACGCCTACCATGTGACCTCCGGCGAGCCTTCCGGCGCCGGGGCGCAGGCGGCGATGCGGCAGGCGTTGCGGATGGCGCGCGTCGCTCCGGACGAGGTCGACTACATCAACGCCCATTCCACCTCGACGGGAGTAGGTGATGCGGCCGAGCTTGCGGGGATTTCCGCCGTCTTCGCGGGACGCGGCAAGGACCTGTCGATCTCCTCGACGAAGTCTGCGACCGGTCACCTGATGGGGGCGGCGGGCGCCATCGAGGCGGTATTCTCGGTCGAGGCGATCCGACACGGCATGGTGCCGCCGACGCTCAACCTTGAAGACCCAGACGTCGGCGGCCAGTTCGACCTCGTGCCATTGCGGGCACGCGGCAAAGTCCTTCGTCACGTCCTGTCGAATTCCTTCGGATTTGGAGGCGTCAACGCGGCGCTGGTCTTCTCGTCCGTGCCGACCTGATCAGATGGCGCCGATGCGGTGCATGCGTTCCAGCATCATTTCATCGAAACGACGCCATCCGGTCAGCGCCGACTCCGGGAAGGCATAGACCGCCGCGATGCCCGGGCCGAGATAGACGGTCCGCAGACACTGAGCCTGTTTCGAGTCGGTTACCGGGCGGCTGCACTTGGCAACAAAGGGCTCCGAGGACAGGGCATCGTACCAAACCACCTCCGCGTCGTACCCGTTCCCCTGCCGGAGCGGCTTGCCTACCAGGCCCGGAACGCCGACCAACTGCTCATCGGCGAACTGATGCAGATAAACTCCGTCCAGCAGCGCCGCACTCGGGCGGGCACGGCTGCGCGGCAGCAGGGTGACCTCGACCGGCACAAGCTGGCCTTCGACTGCGAGCGGCATCTCGAGCCGAAGGTCGATCTGCTTGGCAAAGCCCTCGGCCCGCTGTTCTTCGTACCGAAACCAGGCGCGCGGGATGGCCAGTTCATGTCCACCGAGCGATCGCGAGAGGATCGCCGCTTCTTCCCCCTGCGCGGCTGGGTGCAGCGCCGACCTGGCGGCCGCGTCGATCGCATAGGCGATCCCGATCGCGGTCAGGGCCAGTGCGAGCAGGATGGCACCGAGGTTGAAGCCGATCGAATGCTGATGAGAGTTGGCCTCGGCGCTGCCGGACATGTTCACATTAACCAGATTGCCGGTGGGAGCGTGACAGCCCAGTGGGCACCCGATATGATTAACAAAGTGTTAATCTGATGCCTATGGAGCGGGGGCCCCAATGCTACGTGAACTGGTGCTGGCAGGGTTCATCATGGCGGTCGGTCTCTGCGTGGCCGGCATGGGGACGCACCTGTTCCAGTGGCTCAGCCGGGAACAGGCGATGCTGCGCTATGACGGGAAGACGATCTGGCACAGCTTCGGCAATCTCGCGATCAGCTTCGTGTGCGGCCCCTACATCCTGCTGCAGATGGGATGGCAACAGGAGCGTGACGGCACCCTGTCGATCAGCAGCGCGCTGATATCTGCCTTCGTCGCCTTCGGCTGGGCCTTCATTACCGGATTGCTGCTGATCGGCACGTGGTTCGCGCTAACCGGTGCGTAGGCGTCGGGCTCAGTTCGAAGCCACGATCGTTGGGCGCGCGTCGATGATGTCGACCCACTGTCCGGCGTTGGCCTGCGATTGGCGCTTGAGGAACTGGTAGGGCGTCTCGTTCCAGAGCAGAACCCGGCTGTCCTGGTTGTCCAGCACCAGATCGCCCCTGTCGGTCCGCACCATCAGGACGGCGTGTCCCTCGCCATTCGGCTGGCGAACGACAGTGATCAACAGGGTAGAGGGGTTCCAGCCGTCGGCGATCAGCGCCTGGCGCTTGGCCAGCACGAAGTCCTCGCAATCGCCGTAGCCCTCGGGATAGGCCCAGAACTCGGTGACCTTGTAGTAGTCTTGGTCGGTCATCGGCACGATGGCTGTGTTGATCAGGTTGTTCACCTCGACCAGGTGTTGCCAGCGCCGCGAGGTCAACTCCACCGCGGCTACGGGGTGGCTGTTGGGGCCGCATTCGGGGCGGTGTGCCTTGCAGAACTCGGAAGCGCCAACCGGAATGCTGGTCTTGCCGCCGATCTGGGCGAAGGCCGGATGGGCGAAGTCGATGGTGTCCGCCCGAACCGGCATCGCCAGAATGAACACCGCCATGACCAGCGCGATGGCTGCTGTGATGAACGACTTGACCTGCGACATCGTGATTGCCCCCTGACGGAAGCAACGATGCCGGGGGCGAATTGCCCCGACCCGAAAACTGCGAGCTAGTTTTTAGGCGAAAGCGATCAATATCGGTAAGGTTCCGTTAGCCGGCCCCGGGCGCAGTTCAGCTGACTCGGAGGTTCTGCTGGACGACGGTGAGCATTTCCTGTGCGGAGGCAAATTCCACCGCGACACCGTCAGGGAAATGGCGGATTACCCGCGCACGCATTCTGCCCAGCGTCACCGGCGTACCCATGGCCGGGCGAACCGCCAACTCGATGGCGGCACCAGAGAGCGATATGTCGATGATCTTGCAATTGTAGCGCCGACCATCGTCGAGCACCACCGTCGAATGCCGGTTGTCCGGTACGACGCGCTCGTGGCGGCGATCCTCGGGCAGGTTGAGCACATCGCGATTGGCAAGCCAGGTCAGTTGTGCTGCCATCTTGTCGCGCTTGCGTGGTGTGGCGGAGATATCCATCTCGAAACCGCCATCGATCACGCTGGTGATGTTGCCTTCGATCCGTCCCATGTTGTCGAGGTAGGCCACCACGCGCTCGCCTGCACTCCCCGAAACCGGGGCGATCACCATGGCGTCGCCGGGCGACATCGCCAGCACCTGGCAGGGAAATTCCCGTCGGTCCGTCAGCATATAGCGGCCGAGAACCGAGATCTTCACGCGCTGGAACCGCGGCATCTGTGCGTAGGTGCGCGCTGGACGAGCGAGACGCGGCGGACTGGGTTCGTCGGAGATCATCGGGCGACCGGACCGGACTCGATAGGGATTGAGTCCAAGGCTAGCCAGTTTTGGTTAACCGAATGTCTCCGTGGCCGCCGCTATTCGCCTCAGATGCGGGCTTTTCAGCGTCGTCCGCCGTCAATGACCGCCAGGTGCGCATACCGGCGGGCGCTGCGACCATAGACCGTGGCGGTGAGGGGCGGCGGCATCGCGGAGCTGGCAGTCGCGAATGCCAGTTCCTCGTGACGCGGCACTGCTGTGGCGACGTCGCGTGCCAGTTCGGCGTGGGAGACATCATCGGGCCAGATCAGCCTGAGGCCGGTGATGCGTTGTTCCATGATTGGCTGCACGCCAAACCAATAGGGTTCGTCGAGTGCGGTCATGGCGCCAAGCAGGCGAGAGTGAGTAGTGCCGTTGTGGCGCAGCGGCAGCAAGATGGTCTCTATGGTCAGCCGCGTGTTCACCGCTGTGCTGCCCTGGAAGGTCACGAGGGCAACGGCATGGTCCTCGGTGACCGCCTTGACCAGCGTCTCCATGGCGTCGCGATCGCGATCGTGCCACAGGCGCGAGAACGATCGGCCCTTGAGCTCCCGGGCGTAGGCGGAGCAAAGATGTGAGCCCGCGAGCCGAAAGTCGAACTCGTTGTGCTCGTTGAGCTCGAGGATGAAGGTGTTGGCCAGCGCCGACCGGATGCGGGTCGGATCGATGTCGCGGCGGTCCGGCGCAGACCGGGAGCCTCGCAGTGCATTCCAGTAGTCGAAGAGCGTCTTGGTGCTCGTTTTCTGCATCTCGGACCCGCTTGCCAAACCCCAGCGCGCCCCGATCTAGGGAGCAACCGCCGCCGGGATGCACACTCGCAAAACGGCCGGCGGAAATCGCCCTTAAACATTTGTTAGGGTTAACGCACGGGGTGCCGTGTGGATAATTCGGGGGATTGGAGTACAAAGGCGTCAGAACCGGGAGCCGGTGGGTCTGACGTGAAGAAAAGCCAACAAAATCAGCATGAAGGACCAAACGAACCGGCAATCCTGCTGCCAGCCGTCATTATTGGGGTGATCGGCCTGATGGTGGCAGTCCACCTGGCCCGAACGCTGGCCCTTAACGAACAGGGGAACTTCGAGCTCGAACTCTGGCTGGCCTTCATCCCCTACAGAATCCTGGCGGGGCAGGGCAGTCCGGACCTCTGGATCCCACTGGTCTGGACGCCTTTCACGCACGCATTCCTGCATGCCGGATGGGAACATCTGGGTTTCAACTCAGTCTGGCTGGCGGTGTTCGGGACGCCGATGGCGCAGCGCTACGGGGGGTGGAAAACTGTTGCGCTCTTTCTCGTCAGTGCAGCGATGGGGGCGGCAGTCTTCGCCCTTACGGTGCTGCCGAACAACCAGTGGTTGATCGGAGCGTCAGGAGGCGTCTCGGGCCTCACGGGCGCAGTGTGCCGCTTCATGTTTCAGCCGGTCGTCGTTGCCGAGGACCCCAAGACCGGCGAGCGGGTGATTCTGGGGAGACGCCTTGCGACCTATGGCGAGCTGTTCCATAGCCGGCGGGCCGGCCCCTTCATCGCGATCTGGTTGATCCTGAACGCCGCTGTGCCCTTCCTGCCCGCTTTGATCGGCCAGTCGGTCGGCATCGCCTGGCAGGCGCATCTGGGCGGATTCATCGCCGGACTGGCCCTGGTTCCACTGCTCGAGCAGCGCGTGAGGAGTTGAGGATGGACGATGCCCGAATCGAAGCGCTCGAAAGCAAGGTCGCCTACCAGGAGCAGGCCATCGACCAGCTCGGTGAGGCGCTTGCCGAGCACTATCGCCAGATCGAGACCCTGAAGCGCGAGGTCGCAAACCTGCGGGCTCAATTGCGTGACGTCGAGGCCCACCCGGCACTGTCAGCAGGTCGCGAACCGCCACCCCCGCACTATTGATGCCGATAGACCTCGGCCGGGTCGAAGAGGGGACGCTCGCCGCTGTCGCTGAGGTGCTGCGGTCCATCGACAAGGCGGTAGAAGCAGCTCTTCCTGCCCGTATGGCATGCCGCCCCACGGCCGGTCTGCTCGACCAGCAGCAACACTGCATCCTGATCACAATCGATGCGCATCTCGACGACCTTTTGGACTTCTCCGGAGCTCTCGCCCTTTTTCCAGATTCGTCCGCGCGAGCGCGACCAGTAGTGGGCAAGGCCGGTTTCGATCGTGAGGTGCAGTGCCTCGGCGTTCATGTGCGCGACCATCAGAACGCGATGGCTGCCCGCCTCCTGCGCGACTGCGGTGACCAGCCCATATGCGTCGAATTTCGGCGCGAACAGGCGACCTTCCTCGATGTCGTCATGACTAAGGGTTCCGGGGTCGGCAAAGGGTGCGCTCATGATGCGGCAGTATCACCGCCCCGAGCGGACGTCAAAACTCGGCTCTTCGGCGTTACCCGGATTTCACCGCGCCGCTCCCGATCGAGGGCACGAAGTCGGTCCATCGCCGCCACGCGCAACTCCGACGTGATCGCCGCCGTGGCTTAGCCCCGCTTGCCCACCAGGGAGAAGAACCTGTCCTGCTGGTCACGATCCTCGGCGAAGACGCCGGTAAATCGGTGGGTGATCGTCAGTGCTCCGTGTGCCCGGACGCCGCGCATCGACATGCACATGTGCTCGGCCTCGATCATCACCGCCGCACCCCTCGGATTGAGGTACTCGTTGATGGCGTCGATGATCTGCGCCGTCAGGTTCTCCTGAACCTGCAGACGCCGCGCAAAGACATCCACGAGGCGGGCCAGCTTGCTCAGCCCGACAACGCCGTACTGCGGCAGGTAGGCAACGTGCACCTTGCCGACGAAGGGCACCATGTGATGTTCGCAATGGGAGGAGAACGGGATATCACGCACCAGCACAATATCGTCGTAGCCACCAACCTCCTTGAAGGTGGTGCTGAGGACTTCCTCGGCCTGTTGCTCGTAGCCGGCGAAGAACTCGCCGAAGGCCTTGGTCACCCGCTTGGGCGTATCCAGCAGCCCCTCTCGGGCCGGGTTGTCTCCGGCCCAGGCGATCAGCGTGCGTACGGCAGCCTCGGCCTCCTCTCTGGTGGGGCGGGCGATCGTGGCGGCAGACGTGTCGGAATGGCGCGGCGTAACGCAGACGTCCATCAGGGGCTCCCCGGTCAATTTCAGACGACATACGGCTGATGTCGTCGCACGGTTCACGGATCGGCCAGTGACGACGGACGCCGCTGACTTGCTAGGGTACGATGACTATATAGCTCGACAGCGACTCCGCTCAAGCAACGGTTTTGTGTGAACGATGGATCTCAGCGATCTCTATTCCGAAAAGATCCTCGAAATCGCCGGCAACCAGCCGATTCCCGGGCGACTGGCCGACGCCGACGCTTCGGCGCGCAAGGTCAGCCGCGTGTGCGGATCGACCATCGAGGTGGACATCAAGGTTCGCGACGGGACGATTGTCGGCTATGGCCACGAAATCCAGGCGTGTGCCCTCGGACAGACCTCAGCCGCCGTCGTCGCGGCAAACGTGGTCGGCGCATCGACGTCGGAGTTCAGGCGGGTTCGCGACGAGATGACGGCGATGCTGAAGGCCGAAGGGCCGCCGCCCGGCGGCGATCGATGGGCGGACCTCAGGTACCTCGAGCCGGTGCGCGAGTACCGCCCGCGGCACACGTCGACCCTGTTGGTTTTCGAGGCGGTCTGCGCCGCACTCGACCAGATCGATGCGGGGCGCTCCGATGCGTGACGCGGTCCGCCTGTTATGGACGATCGTCGACTGGCCGTTCCGTGTGGCCAGCTACCTGCTGCTGCAGGGGTATCGCTACAGCCTGTCGATGTTCATGGGTCGCAACTGCCGGCATGCGCCCAGTTGCTCGGAGTTCACCCGCGACGCGATATGGCGTCACGGCTTCTGGCCGGGCGGCTGGATGGGGGCCGCGCGCCTCTGGCGCTGCCGACCCGGCGGTACGCATGGGTTCGATCCGGTACCCGACACAGTACCTGCTGGGTCCCGCTGGTACGTGCCCTGGACCTACGGACGCTGGAAATAGTACGACCCGACGGCCGCCGCATGGTCGCTGTCCCTCGTCAGGGCGATGGTGGGCTCCTTCCCGCTCGGTGCGTCCGCTTGGCGATTTCCACGGCCCCATGCTAGAGACCGCGCCGTGCCGGACGTGTGCCGGCCGTAACCCATTGGAGATGAAAATGACGATCAAGGTGACGTTCCCCGACGGTGCAGTGCGCGATTATCCGCGTGGCACCACCGGGACCACCGTCGTCGAGTCCATCTCCGTCAGCCTCGCCAAGAAGACGGTCGCCATGAGGTGGAATGGGGTCCTCGGCGACCTCTCCGATCCGCTCGAGGCGGATGGGGCCATCGAGTTCGTGTTCCGCGACAGCCGGGACGGCCTCGGGCTGATCAGGCACGATGCCGCCCATGTGCTCGCCGAAGCGGTGCAGGAGCTCTGGCCGACGACACAGGTCACCATCGGTCCGGTGATCGAGAACGGCTTCTACTACGACTTCAAGCGCGACACGCCGTTTTCGGAGGATGACTTCCCGGTCATCGAGAAGAAGATGGCCGAGATCATCGGGCGCGGGGCGGCCTTCACCAAGGAGGTCTGGAGCCGTGACGAGGCCAAGCGCGTGTTCGCCGCCAAGGGGGAGACCTTCAAGGTCGAACTCGTCGATGCCATCCCGGAAGACCAGCAGGTGAAGATCTACAGGCAGGGGCAGTGGTTCGATCTCTGCCGTGGCCCGCACATGCGCTCGACCAAGGATGTCGGGACGGCCTTCAAGCTCACCAAGGTGGCCGGTGCCTATTGGCGCGGCGACAGCCGCAATCCTGTGCTGAGTCGCCTGTACGGGACGGCCTTCGCGACGCAGAAGGAGCTGGACGAATACGTGACCATGCTCGAGGAGGCGGAGAAGCGGGACCATCGCAAAATCGGCCGTGACCTCAACCTGTTCCACCTGCAGGAAGAAGCTCAGGGTTCGGTTTTCTGGCACCCGAAGGGGTTCGTCATCTACAATCAGATGGAAGCCTATATTCGCCGACGCCTGAACCAGTCCGGCTATGTCGAGGTCAAGACACCGCAACTGATGAACGCCAAGTTCTGGGTGGCGTCCGGCCACTGGGGCAAGTACCGCGAGAACATGTTCGTGGTGCCCGACGAGGTCCCCAATACGGACGAGGACGGGCCGGTGCTGAAGGGGGAGGGCGAGTACATGGCCCTCAAGCCGATGAACTGTCCCGCCCATATTCAGATCTTCAAGCAGGGCATCAAGTCCTACCGCGACCTGCCGGTGCGCATGGCCGAGTTCGGCTGCTGCCATCGCAACGAGGCGCACGGGGCCCTGCACGGGCTGATGCGGGTGCGACAGATGACGCAGGACGACGCCCATATCTTCTGCCGGCTGGACCAGGTTCAGCAGGAGACGGAAGCGTTCTGCAACCTGCTCGACCAAGTCTACACGGACATGGGCTTCACCGACGTGACCATCCGGCTCGCCACGCGTCCGGCGCAGCGCGGCGGAACCGAGGAGATGTGGGACTTCGTCGAGAAGGCGCTTGGCGATGCCCTCCGCGCCACCGGCCGTGACTTCCAGGTCGCGCCGGGGGACGGGGCCTTCTATGGCCCGAAGCTCGAGTTCCATCTCAGGGACGCCATCGGCCGCTCGTGGCAACTGGGCACGCTGCAGCTCGACGCGCTGCTGCCCGAACGACTTGATGCAGCCTATGTCGCCGAGGATGGTACGCGGCAGCGGCCGATCATGCTGCACAGGGCGATCCTTGGTTCCCTCGAGCGTTTCATCGGCATGATGCTCGAAAGCTACGCAGGCAAGATGCCGCTCTGGCTGTCCCCGGTGCAGGTGGTGGTCGCGACCATCGTGTCGGAGGCCGACGACTACGCCGCGAAGCTGGTTGCCCGCCTCAGGGCCGGCGGCATCCGGGCCGAACTCGACGCCCGCAACGAGAAGATCAACTACAAGGTGCGCGAGCACTCCGTGCAGAAGGTGCCGCTGATGTTCGTGGTCGGCAAGCGCGAGGCGGATGAGGGGACCGTCTCGGTCCGTCGCCTTGGCAGCGACGGCCAGAAGGTCATGGCGGCAACGGATGCTGTGATCGCGCTGATGGCGGAGGCCGTTCCGCCGGACCTCAAGGCGGCGGCAGCCGCCTGAGTCACCGGTCGCGGCCGCTCAGGCGGCCGCGATCTGGAGTGTGATTCTTCGCGTGGTGCGAATCGGCGACGGTGGCGCCGTGCGGACGAGCAGTTGCGCCGCTGCAGCACCGGCGTTCCGGTAGGCAAACACCGCTCCGGGCGGCACGCGAGCCCAGTTGCCCGCTCCGACAACGGCGGTGGCGCCGTTGATCATGACTTCGATCGTGCCCCGACAGACCACCAGAAGCGTCTCGGCGGTCTCGTGGCGAATTGCGCCCGACTGCTCGGTCGGCGACAGTCCAACGGCATGCGCGAGGTACCGCATGCCGGCGCCCGACGGATTGGCGATGTGAACGACCCGGTTGTCGACGATGAGGAAAGCGTGCTGCGCCATGGCGGACCCTCCGCGGAAGTTTCGCCCCGTCCGCCGGCCTGCCCTATCGTTGCGCCGATGAACCGCAGTTGAACAACCCGCGATTGAGGGGGCAGCTAGCGAATAACCGGATCCTGGAACTGCACGCCCAGTTCCTTGAGTGTGCGCCACATCACCAGGCAGTTCTGTGGCCGCACCTTGGGCACGACAAGATCAAACGTGCGGGGAATGGGCGCCACGCCGCTGACGACTTCCAGCTTGGCGCCGGTCTCGGAGAGGTTGCGGATGATGCAGGGCGTGCGGCCACGCCCACCATCGAAGACGATCGTAGCCTCGATGAACGTGTTGCGCCGGACCGAAAGGCGCTTTTCTATCCTGGTATCCAATCTGCGGCTCCCCAATGCCGGTGGAGTATGGGGCATGGCGGGTTGGGGATTTGCATAATCGATCGGTAGAATTTTATACGCTGCTACTCGAGACCGGCCAGCTCCAGCCCCATGAGGTAGCGTGACAGCAGCGACGGATACATGAAGCGCAGGCCGTCGGCGACCCCTGCGAGCGTGACGTTTGCATGTGCCCGACGGAACAGGGCGAGGGACTCGCCGGCGGCCGTGACATCGCCATGATGGGCGAGGTAGACGGCCAGGTCGCGGTGCGGCCAGGTCAGTCCGGGACGTTCGGCCAGCGCCCGGCGCGCCCAGGCAATCGCCTCCTGCGTCCGCCCGTCGGCGAAGTTGGCAAGGCCCATACCGAGATGCATGTTGAAGGCGAACGGATCCATCGGAGAGAGCCGGGCCGAGCGCTCGAAGGCCACAAGGCCTTGGTCGGGCGCCCCGAGGTAGACGTAACCCCAGCCGCGCCGCATCCAGGCCCAGGCGTGGTTTGGATCGAGTTCCAGCGCGCGGTCCGCGAACTGGGCCGCCTGCGCCACGTCGCCACCGAGGGTCATCATGGCGGACGCGAGTGCCGTCAGCGCGGTCGGATCGTCGCCAACCGTCTCGGTAGCCGTTTCGACCAGGCGGCGCGCCATCTGCCGTTCTGCTGCGAAATCGCTCGACCAGTTGTAGGCCACCTGCTGGCCATGTGCCCAGGCGGCGAGGGCCGCCGCCAGCCCATATCCCGGTTCGAGTGACAGGGCGCGTGACAGCAGCGCGATGGCTTCGGCATTGTCCTCGGGACGGTGAGCCCAAAGATGCGGGAGCGCGCGCATCACCATGTCGTAGGCGGCCAGTGTATCGGGGCGCTTCTTCCTGGCGCGTTCGACCTCGGCTCGACGGATGGATGGCTGGATGGCGCTTGCCACTTCCGCGGCCATGCGGTCCTGCAGATCGAACAGATCCGCCACCGCGCCATCGACCTTGTTCGACCAGATATGTGCCCCGGCTTCGGCCTCGACCAGTTGCGCGGTGATGCGGACGCGTTCGCCGACCCGGCGCACGGAGCCCTCGACGACATAGCGCACGCCGAGATCGCGCCCCACCTGGCGGACGTCGATCCCGGCGCGGCCCTTGTAGGCAAAGGCCGAGTTGCGGGCGATGACGAAGAAGTCCTTCACGCGGCTGAGCGTTGCGGTGATCTCCTCGACCACGGCATCGGCAAAGTACCCCTGATCGGCCTCGCCCGACAGGTTGTCGAAGGGGAGCACGACGACTGATGGACGATGGCTGGGTGCCGCGGAGATCGGCAGGACGGGTTCGCGCTGCCGCTGCGCCCCACCGGGGTGCCATGTGTATATGCGGACCGTCTTGGATATGTTCTTGAGTTCGGTGGGCCCCATGTCGGTGAACTCGAGGTCCAGGTGCCCGTCCAGGTACTGGTACATCCACTTGGTGATGCACATGCCACCCGCCGGGGCGTGATTCTGCACCCTCACGGCGAGGTTGATGCCGCTGCCGTATAGATCGTCGCCGGCAACCAGAACGTCGGCCAGCACGATCCCGGCCCGTATCTGGAACAGCTCGCCCCCCGGGCCGTGAATCTTGCGGTCGAAGATCTCCCGCTGCAGCTCGGCAGTCCACTGTACCGCAGCGATGACACTGTTGAACTCGGCCAGCACGCCGTCACCCATGGTCTTGAAGACCTTGCCACCGGCGGCCCCGATAGTGCGCGCGATCAGCCGCTCGTAGACCCGCTGCACGAGGCGCAGGGTCTGACGCTCGTTGCGCTCGACGAGGCGGGAGTATCCCACCACGTCCAGCGAGACTATGGGGACCAGACGACGGTCGGGTTGGGCCATGCAATGCGGCTCTGCTTCAAGCTTCCGCTCTATAGCATCCGCATTTGTGGCGATGGTAGCGCCGGTTTCGGCAGCACCGGAAAATGTCGAACGGCCTCCGTCAGACCCGCCAGGCTCAGGAGGCCTTCAGCCAGTGGGCGCTCCGCAGCCGTTCCTCCAGCGCTCCAGCCGACATCGGTCGGGCAAAGGCATAGCCCTGCAGGATGTCGCAGCCCAGGTCCCGCAGGATATCGGCCTGTGCGAATGTCTCGACACCCTCTGCCACGACCTTGATGCCGAGCGACCTGCCGATGTCGATCAGGGAGCCGACCAGGCGACGCTGCTCCTTGGACGTGGTCAGCGAATCGAGGAACTGCCGGTCGATCTTGAAACGGGATGGCCGCAGCTTGAGCAGGCTGAGGATGGAGGCATGTCCGGTACCGAAGTCGTCGATCGCGAGCTCGATGCCGAGGTCGCGGATCTGTTCGAGGTTCCAGCTCACCATGTCGTCGATTTCATCGAGAAAGATCGATTCAAGCAGCTCGAAACACACGGTGCCCGGCTCGAAGCTCAACTCCCTCAGGCTGGCCACCAACTGCTCGTCGCGAAGACGGCGGAAGGAGACGTTTACTGACACCGAAGGCACGTCCAGACCACTCGCCCGCCAGCGACGGTGATCGTCGACAACCTGCCGGAGTATCTTGCTGTCGATCGTCGTGACGACGTTGAGATCTTCGGCGATGCTGAGAAAACGTGATGGCGGCAGCACGCCGGCTCTGGGATGTCGCCAGCGCGCGAGGGCCTCGACGCTGCTGAGTGCCATGGTCTTGGCGTCGAACAGCGGCTGATAGTAGGGGAGGAACTCGTCCTGCTCGATCGCTTGCAGGATGTCGTCGGCCACCCGCTTGGTATTGACCGCCTCGGTCTGCAGGGCCTCGGAGAAGAACTCGAAGGTGTTCTTGCCGCGGGCCTTGGCCCGATAGAGAGCGATGTCGGCATCGATCATCAGCCGCACCGGGTCGACGTCGCCGCCGTGACGGGCGGCAATGCCGATGGACGCGCCAAAGCGGCAGTAGTGCCCCAGATAGGGCACGGGCCGGCGCATCTGTTCGATAATGCCTCCGGCCAGCTCGATCAGCCGGTTCTGTCCGCCGCCATAACTGCACACGATGATGAACTCGTCACCGCCGACACGGGCCACGAAGTCCGCAGGGCCGAGGTGCCGCCGCAACAGTTCGGCGGCATGGACGAGCATGGCATCGCCCGCGATGTGACCCAGCGTGTCGTTGATCTGCTTGAACCGATCCAGGTCGACATGCAGGAGGGCGACGCTGTCGCCTTTTTCGGCAGCTCTCTCGGCGCGTTCCGAGAGCACCTGATCGAGGTATCGCCTGTTCGGCAGCCCCGTCAGCGTGTCATGCAGGGCGTTGTGCTCGATCCGCGCCTTGGCGGCTTCCAGTTCCGTGTTGCGGGCTTCGGCCAGGTCCTTGGCGCGCTGCAGGTCGCGATGCGCGGCGACTTCGTCGGTGACGTCCCAATTGGCCCCCAGCATCCTCGGGATGCCGAGGGAGTCGAGGTACCACATGCCTTTGGTGCGAATGTGCCGGACCTCGCCGTCGCCACGGATGATGCGGAACTCCGACTCGTAGCCGCATCGGTTCTCGACCGCCGCGGCCACACGCTGCTGCGCGCCTGACGCATCCTCTGGATGGAGACAGCCCTCCCAGTCGGTCCGACCGATTGGCGTATCTGTCGGGAAACCGTACATCTCGCGCACACGGGCGTCCCAGAACAGCTCCCCGGTCGCAAGGTTCGCCTCGAAGACGCCGATGCGCGATACCTCGAGCGCCAGTTCGAGCCGGTGCGACAGGCGGACCATGGTCTCTTCTGCGCGCTTCTGCTCGGTGATGTCGGTGTCGGTTCCGACGATGCGCCGGGGCCGGCCATCGGGATACCACTCGACAGGGGCCCCGAGGCTCGAGATCCAGACGTACTCTCCACTGCGGTGCCGCTCCCGGTATTCCATGTGCACGCGCGCCAATTCGCCGCTGTGCTGGCGGGCAATCAGATCGGTGATCCGCGGCAGATCGTCGGGGTGAACCCGATCCGCCCAGACGCCGTGGTCGTCCTCCGGATCGCCGTCCGGATGCATGCCGCGCATCGTGCGCCAGGTCCGCGAGTGGTAGACTATGCCGGTCTCGACGTCGGAATCCCAAACGCCCTGGTGAGCGCTCTGCAACGCAATTTCCCAGCGGCTCTCGCTGCGCTCGAGGGCAGCCGACATGCTGCGGAGTGCCGTGATATCCTGGACGATTCCCCACAGGCCGCCATCTGCATCCTTGCGAATCCATGCGGTGCAGTTGCGCCAGTGATCGTTGGCACCGCGCAGGCGGAACTCGACGGCGACCGGCGGCTGATCGGCGCGCGCCTGGCGCAGCGCGGCGATGAGCATGTGGCGTTGCTGGGCGGGGATCCGGCGCAGCAGCGGACGGACGTCTGTCGCCACAACGCCGAGTATGTTGCGCAGTCCCTCCGAACACCACAGCCCGCGATCCTGCGACCACCCCCAGCGTCCAAAGCCGGCGAGCGCCTCGGTCTCGGCCATGTGCCGGCGCGGGTCCGATCTCCTCGGAGTCCCGCTGGTGCGGCGCATCGGCGGCCGCGGGAGCGTCATCTGCACAGTCCTCCAGGGCCGTATTGGCTCGACCTCAGGAGGCCAGTCTGCGCGTCGGGACTTTAGATTGTCTTACACGGACGCATCGCAGTCCCGATCACCCGGCACCGCAGGATTGCCGGTTCCGGTTCGACACACAGATGAATGGAGATATGCCCGGTCCATGGGGACAACCAGCCAGCTTCTGCAAAATCGACAACGTCACCGCAAGTACGGTCACCGGTTCGGCGGCGCGACCGGTGGAGCGGTCAGTAGACGGTGGTCAGGACCTCGATCTCCTTGGCGACGCCGGCGATCACCTGGAACTCGCGGTTGTAGACCTGCTCGCCACGCTTGGCGAAGACCATGTAGTCGCCTTCCGCCAGTACGGTCGACGGAAAGGCACCGATGCTGCTGAAGACGGTCTGCCCGTCCGTCGTCTTGACGGTCCAGTCTATATCGGCGATCGCCTCTCCGCCCGCCTCGGAGACAAGCTTGAACGACATCTGCGAGGCGCGGTGATAGAGCGTGGCCTCGGTCATCTGGCCGGGCTCCACGCGCAGGTCCGCGCGCACCACCGCGTTGATGTCCCCAAAATAGGAGACGACGTGGTAGGTTCCAGCGTTCAGCGTGACGATGGCGTTGGGGCTGAGGTTCTGGGCGACGAGGACGCGATCCGCATCGCTGCCCGCCGTGAAGACGTCGAACCGTAAGAGGTTGATCGGAATGGCGATGTCACCGGCCACGGCGGCGTTGAGCCGCATCGCCCCGGCATCAAGCACCAGCGACTTGCGGTTGTCGCCCTGTTCGACCTGAAGAGTGTCGGTGGTCTGAGCCCGCCCGTAGGCGACGTGCACGACATAGGCGCCCGGGGGCAGCTGGAAGCGGGCCGTGGCATCCTCGGACTTGGCCGCCAGGGCGAGATCGCCCGAGGCATCGGTGCGGGTCTCGAAGATGCGCCAGACGAGCCCATCCGGGATCTGCTGGCCGTCATCCGTAATCCTCGCGACCAGGGTCACCGATTGTGGCATGGCCGCGACTTCCGCCGCTGCCTTGGCGGCCGCCAGTTCGGCGGCGTCGACGGGCGCTGCTTCCGGGGCGGGGGCAACCTCGGCGATCACATCCGCAACGGCATTATCCCGGACCTGCTCGACGGCGATCGGCATGCGGTCGGAGCGCCGCGGCATCGGCACGGGTGGATCTTCGGCGAGCGCGAAGCTCGTTGCCAGCAGCGACACCAAGCCGAGTGCGCCGATCCAGGTCGAAATCCTCAACTGCCAACCCCGCAATTCGGAATCGCCAGCCGATTCCACAGAGCGCGGCATCGTGCCTACGCTTGGATTGGGGAAAAGCTGTGTCATAAGCTCCTTGGCCCTGCAAGGATCGGAACATGACCATCAACGCTTCGTTGCGCGACTATCTCAGAACCCGCCGCTCGGTCGGCATCGGCTTTCTCAAGGACCCCGGACCGACGCCGGAGGAACTGCAGGAAATCCTGCTGATGGGTTGTCGGGTGCCCGATCACGGCAAGTTCGTGCCGTGGCGGCTGGTGCTGATTTCCGGCGACGCGCGCCAGCGGGCAGGGGAGCGGCTTGCCGAGATCGCCAAGCGGAACCGGCCAGACCTCGACGAGGCGGGGCTGGAGCTCGAGCGGCGCCAGTTCTTGCCGGCGCCACTGACAATCGGCGTCGTGTTCTCTCCCAAGCCCAATCCCAAAGCCCCCGAGATCGAGCAGCTGCTCTCCGCCGGCGCGGTGTGCTTCAACCTGTGCAACGCCGCCTTCGCCATGGGCTACGCCGCGAGCTGGGTGACGCGCTGGTTCGCGTTCGACGCAGCGGCGCAACAGATGCTGGGGGCACGTGGCGGCGAGCGCTTCGTCGGGTTCGTGCACATCGGCACGCCGACCATGGTCCCCGAGGATCGCGACCGGCCAGTTCTCGACGCGATCGTCAGCTCCTGGGAAGGCTAACGCTTCGTTAACCATCCGAGCGCATCAGTTAAGCAATAGTTGACGGAGTGCGTGGGAAGCCCATGGGTGTCGCCCCGATAGCGGTGCCACAGAAACTCGCCTTTGCCATCGACCAGGCGGGCGACAAGAGTGATGTCGACTTCGACTACCTGCTGCAGACGGCCATCCGCGAAAGCAGCCTCAATCCATCGGCGAGGGCGCCGACCTCAAGTGCCACGGGGCTGTTCCAGTTCCTCGACAGTACCTGGCTTCAGGTGATGAAACAGGAGGGACCGCGGCTCGGCTACCAGGCCTACGCAGATGCGATCCAGGTCGATCGCGACGGCGATTACTTCATTGCAGACAAGGCGATGCGGAAGGAAGTGCTGAAGCTGCGCGAGGATCCGCAGGTATCTGCCGACCTTGCCGCAGCCTTCACCCGCAGCAACGGCCAGTATCTGCAGGCCCGGTTCGGACGGATGCCGAGCCCCGGGGAACTGTATATTGCGCACTTTCTCGGGGCACAGGGCGCCGAGAAGTTCTTCAATGCCGGCCTGCATGACCCCGATGCGGTCGCTGCGAAGCTGTTTCCACGTCAGGCGAGGGCGAATCCGACGATCTTCTATGATCAGGGCGAGGCCCGGACCATACGTGAGGTGTACAAGGTCCTCGTCGCCAAGCATGTCGGTGCCGTTCCGGTGGCCGTTGATCCCGGCTTCTCTGCGCAGCAACTGGCGTCGCAGCCCGAGGTGCCGCCAGCGGACGATGTCCCGCCGGACCTGCCGCCAGGTAACGAGAATTTCCCGCTCGAACCGCTCCCCGTGGCTCAGCCCATACCGTCGCGCTATGCGGCGGAGCCGATCTCGTTCACCACGCTGTTCGCCAACCAGTCGGCAGTTCCGGGGCGGGTGCTGATCAGCCCGAGCGAGGAGTCGCAAGGTTCGGCGCTGTTCACCCAGCTCTATGGACAGGGTCGCTGAGGTTAACGGGGCCTTGCCGGGCATGGTGAACCGTTCCTTAAGTCTTCCCCCGCTAGCCTGATCCGGTAGCTGCCGGAGACGTGCATGGTCGCCTACCAGGATTTCGTCGCGCTTTGTCAGTCGACTGACAGCGAGGACCGCGGGCGCGCGGCGCACCTTGCCGCCAAGGCCTACCTCGGACACCACGGTCCGGCCGACGAGCACGCCGCGCTCTATGCGGCGCTGATCGGCTTTCTGGACGATCCCTCGGTGCGCGTGCGGGGTGCGCTGGCCTACGGGTTGCTGCATGCCGCTGAGGCCCCCCGGCCGGTGCTGCTGGCTCTGCTACACGACAGCCCGGTGATTGCGCGGGCCGTGGTGCAGTACTCGCCGGCCCTGGTCGATGCCGACCTGATGTCGCTGATCCCAAAGGCTGATGAAGCGATGCGCCATGCCATCGCGATGCGGGAGCACCTCAGTGCGAGGGTGGCGGCCGCGCTCATTGCCACCGCGGACCGCACGCTGACCCTACGGCTGGTGGAGCGGTCGGACGTGGCGGTGCCGGCCCAGGTTCTGGCACGACTGGCAGCAGACGATGGGCTGCAGGACGCCGAGATTCGCGGTGCACTTCTGTCGCGCGCCGACCTGCCGCCGAGCGCCCGGCTGCGGTTGGTTGGAGCTGTGGTCGAGGCCCTGCGCGGGACGCGCCTAGTCTGTGGCGCTGTTCCGGCAAATCGGCTGGATCGCCTGTTGCGCGATGCCGCCGACACGGCGTTGACTGGGATCGGGGAAGTCGAGGCGGCCGCGGGCAGGGAGCCCTATGCCGCTGAACTGGTCGACACGGAGAAGGTCTCGACCCGGGTCATGCTGCACGCCCTGGTGCAGGGGCACGTGCTCTTCTTCGCCGACTGTCTGGCCGAACTCAGTCAGGTTCCGCGCGACAAGGTGTTCACGCTTCTGGAGTTCGGCAGCCGATCCGCGCTCAATGCGCTGCTGGTGCGTTGCGGGCTGGGCGAAGCCGTGCGCAACCTGCTGTGCAGGCTGATCTTTTACGCCCGCGCGGCCGATCTGGCAGACGACCTTGCCGGCCGGCACTTCGTGGTCACCGCGCTCACGGAAGAACTGATCGCGGAGCACCGTGGGCATCTCCCCGCCGAACTGGAAGAGGCGTTCGCCTACCTCAGCGAGCAGAATGTCATCCTGGCCCGTCGGGCGGCAAAAGGGGTGATGAGCGCCTTCGCGGGAACGACCCAGGCGAGCCTGCCGGCTGCCGCCCTGGCTCCGGAGCACCGCCTGGCTCTGCCGGCCGCCTAAGGCTGGCCGGGCCGCAGCGGGCCTCAGTAGCGGAACTGCTCGCTCAGCACGCGCTCCTCGAGCCCCGTGCCGGGATCGAACAGCAATGTCACGTGCCGCTCGCGGTTCTCCCGGACCGTTACCTCCATGACACGCTGGAACTCGACGTTGTCGGCCACAGCACTGACCGGGCGCTTCTCGGGCTCGTGCGTGCGAAAGGTGACCACGGCCCGGTTGTTGAGGATAGCCCCGCGCCAGCGCCGCGGTCGGAACGGAGAAATCGGCGTCAGCGCCAGGAGGGGTGAATCGATCGGCAGGATCGGTCCGTGCGCCGACAGGTTGTAGGCGGTGGAGCCGGCCGGAGTGGAGAGCAGCACGCCGTCGCAGATCAACTCATCGAGGCGCGTGTGCCCGTCGATGACGATCTCGATCTTGACCGCCTGATAGGTCATGCGGAACAGCGATACCTCGTTGAGCGCGAGGGCCGTCCGGACGCTGCCGTCACTGAGGTGCACCTGCATTTCGAGCGGATAGATGCGGGTCGGCTTGGCCGCGGCAACCCGGTCGGGCAGTCCCTCGGCCGAGTACTCATTCATCAGGAAGCCCACCGAACCGAAGTTCATGCCGTAGACCGGCACGCTCAGTTCCATCGTGCGGTGCAGGGTCTGGAGCATCAGTCCGTCGCCGCCGAGGGCGACGATCACGGCGGCACGATCGGGGCCGCAGTCGCCATACCGATCGCGCAGGAGGGCGGCCGCCGCGTCAGCCTCCGGGGTTCCACTCGACACGAAACTGATCGACGCGTCCGGGTTCTCCACCGCGGGCTCCTCACTTGCGGCCTGCTGCCTAGCATGGGCCAACCGTGCGGGAAAGAACGGGTTGATCGTCACTGCGTAGTCAACTACATGGGCGGCAACAGATTTGAGGACAGAATGCGTACCGAGATTGCCAAGGTGGTCGCCGAAATCGAGCAGGTCATAAGCCTGCTGAGGAGGCATCTTTGACTGGGATACCGCGCAAGCCCGCCTAGACGACCTCACCGCCCGTACGGAGCACCCCGAGTTCTGGGCCGACCCGGAGAAGGCCCGCCCGATCATGCAGAAGCGCGACGAACTGGATGCGCAGATCGGCATGGTCCGGCGTCTCGAGGCATCGATCCGCGACAATGCGGAACTGATCGAGATGGGCGAGGCGGAAGGCGATGCGGCGATCGTCAAGGAGGCCGAGCAGGCCCTCGGCGAGACGCTGAAGGAAGCACGGTCGGCACAGGTGGAGACCCTGCTGTCCGGCGAGGCAGACGGCAACGACTGCTACCTCGAGATCCACTCGGGCGCCGGTGGTACCGAGAGCCAGGATTGGGCCAGCATGCTGCTGCGCATGTATACCCGCTGGGCCGAGCGCCGGAAGTTCAAGGTCGAGACCATGGAACTCCACGACGGCGAAGAAGCCGGGATCAAGTCCGCCACGGTCAAGATCTCCGGTCACAACGCCTATGGCTGGCTCAAGACAGAGAGCGGGGTGCACCGGCTGGTGCGCATCTCCCCCTATGACAGCGCCGCGCGCCGCCACACCAGCTTCTCGAGTGCGTGGATCTACCCGGTGGTCGACGACACGATCAACATCGAGATCAATGA
>NZ_JAYRYM010000024.1:0-28009 GCF_041917035.1 Devosia sp. | reverse complement strand
GCGCCGTGTTCGTGGTGATGCCCAGCCTGGTCGCGGCCTGCTTCGGCGACAGCCCGTTCCCGACCTCCGATGCCAGGCGCGCTTCCGCGGGGGTGAGGCCCAGCAGTTCCAGCGTGGCCGATGGGTCGCCCCGCGACGGCTCGGTCGTGTCACTGAACAGGACCAGGCAAGCGGGCTCGCCCGCAAGCACGGCACTGACGGGAATCGCCTGGACCAGGACCGAGTGGCCACGATCGGGGCGGTCAAGAGCAATGGGCTCGGCTATCGAGGTGGGGCCGGACCGCACAGCGGCGGCAATGGCATCGTGCAACCCGACCCGGTCCCTCGGGTTCCAGGCCTCGAACCTGCCCGACCGGATCGATCCCCGCAGAAGCTCCTCACCCTCGGCGTTGATGAAGATGAGCCGCCCGGTCTCGCCGATCAGCGCGGCCGCCCGGCCCAACCTCGACAGCAGATCGAGCAGGCTCATGCGGGCGCTCTCGAGCGCAATCTCGACAGGGGGTGTGGACAGAGGCCGCGGCGGGCTGAAGGTCAAGGGGGCTTCGGGCAAGAGCGACGCATACGGGATGGCCGACGGCCTGAGGCTCTGAAGCAGCGGCGATGCGCGCGGGTGGATATCGATCTCGACATCCTCGACCGGGTAGAATGTCCCGGAATAGGCGACCGAGTAGATATTCAACCCACCATCCTCGCGCTCACCGAGGTAGTGGTGTACACCGGCGGTCAGCGGCGTGGTGGGGCGAGGTAGCACCGGCCTGACGCTCAGCGTGACAATGGGCGCGTCGGGGGCCCCGACTTCTCCGTGCCAGACCGCGCCATCGTTCCACTGCCGGACCGAACCGGGACCAAGTCGCCGATTGTAGTCGGACCGCATGACCGGCCCGGCACGACCCGAGTAGAAGCCTTCGACCATCAGGTAGCCGCTCGAGCCATCCGGCGAATTGAATCCCAGGACCGGGACAGCGATGAAGAAGGCGGCGTAGGGCGTGATCCCCCAGCCTGTCGGTGCCGAGTAGAGAGCCATGAACCCCGGCTCGCCGGGCGCCGGAGAGAGCGACTGGGGAAGGGCCCGACGCGCGGCTTCAGGATCGAACGTTGCGAGCACGAACATGAAGTCGGTGGTTCTGACGTGATAGGGCGGCCCGGCCGCCTTGGGTCCGCCATCACGGTGTCCGAGCACGAGCGTGCTCGGCAGGACGTCAATGACTTTCGGCTGCATTGATCCCCCATCAATTCAGACCGTTCGAGCCATGCTAGGCCCATTTCGTAGCTTGCGCATCCCCCGCTAGTGCGGCGAATTGCTCCTCGTCGGGCGAGGCCTTGAGGACCTCGGTCAGTCAGCGAGCGACGAGGTTCCGCCAGATCGCTTCGGTTGGCCGCCGGTTGATCCCCGGCCGTCGCGCAGGGAAGCAATCCGGCCCCATCTCAGACGTCGGCGGACGGCGATACGAGGTACTTCTCTCCGGTCGACTTTGCCTGGAAGGCGCCGAACACCTCGGGGTCCAGCACCTGGGCGAGGGAAACCGTGCGGGTGAAGCGGCTGGCGAAGGTCGTGTCGATTTCGCTCAGCACCCGCGCCTGCAGTCCTGCCATCCGCTCGGCCCCGGCGCGGGCCATGAAGTGGAAGAGCAACCAGCCGCCGACGCGCCAGGCAAAGCCGAAGCGCAGTTCGAGAATGGTCGGGCCGCGATCGAGGCCGCCGTAGATATAGAGGCCCTTGGGGACCGCGGAGCCATAGTGCTCGTAGGCGCCATCCGGCGAGGCGGAGGCCGTTTCCATGGCGGCGAGGATCTGGCCGGCGAGCCTGCCGCCGCCGATGGGATCGAACGCCAGGCGGGCGCCTGTCTCGGCAACCGCGCGGCCGAGCTCGTGCTCGAAGTCCGGGCGGGAACTGTCCATGACGAGCTTGGCTCCGATCCCATGCAGGATCGCGGCCTGTTCCGGGCGGCGCACGATGTTGACGAGCGGTATGCCATCGGCAAGGCAGGCCTTGACCAGCATCTGGCCGAGGTTCGAGGCCGCCGCCGCGTGCACCAGCGCCGAATGCCCCTCGTCACGCATGGTCTCGATAAAGCCGAGCACGGTGAGCGGATTGACGAACATGGCCGCTCCCCGGGCAGTCGGGACACTGTCCGGGAGCACGACGCAGCGGCGGGCCGCCAGTTGCCGATACTGGGTGAACATGCCACCTGCCATGGCCGCCACCCTGCGACCCACGAGGGCTTCGGCACCGGCCCCCGCCGCGACCACCGTACCGGCGCCCTCGGCGCCGACCGGCATGCTGATGCCGACCCTGCGGCTGACGAAGGGCAATGCTGCCGCAGGGATAGTCATCGTCAGTTCCGGACGCTCGCGTGTCCCCGAAGCAGTCATCGTCGCCTGGTCCGCCGGCCCGGTCAGCAGATAGTGATCGGTCGGGTTGAGCGGCGCCGCCTCGACCCGGATGATCACGTCTCCCGGCCCAGGTGCACCGTGCCGCACGGTCACGAGGCCGATGCGCAAGGTGCCGTCGGCGCCGATATGCGACCTGAGCTCGAGTCCCTCGAATGTCATCTGTGTCCCCTGCTGCGCTCCCGCTGGCGGCCGAGGCTGCCAGCATCGCCGGCGCTGGGCAATACCGGTCGGCCTGAGACCATACCGTCATATTGGGCCGCTATGACTCGCCGCATCCAGACACCCGCGATGAGACAGTGATGACCCTGCCGCTGAGCCCCGAGACCTTGGTAATACGTATTACCGTGCGTGGCCGCCGATGACGCGGCCTGGGCCGCACGGTCGGGCCGCGGTGACCTCGCGCGACGTCGCCCGCGCGGCGGACGTGTCGCAGGCTCTGGTCAGCCGGGCCTTCAGCGGCAACGGCCGGATTGCCGAAGACACGCGCGAGCGCATTTTCCGGGTCGCCGCGGAAATCGGCTGGCAACCCAACGCCCTGGCGGCCAGCATGGTGACCGGCGATGCTCCGTTGGTCGCCGTGATCACCACGCGCCTCAGTTTCGACTGGCGCGCCCAGGTGCTGTCGCGCCTGCTCAAGGCCTTCGAGGACCGCAACCTCAAGCCGATCATCTTTTATGCCGAGCGCGACGAGGAGGTCGACCGGCTGCTGGCCGAGACGATCAGCTGGCGGACGCGCGGCGTGGTGGTGACGGCTGGAACGGTCCGGCCGGAGCGCGCCGAGGCGATCCTCAGCCGCGGCCAGTTCCTCGCGGCGCTGAACCGTCCGGCAAACCATCCGTCGGCCTATGCCATCGCCACCGACAACCCGAGTGGAGGGCGCCAGGCCGCCGAGGCACTGCTCGCCGAGGGACGCCGGCGCTTCCTGGTGCTGGCCGGTCCGCAGGACAGCTGGGCCAGCACCAGCCGCACCGAGGGCTTTCTCGCCGCGCTGGCCCGACAGGCCGAGCCCGTGCTGGTGTGGCACAGCGACGAGATGTCGTCCGAGGCCGGCGTCGACTGCGGACGGCGGCTGCTGGCGATGCCGGTCGGCGCGCGTCCGGACGCGGTGTTCGCCACCAACGATGCGCTGGCGCTCGGTTTCGTTGATGGGCTGCGGGGGAGCGATGTCTTCCTGCCGGCCGACCTGTCGCTGATCGGCTTCGACAACCTGCCCTCGGCGGCCTGGCTGCCCTACCGGCTCACGACTTTCGAACAGCCGCTGGACACCATGGTCGATGGCGTCGTGTCGCACATCGAGGCGCATCGCAACGGCGAGACCGGCCCCACCCCGACCTCCCTCATCGCCTGCCCGCCGCGCCTGATCGTGCGGCAGACCACGCGGGGGTTGCCATGAGCGTCGACGCCAGGCTGGCGCTGGCGGACCGGCTGGTGCGCGCGGCGGGGGACATTGCGCGACGCGTGCTCGATGCGCCTCGCATGTCGATCTCCGCCAAGGGCGCGGGTGATGTGGTCAGCGAAGCCGACCTGGCGATCGAGGGGATGGTGCGGCGCGAGGTTGCGCAGCACTTCCCCGAGGATGCGCTGCTGGGCGAGGAAGGCGGCGGCTCCGGCGCGCGGAACGGCTTCACCTGGCTGGTCGATCCGATCGACGGGACGGTGAACTACACGCGACGGCTGGGCTATTTCTGCGTCTCGCTCTGCCTGCTGGAGGATGGCAGGCCGATCGCCGCCTGGATCCTCGATCCGGTCCAGGCAGAACTCTTCCATGCCGGTCCGGACCGGGCGATGCAGGTCAACGGCAACCCGGTGGGCTGCTCGGAGCAGTCGGACATTCGCGAGGCCGTGTTCGGCCTGGGGTTCTCGCCGCGCCACGCGCCCGAACGGGTCGAACAGATCGTTGCCGCGGTGCGCCGGTCGGGTGCCGAGCATCGCCGGCTGGGTGCCGGCGCCCTCTGCCTCGCCCATGTGGCGGCCGGTCGGCTGGAGGGATATCTCGAGCCGCACATGAACCCCTGGGATGCGGTCGGCGGGCTCTACCTTGCCGCCTGCGCCGGCGCCCTGGTGGGCCCCTATCTCGAGCGCGGCGGGCTGTCTGATGGGGCGCCGGTCATCGCGCTCGCCCCCGCCGTCGCCAACACCTTGCTGGCCCAGCTGCCAGCCCCGTTTTCCGGCACTCCGCTTTCATCGGGAAATGAGCCGCGGAGTGCCGGAGAGTTGCGACGAGGTCGCAAGCCTTCCCCCAACGCGGAGACCAAACCATGAAGACCCTGATCACGGCGTCCATCGCCTTGCTGATGAGCACCACCGCTTTCGCGGTCGAGCCCGTCGGTTCGGACAAGTTCAACACCGAGCCGGGCTTCGACCTCGGCGCGCTGACGGCTGACAATTTCTATGATGTCATTGTTCCCTTGGCGAAAAAAGAGGGCACCCTGACCTTCTACGACTTCACCGACTCGTTCGGGCCGCTGTTCAACGACCACCTGATTCCGGAATTCGAAGCCAAATACGGGATCAAGGTCGAGTACGTGCGCGGCGAAGGCGATACCGCTAATCAGCAGCTCATCGCTGCTCACAAGGCCGGCTCGCCGGCACCCGCCGACGCCTATTTCGTCAGCTCGGGCGCCCTGCCGCTCCTGACCGGCGAGGGCGTCGTGGCCAACATCCCGCTCAACCAGCTGCTGCCCAGCGGCGCCGGCCTCGACCCGGAGATCGCCACCGTGACCGGCGGCATCCAGCATGGCGGCGCCTTCCTGCCGTTCCACCGCAACCAGACCGATATCGTCTACGACACCCGCGTGGTGCCGGCCGATGCCGTTCCGACCACGGTCGATGCGATCGCCGAATGGGCCAAGGCCAATCCGGGCAAGTTCATCGTGACCTCGCCGGCCGGCGGCGGTTCGGGCAACGGCTTCATGCAATCGGTCGCCTTCGCCAAGGTCACCGAGGAGACCTGCCGCACCACCTTCGTCAAGTACGACATCACCAAGGAGGAGGCCGACGCCTTCGCCGCCAGCGACTGCATGAAGCCGGTCTGGGACTACTACACGGCGCTGCTGCCGGTGGTCGAAGTCACCAACGGCAATTCCGACACGCTGAACCTGATCGCCAACGGCGCCGGCGCCATCGGCACTGCCTGGGAAGACATGGCCTATGACTTCACCGGTCGCGGCCTGCTCCCCCCGACGGTGCGCCAGCAACTGCTGGAAGAAGGCCAGGTCGGCGGCGGCGATGGCCTGTTCTTCCCGGTGGGCGGCGCTCACCCGGCCTCGGGCCTGCTGATGCTCGACTTCCTGATGAGCAAGGATGTGCAGCTCGAAAAGCTGCAGATCAACGGTTCCCGTTCGGCCCGTACCGATATCGACCCGGCGGCGAGCTTCACGCCCGAGCAGGTCGCCCGGCTGATCCCGACCGAGCAGTTCGCCAGCCGCGCCATCGAGCGCATGCCGGCGGTCCTCAACAGCCAGCTGGTGGCTTATTTCACCGCCAACGTGCTGCGCAAGTAAGTCGCAAAGCCGCGGCAGCGCCTCCGGGCGCTGCCGTTCCCAACCAAGGCCAAGCCCATGGACGCGTCCCTTTCCATCCGCAAGCTCAGCAAGGACTACGACGCCAATCGCGTCCTCAAGGGCATCGACCTCGAGGTACCCGCCGGTCGCTTCGTCATCCTGCTGGGGCCGTCCGGCTGCGGCAAGACCACGCTGCTCCGCATCATCGCGGGCATCGCCGATCCGAGCGCGGGCGAGATCCTGCTCAACGGGCGCCGCATCGACGGCATCGCCCCGGAGAAGCGCAATTTCGGCCTGGTGTTCCAGACCTATGCGCTGTTCCCGCACATGAGCGTCGAAAGGAACGTCGCCTTCGGCCTCGAGATGCGACGCGTCGAACGCAGCCAGATCACGCGCCGCGTCGCCGCGGCCCTGGCTCTGGTCGGGCTGGGGGACCTCGCGACCCGGCTGCCCAGGCAACTCTCCGGCGGCCAGCAGCAGCGCGTGGCGCTGGCCCGTGCCATCGTTATCGAGCCGGACGTGCTGCTGTTTGACGAGCCCCTCAGCAACCTCGACGCCAAGTTGCGCGACCACCTGCGGGAAGACCTGCGGGCGCTGCAGCAGAAGCTCGGCATCACCTCCATCTATGTGACGCATGACCAGTCCGAAGCGATGGCGCTCGGCGACGAGATCGTCGTGATGAAGGACGGCGAGATCGTCGAGCGCGGCTCGCCGATCGAGCTCTATCGCCGCCCCACCTATCGATTCACCGCCGAGTTCCTCGGCATGACCAATGTCGTCGACGCCCAGATCGACGCGGACAGCTGCCGGCTGCCCTGGGGAGCGGTGAGCAAGCTCGAAAATCCGGCTGCCGGCGACGTCGAGGGCGTCGCCATCCGGCCCGAGGATCTCCGTGTCGAGCCGACCGGGACGAACCCGGACGGGGTGGTGCGGCAGTCCATGTTCATGGGCGCCTCGACCCACTACTGGGTCGAATCGGGCGGCCGCACGCTGCGGGTCGTCACCAGCGGCGGCAGCAGTGCCATTCTCGCCACCGGGCAGGGCGTGAAACTCGTGCCGCCCCCGTCGCTGCACCTGCTGCGCACCTATCGCCCCGTGCGGGAAGCGGCAGCATGACCCGGGCCAAATCAAGCACCGCGGCACTCCTGCTCTGCCTTCTGCCGGGCGTCGGCTACCTCGCGGTGCTGTTCGGGCTGCCGCTCGCCGGCGTGGTGATCGGCAGCTTCACCAGCCGGGCGCCGGGAGCGTCGCCGCTGACCCTCGATACCTGGACGGCGCTCATCTCCAACCCGGTCTATGTCGATGGCCTCTTCTTCTCGCTCTGGCAGGGCGTCGCGCCGACCCTGCTCGGACTGCTCATCAGCCTGCCGCTGGCCGCGCTGATGCAGATGAACGATACCAGCCGGAGCCTGTTCGGCACGCTCTACAAGATTCCACTGGTGGTGCCCGGCGTGGTCGCGGGCTTCCTCGTCCTCGTCATCCTCGACCGCGGCGGCATGGGCACGCGACTGCTCGCGCCGCTGGGGCTCGAGATGCCGCGGCTGGTCCGGGACGGGCTCGGCCTCGGCGCCATCATCGCCTCGACCTGGAAGGCCGTCCCGTTCATGACCCTGATCATCGCCGGCTCCATGGCGGCGATCAGCCGCGATGTGCTTGCCGCGGCGCGCACGCTGGGGGCCGGCCGCCTGACGACACTGAGGCGCATCCAGCTGCCGCTGGCGCAGCCGGGCATCACCGCCGCGGTGCTGTTGAGCTTCATCGGTTCGCTGGGCTCGTATGTCATCCCCAGCCTTCTCGGGCCGGCCTATCCGCTGCCGCTCAGCGTCCACATGTTCGTGCAGGGCTTCCGCGAGGGCAACTGGCCCATGGTCTATGCCATGGGCACCCTGCTGAGCGTCGTCGCCATCGCGGTGCTGCTGGCCTACTACGCCGTCATCGGCTCGCTCAGCGGCTCGGCAGGCAAGGGAGCGGGCCGATGAGCGGCAGTTCCCGGACGCGGCGGAGCCAGGCGCTGGTCGGCCTCGGGCTGTATGGCTACCTGGCGCTGACGCTGCTCTTTCCAGTCATCGTCATAGCGCTATGGGCCTTCTACGATCCGGCGGTCGGCTGGTTCCCGCCCGATATCGTTCCGCGTGCCTTCTCGCTGTCGGCGTGGCGGGAGGTGCTTGCCGACCGCAATATCCTGCCCTCGGCGGCGTTGAGCCTGTTCGTCTCGGTGGTGGTCACCCTCCTCACCGGCGCTCTGGCATTTCCGACGGCCTGGGCGCTGGCGCGGTTTCCGTTCAGGCTGAAGCGCGCCGTAGAGGTGTTCATCCTCGCGCCGGTCATCGTCCCGGGAATCGTCGTCGCCGTCAGCCTCGGGGAGATCTTCTTCCGCTTCGGGCTGGCGAGCACGGTTCTCGGCGTCATCCTGGTGCAGGTGGTGGGAACGCTTCCCTTCATGATCCGCATCCTCACCGCAACCCTCGAAGGCATTCCCAACGAGCTGATCCTCGCCGCGCGAACGCTCGGCGCCCCGCCCCTCGTGGCGGTGCGGCGCATCGCCCTGCCGCTTGCCTGGCCGGGCTTTGCCGCGGGCGGGCTGCTCACCTTCATCGCCTCGTTCGAGGAGTTCGAGAAGAGCTTCATGGTCGGGGCGCCCAAGGTGCGCACCCTGGCGGTGCAGCTCTGGAGCTATCTGGGCGGCGACATCCTGGTGCTGCCGACCGCCGCGGTCGTCACCTTCATTCTGCTCACCCCGATGCTGGTCATCTTCGTCATCGCCGAGCGGTTCGGCAAGGACGACGTGATGGCGGCGGGACTCGGCAAACTCTAGAATCATGGAGAGATCAGTGCCTAGTTTTCATTTTCGCGACAACGGCTTCGTGCACCTGTGCGGACATCGGGGGCAGAGTCTCAGCCAACCCGAGAACACGCTGGAGGCCTTCCGCGAAGGCCATGCGCTGGGAGGCACCAGCATGGAGATCGACACCGTGCTCACCGCCGATGGCGAGATCGTCGTCATGCACGACATGCTGGTCGACCGGACGACGAACGGATCTGGCGCCGTCGCCGACCTGGCGCTCGCCGACATCCGGACACTCGATGCCGGCGCCTGGTTCGGGCCCGGCTACGCCGGAATCCGGGTCCCTACGCTTGCGGAGACGATTGCGCTGGCCCACGAACTCGACCTGCTGCTCGAGATCGAGATCAAGGAGAAGCGCAACATCGGGGGCTATCTGGAGGCGCTGGCCGGAACGCTCGCCGCGGACGACCTCGGGCGGGTGATGATGATTTCCTTCGACCACTGGAGCCTCAAGCAGGCCAAGGCGCGGATCCCGGGGCTGCTGACGGGCGGCATCGTGCACGAGCGCTTCGCCGATCCGGTGGCGGTTGCCGGCATGTCGGACCTCGACGAACTCTGCATCGATCTCGACGTCTTCGATCCCGCCGACGCGCAGGCCCTGCACGCTGCCGGCCGGTCGATCCGCTGTCATGCCTATCGGCCATCGGCGCTCGAGAACGCCCGGCGCGCCGGTCTCGACTGGGAGGACCAGCTGGCCGGCTGGCTGCGGGATGGGTTGATCGACACGCTCTCGGGAGACGATATCGGCTGGCTGCGGAACTACTGCGCGGCCGCTGGCGTCAGGCTTGCGAGGTAGCGCTGCGCCGTCAGATGACGCATTCGATGAGAAACGGGCCGTGGCGGCGCATCGCGGCGGTGACGAGGTCGGCAAACGCCTCCGCCGTTTCCGCCCGCGCAGCCTCGACCCCGAACCCCCTGGCAAGGCTTACCCAGTCCAGCGGCGGGTCATCGAGGCTCATCATCCGGGTGGCATTGCGCCCGACGCGATCGACCCCGAGGTTTCGCAACTCGCCCTGCAGGATGGCATAGGCCCGGTTGGAGAGGATGACGGTCAGCACGTCGAGCCTCTCGCGCGCCTGCGTCCACAGCCCCTGCAGGGTGTAAAGGCCGCTGCCGTCGGCCTGGATGCTGACGACCTTGCGGTCGGGGCAGGCGATCGCCGCGCCGACCGCAAGCGGGATGCCGATGCCGATCGAGCCGCCCGACACCGCGAGCCTGTCGTGCGGGGCCGCCGCATGGGCAAGCGCCCTGAACCTCGCGGCCCCTGTCACCCCTTCGTCGCAGACGATGGCCTGTTCGGGCAGGCGACGGGCCAGCAGCTCTCCCACGAGATCCGCCGACAGCGGGCCGGAAAAGGCTGCCTCGTCCAGTCCGGCGCGGTCGGTCGCCGGCGGGCTCGCGCGTGCCGAGAGCTCATCGACGAGCGCCTCGAGCGCCGCCAGCTGATCCTCGCGGCGGGAAGCCAGCGAGATGACCCTGCACCCCTCCGGCACCAACCTGCTGGGCTTGCCGGGATAGGCGAAGAACGCCACCGGTTCGGGCGCACCGACCAGCACCAGCAACTCGATGTCCCTGAGCATGTCCAGCGCCTGGTCGACCGGGTACGGAATCGACCGCGGCGAGACCCGTCCCCGACCGTTCGAGAGACGCGCCGGCAGCACCTCGGCCAGTACCTCGCCGTGTGGGTGGCGCGCGACGATACGCCCCGCCAGGTCCGTGCCCGTCGCAAGCGCGGCTTCGTCCCCGACGAGCAGGGCGTAGCGCCCTCGGCAGGACCGGATGGCCGCCGCCACCTCCCGGATCACGTCGGCGTCTGGCGCCGGTCGCGATGGCAGAACCCGACCGGCGCGCGCGGTGACCGGGGTCGCCGACCAGGCCGTATCCGCAGGCAGGATCAGGGTGACCGGCCCGGCGGAGAGGATCGAGTCGCGCCAGGCGGCCGCGACGCCCGCCGCGACATCGTCGGGCGACCCGAGCCGCCGGACCGCAGTCGACATCGGACGAGCGAGGGACTCGATATCGCTGGTCAGCGGGGCATCAAAGGGCAGGTGATGCGCCGCATGGTCACCCACGATGTTGAGCACCGGCGAGCCTGCCCGCCGCGCATTGTGCAGGTTTGCCAAGCCGTTGGCGAGCCCCGGTCCGGTGTGCAGCAGCGTTGCCGCAGGGAGCCGTCGCATGCGCGCGAAGCCGTCTGCCGCGCCGGTCACCACGCCCTCGAACAGCCCGAGGACGCAGCGCATCTCGGGCCGGCGGTCCAGCGCTGCAACGAAGTGCATCTCCGACGTGCCGGGGTTGGCAAAGCAGACGTCGACGCCCAGTTCGAGCAGGCTGTCGCAGAGGAGATCGCCGCCGGTCATGCCTGTCTCCGAGGGGTTTCGGGAGCGCGTTGTCCCGGCAGAGGACCACCCCCCGGGTGAGGACAGTCGGAACGAGCCCGACTGTCAAGCCCGCCCGACCGCCTCCCGAGGGGGCCGGGCCGAGACCGGACTCAGGCGGCCCGGCGCAGCTCCCTGGCGCGGTCCAGGACGAAGATGTCGACGATCTCGTCGAGTTCGTGCGCCTGGGCCTCCGTCTGCCCGATGGCGGCGTTGGTCTCTTCGACGAGGGCAGCATTGTGCTGCGTCATCTCGTCCATGTCCCGCACCGCAGAGTTCACCTCGGCGATGCCCCGGGCCTGCTCGTTGCTTTCCTCGGCAATCCCTTCCATCAGCTCGCGATTGCGCTCCACGGACTGCCGCATGGCCTCGAGCGAGGCCGTCGCCCTGGCGACCAGCTGCGTGCCCTCGGTAACCTCGGCCGCCGACTGCACGATCAGGTCCTTGACCTGCGCCGACGCCTCTGCCGCCGACTGGGCAAGCCGTCGCACCTCGATGGCGACGACGGCAAAGCCCTTGCCACTCTCGCCGGCCCGGGCCGCCTCGACGCTGGCGTTCAGTGCCAGCAGGTTGGTCTGGAAGGCGACGTCGTCGATCAGCCCTATGATGTTCGAGATCCGCGCCGACGAGGCCGTGATGCGCTCCATTGCCGCGTTGGCCTGCGCCATGATGGCGCCGCCATCATGGGCTGCCCGGCTCACCGCCTCGGCATTGCGGGCGGCCTCGACTGCGCGGTCGGCATTGGCCTTCACCGTCTGGGCCAGTTGGCCGACGGTCGCCGAGGTCTCTTCGATGCGGGCCGTCTGCTTGCTGGTGCGGTCGGCGAGGTTGTTGGAGCCGGTGAGGATTTCCGCGGTGGCGGTGCGCAGCTGCTGCGAGGTGCGCCGCAACTGCTCGACGATCAGGCTGAACTTGTCCGTGACCGCGTTGGTGTCGTCGCGCAGCTTCGCCAGCGCACCGGCATAGTCCCCCGTCACCCGTCGCGTCAGGTCGGCCTCGGCGAGCGAGGCGAGTGCCGCGCCGGTCTCGGCGATCGCCCTGTCGACACTGTCCACCAGCTCGTTGAAGCCCGAGGCGAGTTCGCCCAGGCCCTGGTCTTCGTAGGTGCCGGCGATCCGGTGGCTGAAATCGCCCCGTACCGCGGCCTTCACCACCCGCGCGAACTCGCCGTTGAGACTGGCGGCCTCGGCCGAGCGCTTGCGGATTTCCTCAGTGGTCCGCTCGGACTCGGCGGCGAGGCGGTTGCGGTCCTCGAGCGCATTGCGATAGGTCGAGACGACGCCCTGCATCGCCGCGATCTCGTGCACGCGCTGCACCTCGTTGAACTTGCTGTCGGAGCGGCCATTGGCGAGCTCGCGCATGATGGCGGTCAGTCTGATCAGCGGGCCGCTGAGGAAGCGGCGCCCAAGAAATACCATCGCGGCCGTCAGAAACAGCGTCAGGGCAACGCCGCCCCAGTTCGCCATCGTGGCACTGAGGGCGACCGCCTCGGCTTCGCTGACCACCTCGGCATTCTCGGCTTCGATGGCGTCCGAGACAGACGACATCGCTCCCTCGAGGGCCTTGAAACTCTGGTCGAACTCGGCCAGTTGCGCCCGCGCCTCGGGCAGCTTTCCGTCGGACGCGAGGCGCACGAGGACGCCGGCCTGTTCGAGATAGTCCGAAAGCGGGCCGGCGACGCCGCCGATGCTGGCGCGGACCCGATCGGGCAGGTCGAGGCCGTTCTGCACGGCCAGCGCGTCGCGGAACTGACCGCCATACTCCTCGACCTCGGCCAGCCCCTCTTCCAGCATGGTACGGTCGAAGGTCATCGCGGCGAACATCTGTCGGAACACCACGCCGCGCATGCCGTCATGCAGCATGTCGGCCGTCATGTGCTCGCGCATCGAGTTCATCATCGTCACCGAGTGATCGCTGGCGCGGGAGAACGCCGCCGATGTCCACATGCTGGCCGCGGTCAGGCCGAGGCCCAGCCCGAGCAGCACCGTCGACACCGCCAGCAGCAGGTGCTGGATCTTGAAGGCCAGAGGTCGTGGCGCCTTGCGCCGCTCTACGAAGTCCGTCTTTCCCATGCTCGTTCCCCACCGGCGACCGGCTTCGAGGTCGCGCTCCACGGTCCGGAGGAAATGATAAGGGAAACGAAGTTAATGAACGCTGATGTAGTCGGACGGATGGAGGGCGCATCGCGAATCGGCCGCCGCCGCTCGATTCGTCAGGGGGATAGACACATTTCGGCCTCGATGCTGAACGGAGCTGTTCCCGAATTGCGGACCGGCCGGGACATGCCATTGCCCGCCGATCCGCTTCGGGCTAGCGTCGTGCCATCAGAGCCGGAGGACTCCGTGGCCTACGTCGTGACCCAGCCCTGCATCGGGACCAAGGACGCGTCCTGCGTCGCCGTCTGTCCGGTGGATTGCATCTACGAAGGCGACGACCACTACTACATCAACCCGGACGAGTGCATCGACTGCGGCGCGTGCGAGCCGGAATGCCCGGTCGAGGCCATCTTCGCCGACGACGCCGTGCCGGAGCAGTGGCAAGCCTTCATCGCAAAGAACAGGGCGTTCTTCGGCGGCGAGGGGCAGCCATGACGCAAGCCCGCCCCCTGCCGATCGCTGCCCTGACGCGGCGGCACTTTCTCGCCATGGTCAGCGCGGGAGCGGCGGCAGCCGCGGCGTTCCCGGCAGCAGCGGTGGCCGCCCCCGCGGGGCCGATCCGTGTCGGCCTCATCGGGGGCGACAGTGACGGGATCTCGCTGCTGGCGCGCGCGCTGAGGGCGGATCGCGGGTTCCGCCTCGTGGCGATCGCCGACGAAGTGGACGCACGGGCCCGGCGGGCGCTTGACATCTTCACCCACCACCGCCGGCGCGGTGGCCCCCACCCGCAGGTGGAGGTCGGGCCCGACCAAGTACTGGCCGGAGCGGACGCGGCGGAGCGGCTCTGCGCCATCCGGGCGCTCGATGCGGTGTTCGTCGCCGGGATCCCGGCCTATCGCAGCGGGCACGTATCGACCGCCATCGCCGCCGGCAAGCACGTCTTCATGCTCGGGCCCGGCGCGGTCGATGCCGTCGGCTGCCGCGCCCTGCTCGGCACTGCCGACCGGGCGGAGGCCGCGGGCCTGTCGATCGGCGTCGACCTGGCGACGACGGGCGCATCGCTTTCGAGCGATGCCGGCATCGATGTCCGCTGGCAGCGGGCGCCGTGGCGGCGCTTCACGCCGGGCGGAAGTGCGGCGCAGAACTGGTATTTCGACGAGAACCTGTCGGGCGGGGTGCTGCTCGGCGACGGCTTCGGCGTGATCGACCGGATCAATCAGCTGAAGGGCGGGCCGCCGCTGCTCGGGGTCGGCCGCCTCGGCGATGGCCCCGGCGAACACGCGGTCGCCTATCGCTATCCGGACGGAAGCCTGGTGACGATGCGCTTCCATCTCGGCAAGGGACTGGCGAGCCGGTTCGAGGCGCGCCTGACGGACGGTTCCCCCCTGCCCCCGTCGTCCGGCGACGGGACGGAGGCGATCGGGGCGTTCCTCGAGGCGATCCGGTCGGGCCGACCCGATGGCTGGCGCCCGCGCCTCGATCGACTGGTCGCGACGACGCGAACCGCACTCCTCGGACGCGAGGCGGCCCGCCTCGGGCGCGCCCTCGACTGGGCCGAGATCGCCTGAGCCGGCCTTCCCGTCACCAGGACTTGAGCGCCCTGAGCAGCGGCGACTTCTTGAACAGGTGCCCGTCCATCCGTTCGAGCAGGCCGTCGAGCAGTGCCATCGCCTCGGTGACGTGTGGACCCTTGTTGAGCATGACGCACTCGGCGCGCGCCGCCATGGCCGCATCGGTCATGTCGCCGCGCGACGGGACCCCGTCCTTGATCAGGCTCTCGAGCACCTGTGTCGCCCAGATCACCGGCACGCGCGCGGCCTCGGCGAGCCACAGGATCTCCTCCTGCATCTCGGCCAGGCGCTCGAAGCCGAGTTCGGCGGCGAGATCGCCGCGGGCGATCATGATCCCGAACGGACCGCGCTTCCTGGCGCGCGCGATGAGGGCGGGCAGGTTCCTGACGGCCTCGGGGCGCTCGATCTTGGCGACCAGCCCGATGCTGCGACCCGCCGGCCGCACCAGATCGCGCAGGGCCTCGTCGAGCACGTCGATATCCGAGGGCCGGCTGACGAACGAGTAGCCGACGATATCAGCGAGTTCCACCACCATGCGCAGATCGTCACGGTCCTTGTGCGTCAGCGCACTTACCGCCAGGTCGCTGTCGGGGAAGTTGAGGCCCTTGTCGGGCTTCAGTCGCACGCCGCCGGCCTTGGCCCGGCTTACGCGCACCATGGCCACGCCCTCGGCATTGCTGTCCACCACGCCCTCGAGCTTGCCGTCGTCGTAGCGCACGCGCTCGCCGGGCAGAATGCCGGCGACAATCCCCCCCGTCGCGATGCTGGCGGCGTGGGCGAGCGCGATGCCGTCGAGCAGCTCCGGTCGGTCCACCAGCGCGAACCGGTCGCCCGGCCGCAGCCTGTCGTCCTTGCCGGCACGCCCCACCGACCCGGTCCGGAGCTTGGGCCCGGCAATGTCCATGAGCACGGACAGCCGGTGCCCCCGCACGTCCGCCGCGGCGCGGAGGTTCCCTACCATGGCGCGCCACAGGTCGGGGTCGTCGTGCGCGCAGTTGATGCGCACCACGTCGGCGCCGGCGGCCACCACCTGTTCGGCAAGATCGCGGTCGAGACCGGCCTCGGTCGGCAGCGTCACCATGATCCGGGTGCGGCGCCGGGCGCGGCGCGGGCCGAACAGCAGGTCGGACTCCGCCGCCAAGCGGCGCTCGCCGGCGAAGAACTCCTCGCTCGAAGGAGGACGGACGTCGACCGGCGAGCGGCACAGTGCCGCCAGCGCCACGACGGTCGCATCGAGACTGGGGCGAACGCGCCCTTCGAGCCGGCCGAGCGAAGAAAGCCCGAGGCTGGTCAGCCGTCGCTGCAGCGGCCGCAGATCATGGCGCCGCAATGACAGATAGTGCGCCAGGTTGAGAAGATCGGGGTCCGCAGGATCGGCGCCGATCTGTTCGAGGGTCTGCCGGGCATCCTCGAGGACGCCGGTCCTGACAGCCAGAAGATCGCCCAGCGCAGCTGCTGCGTTCGCGTCGGCGTCAGGTGTCTGCGTATCGGTGTCGGGCACATCGACCGGGCTACCACGCCAATATGACAATCCCTCGACACCGCGCGAGGGTGCGGCGCCGGGGACCGCGGATGCGACGTTCCGCCCACGCCGGGGCATGGATTGTGACAATCGGGCGTGCGATCACCAATGGCAAACGGAGCAAAGCCATGGCCGACAAGCCCGTCACCATCAAGGACACCCTGCTCGAGCTGTCATCGACCGATGCGCTGAAGCCGCGCGATCTGCTGAAGGCCGTCCGGAAGGCCCACCCCTCCGCGCGCAAGAAGGAGGTCATCTGGGCGGCCTTCGAATGCGTCATCGAGCTCGCCGATCGGCGGCCGCAAACGGCCCGGCAGCTGCAGGACTTCGCCATCGCCAGCCGCGGCGACGGCGACGAATAGGCTTCCCCGGCCGCAGGGTGCGGCCCCGGTTCAGTGATCGTGGTCGTGCCCGTGCTGGTGCCGATGGGCGTGCGGCGCAGCGGCGCCCGCCGGCACGATCTGCAGGGCGCCGTGGCGCACCGAACGCTCGGCGATGACATGCTCGGCGAAATGCTGCACCTCGGCCATCGGTCCCTTGAGGATGCCGACCTCGAGGCAGTTCTCGGGGTCGAGATGGACATGCAGGCTGGCGATGGTCAGATCGTGGTGGCTGTGGAAGGTGCTGGTGAGGCGCCGCGCAAGATCGCGGGCGGCGTGATCGTAGACGTAGCTCAGCACACCGACGCAGTTCAGGTCGGACCCAGCCTCCTGCGCCGCCTGCTTCAGCCCGGCACGCGCGAGGTCGCGGATCGCCTCGGAGCGGTTCTGGTAGCCGCGCAGGGCGATGACCCGGTCCAGTTCGTCCATCAGGTCGTCGTCGAGCGTGATGGTTACGCGTTGCATGTCGTTCCCCGGCGTGATGATCTGGACCGGACGACATGCTATCCGATGTCGACGTCGATGTGTTGCGCCGCAAGCGCGCACCGGTGAGGATCCGGCGACGGAGGCCGATCTGCCCGCCCGCACGGGCGGCCCCGCATCGGCGACGAGGTGAGGTCCGGCCGATGCACGAGCTGTCGATCTGCGAGAGCATAAGGGGCATCCTCGAGGAGGAGGCGGCCAGGAAGGGATTCGACACCATCGATCGGGTGTGCCTCGAGATCGGACGCCTGTCGGGGGTCGAGGTCGAGGCGCTTCGGTTCGGCTTCGATGTGGTGATGCGCGGATCGGCGGCCGAGAATGCACGGCTCGACATCGTCGAGACCGAGGGGCGCGCCCGGTGCATGGCCTGCGGGCAGGGCATCGCCATCGCCGCCCGCTACGATCCGTGCCCGGTCTGCGGCAGCCATCTGCTGCAGGTCACGGCAGGCGAGGAAATGAGGATCAGGGAACTGGAGGTGCGCTGATGTGCTCGGTGTGCGGATGCGACGAGGGAAACGTCAGGATCGAGGGCATGGCCGCCGGGACCGGCCACCGGCATGACGGTCACGGGCACCACGATCACGGTCACCACCACCTGCACCATCATGGTGCAGGCGTGCTTCATCATGGCCACGTCGCTGCCGCGGCCCTCGCCTCGGGGACGAGCGAGGCGCGCATGGTGCAATTGGAAAAGGACATCCTCTCCAAGAACGACGCATTCGCCCGGGAGAACCGCGCGCGGTTTGCCGCCCGCGACGTGCTGGCCCTCAACATCGTCTCGAGCCCGGGTTCGGGCAAGACGACGCTGCTGTGCCGCACCATCGACGACCTCAAGGACGACATCGCCATCGCCGTCATCGAGGGCGACCAGCAGACCTCCAACGACGCCGACCGCATCCGCGCGACGGGCGCACCGGCGATCCAGGTGAATACCGGCAAGGGTTGTCACCTCGATGCCCACATGGTCGGCCACGCCGTCGACCACCTCGATCTCGCCAGCGGCTCGCTGCTGTTCATCGAGAACGTCGGCAACCTCGTCTGCCCGGCGGGCTTCGACCTCGGCGAGGCGCACAAGGTGGTGATCCTGTCGGTCACCGAGGGCGAGGACAAGCCGCTCAAGTACCCGGACATGTTCCACGCCGCCGACCTGATGATCCTCAACAAGACCGACCTCCTGCCATATCTCGACTTTGACCTGCCAACCTGCATCGCCAACGCCCGCAAGGTGAATCCCGGGATCGACATCGTCCTGCTGTCCGCCCGCACCGGCGAGGGGATGGCGGACTGGACCGGCTGGATCGAGGCGGCCCGCCTGGCGGCCCCGTCCCGCCGCCCGCGCGCGGCGAACCTGGCGGGAGCCGCCTGACATGTGCCTCGCCCTCCCCGCCCGCGTCGTCGAACTGCTGGACAACGACATGGCCGTCGTGGCGTTCGACGCGGTGAGAAAGCGCATCTCGCTCGCCCTCGTCGAGGGCGTGGGCCTGGGCGACTTCGTGCTCGTCCATGTCGGCTATGCGCTGCACAAGGTGAGCGAGGAGGAGGCCGCACGGACGCTCGAACTGATGCGGGAGGCCGGCGTGCTCGACGACGAACTGACGGAGATGCCGGCATGAAGTTCGTCGACGAGTACCGCGACCACGACCTGGCGCGCATCATTGCCGGGGCCATCGCCGCCGAGGCGAAGTCCGGGCGCAGCTACCACTTCATGGAGTTCTGCGGCGGCCACACGCACGCGATCTTCCGCTACGGCGTGCAGGACCTGATGCCGCAAAACGTCGAGTTCGTGCACGGCCCCGGCTGCCCGGTCTGCGTGCTGCCGGTCGCACGGCTGGACGACGCCGTCGAACTGGCCGAGCGGCACGGCGTGATCCTGTGCACCTATGGCGACATGATGCGTGTCCCGGGCACAAGGCAGCGCAGCCTGATCCGCGCCAAGGCCGACGGGGCCGATGTGCGCATGGTGTACTCGACGCTCGATGCCCTGAAGATCGCGCGCGAAAACCCCGGGCGGCAGGTGGTATTCTTCGCCATCGGCTTCGAGACCTCGACGCCGCCGACCGGCGTGGCGATCAAGCTGGCGGCGGCTGAGGAGCTGAGCAATTTCAGCGTGTTCTGCAACCACGTCCTCACCCCCGCCGCCATGGGCCACATCCTCGAATCGCCGGAGGTCAGCGGTCTCGTCCGGATCGACGGCTTCCTCGGGCCCTCGCACGTGTCCTCGGTGATTGGTTCGCGGCCCTACGAGCGCTTCGCCGAAGAGTTCGGCAAGCCCGTCGTCATCGCCGGCTTCGAACCGCTGGACGTGATGCAGTCGGTGCTGATGCTCGTCCGCCAGGTCAACGAGGGCCGGCACGAGGTCGAGAACGAGTATACCCGCGTCGTTACGCCCGAGGGGAACCGCAAGGCGCAGGCGCTGGTCGACGAGGTGTTCGAGCTGCGCCAGAGCTTCGAGTGGCGCGGCCTCGGAACCGTTCCCGGCAGCGCGCTGCGCATCCGCGATGCCTATGCCGGCTTCGACGCCGAGAAGCGCTTCGAACTGAGCGCCAAGGTCTCGCGGGAGGTGAAGTCCTGCGAGTGCCCGTCCATCCTGCGCGGCGTCAAGAAGCCGACAGACTGCAAGCTGTTCGGCACGGTCTGCACCCCGCAGAACCCGGTCGGCTCCTGCATGGTGTCGTCCGAGGGCGCCTGCGCCGCCTATTACAGCTACAGCCGCTTCCGGGAGCCGCGGCCCGCCGGCCTCGAGGCGGTCGCGGGATGACGGCGATCGACCCCGGGCCCCGCGGCGCCATCGACATGACCCACGGCGCCGGCGGGCGGGCGATGGCCGGGCTGATCCGCGATGTCTTCCACCGGCACCTCGGCAACGCCTACCTGGCGCAGGGCGACGACGGCGCGCTGCTGGGCCGGGTCGAGGGCCGGCTGGTGATGGCGACGGACGCCCACGTGGTCTCGCCGCTGTTCTTCCCGGGCGGCGATATCGGCGCGCTGGCGGTGCACGGCACGATCAACGACATCGCCATGATGGGGGCGCGGCCCCTGTGGCTGTCGGCATCCTTCATCCTCGAGGAAGGGCTGGCGCTGGCAACGCTCGACCGGATCGTCGCCTCGATGGCCCGCGCCGCCCGCGAGGCCGGCGTGCCGGTCGTCACCGGCGACACCAAGGTGGTCGAGAAGGGCAAGGGCGACGGCGTCTTCATCGCGACCACCGGCGTCGGCGACCTCGCCGACGGCGTCGCCATCTCGGGAGCCGGCGCCCGGCCGGGCAACGTCATCCTCGTCTCGGGCACGATGGGGGACCACGGCGTCGCCATCCTGTCCCGGCGCGAGGGCCTCGCGTTCGAGACCGAGATCGTCTCCGACAGCCAGCCGCTGCACGACCTGGTCGCGGCCATGCTGGCGAGCGTCTCCGGTATCCGTGTGCTGCGCGACCCGACCCGCGGCGGGCTGGCGGCGACGCTCAACGAGATCGCCCACCAGTCGCAGGCGGGCATGGTGCTGGACGAGCCCGCCGTGCCGGTGCAGCCGGAGGTCGCGGCGGCCTGCGAACTGCTCGGCCTCGATCCGCTCAACATCGCCAACGAAGGCAAGCTGGTCGCCATCTGCGAGGCGGCCGACGCCGAGGCGCTGCTCGCCGCGATGCGGGCGCACCCGAGGGGACGCGACGCCGCGATCATCGGCGAGGTCGTCGCGGACGAGCGCACGCTGGTCCGCATGCGCACGCGGCTGGGCGGCATGCGCGTCGTCGACTGGATCGACGGCGAGCAGCTGCCGAGAATCTGCTGACGATGCCCGCGGGGACCGCCGGCAGCCGCTCGCGCACGCCGGGCACGGCGCCGGAGGGGCGGCTGCTCCGGGTCTACGGCCTGGTGCAGGGGGTGGGGTTCCGGCCGACGGTGTGGCGCATCGCCACGAGCCTCGGGCTCGCCGGCCACGTCCGCAACGATGCGTCGGGGGTCGAGGTCGCGCTGTGGGGCAGTGCCGCCGACCTGGCCGTGTTCCGCAGCCGGCTCGCCGCCGAGTGCCCGCCGCTGGCGCGCATCGATCGCATCGAGGTGGAGCAGCTGCCGGGGGCCTGCCCGGCGGACGGCTTCCGCATCGCGGCCAGCCTGGGTGGCGAGGCGAACACCGGGATCGTCGCGGACGCCGCCTGCTGCCCCGACTGCCTCGCCGAAATCCTCGATCCCGGCGACCGGCGCTATTTCTACCCTTTCGCCAATTGCACCCATTGCGGTCCGCGGCTGTCGATCATCGAGGCCGTTCCCTACGATCGTGCCGCGACGTCGATGCGGCACTTCGTGCCCTGCACGCGGTGCCGGGCCGAGTACGAGGACCCCGCCGACCGGCGCTTCCACGCCCAGCCCATCGCCTGCCCCGACTGCGGCCCCCGCGTTTGGCTCGAAGGCGACGCCGGCTTCGGGCCCGAGGCCGGCCCCGAAGCGGTGATCCGCCGGGCCGCCGAGCTGATCGGCGACGGGCGGATCCTCGCGCTCAAGGGCATCGGCGGATTTCACCTGGTATGCGACGCGCACAACGAGGCGGCGGTGAGGCGGCTGCGCCGCCGCAAGCAGCGCGACGCCAAGCCCCTCGCCCTGATGGCCCGTGATCTCGCCCAGGTCGCCGAAATCGCCGAACTCTCAGAGGCGGAAGCCGCCGAACTGACGTCCCGCGCGGCGCCCATCGTGCTGCTGCGGCGGCGTGCCGGTGGCGGCATCGCCGCCCCGGTGGCGCCCGCCCACGACCGGCTCGGGATCATGCTGCCCTACACCCCGCTGCACCATCTGCTGCTGCGACTGCTCGGCGGGCCGGTGGTGATGACTTCCGCCAACCGCTCGGGCGAGCCGCAGGTCACCGGCAATGACGAAGCCCGGCGCGACCTCGCCGGCCTCTGCGACGCCTGGCTGATGCATGACCGCGAAATCGTCAATCGCCTCGACGACAGCGTCGTGCGCTGCGACACGAGCGGAGTATCGATGCTGCGGCGCGGCCGCGGCCATGCCCCCGAGCCCTTCGCCCTGCCCCCGGGCGCACCCGAGGGGCTGCGCGTCCTCGGGGCCGGCGGCGATCTCAAGTCGGCGTTCTGCCTCGCCGGGAACGGCAGGGCGGTCCTGTCGCAGCACCTGGGCGAACTCGACGAGGAAAAGGCGCAGCGCGCCTGGAGCCAGTCCCTGGCGCTCTACCAGGGGCTGTTCGATGCGCGGCCGGACCTGATCGTGACCGACCTTCATCCCGCCTACCGGTCCACCCGCATGGCGGCCGAACTGGCGCGCGACACCGGGGCCGCGCTGCTCGCCGTGCAGCATCATCACGCCCACCTCGCCGCCTGCCTCGCCGGGCATGGCCGACCGCTGGACGCCCCGCCGGTGCTCGGCGTCATCCTCGACGGGCTGGGACTGGGCGAGGACGGAACGCTGTGGGGCGGCGAGTTCCTGCTCGGCGACTATCGCTCGTTCCGGCGGCTGGCGCATTTCGATCCGGTGGCCATGCCCGGCGGCGACGCGGCGAGCCGCGAGCCCTGGCGCAACGCCCATGCCCACCTCGCGCAGGCCTTCGGGCCCGGCTACCTCGAGGGCGCGGCGGCCGGCCTGCCGATCGCCGGACGCCTGGCCGGCCGGCCGCTGCACCTGCTCGACCGGATGATCGAGCGCCGCATCAACGCGCCGCTCGCCTCCTCCGCCGGCCGGCTGTTCGACGCCTGCGCGGCAATGCTCGGGGTCTGCTTCGACCGCCAATCCTACGAGGGCCAAGCCGGCTCCGAACTCGAAGCGCTGGCCGGCGGCGGCTTCGAGACGGCCGAGGCCTGGCCGCTGCCGCCGCCGGACAGGGTGATCCGCTGGCGGCGCCTGTGGGAGGGCGTCCTCGGCGATCTCGCCGCCGGCATCGAGCCGGGGCCGATCGCTGCCCGCTTCCACAGGACGCTGGTCGCGGTGGTCGCAGAGACGGCGCTGCGGCTGGCCCGGGAGCACCGCGTCGACGCCGTCGCGCTGTCGGGCGGCGTGTTCCAGAACCGCCTGCTGCTCGAGGGCGTGCTCGCCGCGCTCGCCCCGAGCGGCCTCGAGGTGATCACCCATGGCGGCGTGCCGGCCAATGACGGCGGCCTCGCGCTCGGCCAGGCGATGATCGGGCTGGCGCTCGGCCGACCCTGAGCCACGGGACGGCTCAGCCGCCGAACGGCGGCAGCGTCAGCCCGCTGGTACCGGTTTCGATGGCAAACAGTCCGCCCGGGTTGCGCTGGTCGCGGAAGGTCTCCTCCGGTCGCCGCAGCACCGCCGTGGTGACGTAGAGCGTGCCGAGGCCCTCCCCGCCGAACTCGCAGCAGGTCGGCAGATCCGTCGGCATGGCAATCGTCCGCATGCGCCTGCCGGCCGGATCGTACTGGTCGACGCGGCCCTTGAACGGAATCGTCACCCAGTAGCAGCCGTCGGCATCCACCGTGGCGCCGTCGGCAATGCCGCCGAAATCGGAAAGGTCGACGAACACCCGCTCGTTCTCGATGTCGCCGGTCGCGGCATCGAAATCGTAGGCCCTGACGATCGGCGTGTGGCTGTCGGAGAAATACATCGTCCGGCTGTCCGGGCTCCAGGCCAGCCCGTTGCAGCAACCGACCCCCTCGATCATCCGGTGCACCGACAGGTCCTTGTCCATGCGATAGAGCGAGCCGATGAACCGCGGCGTCTTGCCGGGGGCCTCGAACATCGAGCCGGACCAGAAACGGCCCTGCCGGTCGGGCTTGCCGTCGTTGAAGCGCGTGTCGGGCAGGTCCGCCTCGGGATCGAAGATGGCCTCGAAGCGGCCGCTCGCCGGATCGAAGAAGTAGAAGCCCGAGGCCATGGTCAGCACCAGGCCGCCGCTGGCGCGCAGGCCGATGCAGCCCAGGTACTCCGGCGCCTGCCAGGTCTCGTCCCTGCCGGTGCGCGGATCGTAGCGGTGAATGAGCTTCTGCCAGATGTCGATCCACCACAGGACGCCCTCGACGGGATCCCAGATGGTGCCTTCGCCCAGTTCGGCCCTCGCGTCGACGACGCAGGTGATGTCCATGTGCTCCCCCTCAAGTCCTAACCCTTGACTGCCCCGGCGCTGAGCCCGGCGACGATGTACCGCTGGATCAGCAGGTAGAAGATCACCGGAAAGATGGAAAAGAACAGGGCCGCCGCCAGCACCCGGTCGATCGGCGTGTCGAGCATCACCTTGAGCGAGGCGAGGCCAACCGCCACCGGCCGGATATCGGGCGAGGTGACCAGCGTGACCGCGAACAGATACTCGTTCCAGGCGTAGAAGAAGGCCACGACGCTGACCGCCACCAGGCCGGGCGCGGACAGCGGCAGCAGCGTTCGGATCAGCGCCCCGAGCGGCGAACAGCCGTCGATCAGCGCCGCCTCGTAGATTTCCTCGGCGATGGAATCGAAGGAGTTCTTCAGCACCCAGATGCAGATCGGCAGGATGAACGCGGCATCGACCAGCGACAGGGCCGGCAGGCTGTCCGACAGGCCGAGGTTGCGATACATGGCATAGACCGGAATGACGACAAGGGCCTCGGGCAGCATCTGCGTCATCAGCAGCAGCAGGCCGAAGGCCGCCTTGCCGCGCCACCTCAGGAAGGTCATGGCGAAGGACCCCAGTACCGCGAGCGCCAGGACGATCAGCGTCGTCATGCCCGCCAGCAGCAGCGAGTTCACCAGCCAGCGGGCGACCGGGAAGTTCTCGAACAGCGTCGCGAACGGCAGGAAGCTGAGCTCCTGCGGGATCAGCGGCGGCGGGTACTGCATGCCGTAGCTCAACGGCTGGATCGCATTGACGATCATCCAGTAGACCGGGAACAGCACCACCGCGCAGAAACCGATGATGAGAACGTAGAACGCCACGCCCGCGCCGAACCGGCGGAGCCTGTAGCGCAGGTGGGCGGCAGCGTTCATGGCCTCAACGCCTCCTCGTGCGGTCGAGCCGCTGCTGGGCATAGACGAACAGCAGCGTCAGGCCGAGCACGATGACGAATCCCGAGACCCCGAGCGTCGCGCCGTAAGCCAGGTCGAAGAAGCGGAAGGCCGTCTGGTAGATGCGCAGGACCAGCGTCTCGGTGATGCCGCCATAGGGGCCGCCGCCGGTGGTCAGCCAGATCAGGGTGAACTGCTTGAACGAGAAGATCGACATCAGCACGGCCATGAGCATCAGGGTCGGGGTGATCTCGGGGATGGTGATGTGGCGCAGCTGCTGCAGGCGCGTGGCACCGTCCACCTCGGCTGCCTCGTAGAGCTCGCGCGGCACCGCCTGCAGCGCGGCAAGAATGACGAGAAAGGTGAACGGGAAGGCCTTCCAGATCGACAGGGCGATGACCAGCGGCATGGCCAGCTTGGGGTCGGACAGCCAGTTCAGGTTCTGCTCGATGCCGGGGAACAGCCGGGCGAAGACGTTCATCACGCCGAATGTCGGGTTGCACATCCACAGAAAGACGAGGACGGCGGAAATTTCGGGAAACGCCCACGGTACGGCGATCACGCTGCGCGCCACGTTGCGGCCGCGAAAGCGGCGATTGAGCAGCAGCGCGGAGAGCAGCCCGAGGGACACGGCCCCGACCACGACGAACAGCATGTAGGTGAAGGTGACGCGAACGGCGAACCAGAAGTCGTCGTCCTCGAACAGCCGTTCGTAGTTGCGCAGCCCGACCCACTGGACCTTGTCGACACCGACCACGTTGTTGGAGAAGCTGGTCAGGAACTGCTGCGCGATCGGCAGGAGGATGAAGACCGCCAGGTAGGCGACGATCAGAAAGACCAGCGTGTAGGCCAGGGAACTCCCCCGGGCCCGCCGGTGCCGCAGCGTGAACCCCGCGCGCTCGTCGACCTGCTCTGCCATGCTGACTGCGATACCCGCTCGATATTTGCCCGATGCGTGCCAGATACCCCGGAAGCCTGGGGCGAAGACCCCGCCAACCAGACGCCACGGGGGCGTTCCGCGGAACGCCCCCGGCAACCTCAGTGATCGACCACTACAGGGTGAAGCCGTCGAACAGGCGCTCCGACGCCTTCTCCAGCTCCTGCTGGGCATCGGCCATGGCATCCTCGACCGGCCGGTCGGCGACCAGCGCTTCGGAGAACTTGTCCATGACGACGTTGCCGAACTCCTGGTTGAAGAAGATGTAGTCGCCCATGATCTCGAGCGGCGTGATCGCCTCGCCCTTCAGGTAGCCGTCGGCCCAGAACTGCTTGGCGAGATACTCCTCGCGGATCGCGCCCGGATAGGGCGGCACCACGTCGAGGCACCGTTCCATCAGTTCCTGGTAGTTTTCCGGGCGGTACAGCCACTCGACGAAGGCCTTGCCGGCGGCCTTCTCGTCGTCCGAGGCATTGGCGTTGACGCAGATCGGGTGGATGCGGGTGATCGCCTTGCCGCTCGGGCCGGGCGGCACCACGCTGCGCAGCGAGGGGTAGATCTGCGGCCCGGAGCTGGACCAGATATTGACGGCCGCCGAAACGATCAGCTGCTGGGCGATGCGGCCATTGGCGTACATCTGGTTGGCCGTGGCGGTGTCGGTGCCGCGCGGCATGGCCTTGTCGTACATGGTCTTGAAGAGCTTGAGCCCCTCGATCACCGGGGCCGAGTTGACGAGCGGCGTGCGCCCCTTGGCCCACAGGCCGTCGAACATCACCGCCCATTGCTGCAGGATGAACCAGAAGTCGCCCGGCTCGCTCATCAGGTGCGGCGAGTAGATGCCGAACTGGTCGGGAGACTTGGTCAGCGCGATCGAGGCCTGCACCCATTCCTCGGGAGAGGTCGGCACCCCGACGCCGGCGCTTTCGAACAGCGCCGAGTTGTAGAGCAGCCCGAACTTCACCGTCACGATGTCGAGGCCGTGCACCTTGCCGTCGACGCGCAGATGGTCATGCGCGGCGCTCAGCGTGCTGCCGATGCCCAGCTTGTCGACCACGTCCTGCAGCGATTCGAGGTGCCCGCCGCGCAGCAGCCGCACGACCAGGTCGGGGGTGGTGTGGAACAGCGCGCCGTTGATCGCCCCGGACTGGGACTGGATCAGCATGTTGTTGGTGTACTCGTTGAACGGTGCACCGGCTTCCTCGATGAACACGTCGCTCTGTTCGGCGTGGAACTTCGCCAGCATCGCCCGCCACGCATCGCCGCGGCCCGGCTCGTTCCACATCCACGACAGGAGCGGAATCTTGATGCGGGCATTCTGCGCGAGCGCCGGCGTTGCCAGGGCCGCGGTCAGCCCGACCGCCGCGGTCCGCTTCAGGAAATCCCGGCGACCCATGCCCATGGCGTATGGGCGCAGGAGTCCGGTGCTTGGTCTGTTCATGATGGTACCTCCCCTCGGTAGATCGAAAACTCGATCGTACTATCATGCTATTATAATGTTTTGGTTCTGTCCATACGGTCCTGGTGGACCGCTCGCGGGTCATCGCGTCCGGTCAGCTGAGATCGTTTGGCGCGTCGTAGGTGATGGAGAAGATGTCGGCCGGGTGTCGTGCGACGGAGAACTCGACATTGCGCTGGTCCGCGGCCTGGTAGAGCATCTCGACGGCGAGGATGGCCGAGCCCCTGGCGACGCCGAGGTCGGCGGCGACGAGGTCGTCGGCGACCTCGGCCCGGATGGTGCAGTGGGCCACGGCCATGCGGATGCCCAGCCGCTTCTGCACGGCGCGGAAGATCAGCACGTCGTTGAAGTCGTCCTTGCGCAGCTGCCGGCCCAGGTCGGGCGGGAAATAGGTGGTGATCTGCGCCTTCTTCTGGCTGCCCACGCACAGCACGCTGCGCAGGCAGTAGCCCGCCTGCTCCTTGGCCAGCCCGAAATGCCGCTGCAGCACCGGCGAACTCTCCTGCCGGTAGGACT
>NZ_JAYRYM010000023.1:0-28278 GCF_041917035.1 Devosia sp. | reverse complement strand
ACATCGGCGTCGCAAGCCCGAGCGCGCAGGGACAGGCAATGATCAGCACGGAAACGGCGGCGATCAGGCCATGCGCCAGCCGCGGCTCCGGCCCCCATACACCCCAGGCCGCGAAGGCGAGCAGCGCTACGGCGATGACGACCGGCACGAACCAGCCCGACACCTGATCAGCCATGCGCTGGATCGGCGCACGCGAGCGCTGGGCATCCGCGACCATCTGGACGATGCGAGCCAGCATCGTGTCGCGCCCGACTTTTTCCGCCCGGATGACGAGCGCGCCGGTCTGATTCAGCGTCCCTCCTACGACCGCTTCGCCGACTACGCGCGTCACCGGCATGGATTCGCCGGTCACCATCGATTCATCGATCGATGAGCGCCCCTGCTCGACCACGCCATCCACCGGCACGGTTTCCCCGGGCCGGACCCTGAGCCGCTCGCCGATCGCAATCGCCTCGACCGGCACATCTTCTTCCACACCGTCTGCCCCGATGCGTCGTGCGGTCTTCGGCGCGAGATTGAGAAGCGCGCGGATCGCGCCGGACGTCTGTTCCCGGGCGCGCAACTCCATAACCTGACCAAGCAGCACCAGCACGGTGATGACGGCGGCCGCCTCATAATAGACCGCGACCGCGCCATCAGCGTCACGGAAAGCCTGCGGGAAGAGCTGCGGCGCGAATGTCGCGACGATGCTGTATCCCCAGGCGACGCCGGTCCCCATCGCGATCAGCGTGAACATGTTGAGGCTGCGGTTGACGATCGACGCCCAGCCACGCGCGAAGAACGGCCATCCGGCCCACAGCACCACCGGCGTCGCCAGGGCGAACTGGATCCAGATCGAGATGTGCATCGGCACCAGATGGTGCAGCGCCGGGATCAGGTGGCCGCCCATCTCCAGCAGGAACACGGGCAAGGCGAGCGCGAGGCCGATCCAGAAGCGCCGGGTCATATCGGCAAGTTCGGGACTGGGTCCGGCATCCGCCGCCGCGATCAGCGGCTCCAGCGCCATGCCGCAGATCGGACAACTGCCCGGCGCGTCCCGGCGGATTTCCGGATGCATCGGGCAGGTCCAGATCGTGCCCTCCGTTACGGCTGCCGTTAACGCCGCAACGGGGTGATGCTCATGGCGATCAAGTCTATGGGTGTGGCTAGGGTGGGAATGATCGCCATGGGTAGCAGCACCCTCATGGTGCGGCTCGGCATGCGCTACCCGTGCTGCATAATGCACGGGGTCGGCGTCGAACTTCGCCTTACAGCCGGCCGAGCAGAAGGCGTAACGCTCGCCTTCATACTCAGCCTTGTGAGCGGTCCTGGCGGGATCGACCACCATGCCACAGACCGGATCATGGTCGACGTGACCGGACGGCGTTTCGCCGTCCGGCTCATGATGGTGATGATGGCCGTGCGCCCCAGTCACCTCGGCGGCGCGTTCGCTCTTCTGATCGTCGTCGGCCATTCATCACCTTTCACACGCCGCGCGTGCCTTCCGGTCTTTGTTCACTCCTCGATCAGATGGAACTCTTCGAGCAGCTTGGCGATCTCCGTGCCTTCGAGCTTCTTCATCAGCAGCTTGCGCAGGAAGGCCGGTCCGGGAAGATCGATGCCCTTGCCGTCCCGCAGCGGACCGATCGCAGCAAGAAGTGTACGAATATCATAGGTCGAGTTGAAGACCTCCGGCACGCCGCGCTCGACATTCATCAGCGTGTAGACGGCCTCCATCGGGGTTCTCACCGAATATTCCGTGGTGAAGATGCAGTCCCGCTGCTTCGATTCCGCGAACTGGCCGATGAAGGCGAAGTTGACCGCGCCCTCCGGCACCACGTCCGGCCGGTCACCCGCCTGGCGCGGCATGAAGAAGGCGGTAATATAGGGCATCATCGTGGGAACGGTGCTGGCGCCGGATGCCGCGAGTTCGGGAATGTCCTCGACCGGCACGCCGAGGTGATAGAGCCATTCCTGGGTGATCTCCTCACCGGTGCATTCCTGCATCGGCTTCTTCACGAAGTCGCCGGGGCAATCGACAAAGAGCGCGTAGAACCAGGCGATCATCTGATCTTTGGGCTGCTTCTTGAAATGCGGCTGGCGATGAACCGTCCAGCTCAGCAGCCACGCCGAGTCCTTCACCGTGACGATACCGGCGGAGACGATCTTGCCGGTAAAGGGGTTCCGCTTGGTGATCTTCTCGACATAGGCCGGAATGCGGGCGTCGAGGGCAGTGATGGAGGCGGAGGCCCATTTCGTCTCCGGGATATGGGCGCCGAACACGTCGGGGCGGCCGAAGGCCGGATCCTTCGCGGCGATGCGGCGCCACAGGTCCCAGGCCGGCGCCGGTCCTTCATTGAGCTTCGCCGGCGTCCTGTGGTCGCCATTGTCGGAATTCTCGGTCAGCGAGCCGATCGTGATGAAGACGAGATCGTCTGGCTCGAGATCGACGCCGCCTTCGACGCCGCGCTCTTTCCAGTGAATGCGGGTCGCTTGCTTGCGGCCGGGCTGGATGTCGAAATCGACATCGGTGACCTCGACGCCGTAGCGGAACGTGACGCCGTGATCGGTCAGCCACTTCACCAGCGGCAGGACCATCGATTCATACTGGTTATAGCGGTTGAACTTGAGCGAGGAGAAGTCGGCGAGACTGCCGATATGATGGATGAAGCGGTGCAGGTAGAGCTTCATCTCCAGCGCGGAATGCCATTCCTCGAAGGCGAACATGGTGCGCCAGTAGAGCCAGAAATTGCTTTTGAGGAAGTCTTCGCCGAAGACCTCGTTGATACGCTTGTTCTCCATCTCCTCGCGCGTCGCGAGGAAGACCGAGAGCAGGTCCTTCTGGGCCTTGTCGTTTAGCGTCAACAGCGCTTTGTCGGGCACGTCCTGGCCCTGGTTCTGCGTCGTGCGCTGGAGCGAAAAGTTGGGATCGTCCTTGTTGAGCCGGTAGAACTCGTCGAGCACGCTGGCGTCCTCGATCTCCAGCGAGGGGATCGAGCGATAAAGGTCCCACAGGCACTCGAAATGTTCTTCCATTTCGCGGCCGCCGCGAATGACGAAGCCCTTTTCGGGCACGTCCAGACCATCGAGCGCGCCACCAGGGATTTCCAGCTCTTCAAGGATGGTGATGCGGTCGCCGGAAACGCCGCCGTCGCGGATCAGGAAGGCCGCGCCGGCAAGCCCCGCCAGCCCCGAACCGACAAACCAGGCCGTCTTCTTGTCGGCGCCCTCGGGCTTGCGGGGACGCACGAAGGCTTCATAGTTTCCGCTGCTATAGTGCATGGCGAACTCCTGTTCTTCTTGTTGGGATCAGTCTGCGGAGGGCTTGTAGCTGTAGAAGCCTTCGCCCGAGGCGATGCCGAGCCTGCCCTTGTCGATGTAGTTTTCCTTCAGCCAGGCGGCGAGCGACTGAGCATGCTCGTCGCCATGCGAGAGGATGTTGTAGGGGGTGTTCAATCCGATGATGTCGTAGATCTGGAACGGCCCCATCGGCGCGCCGGTGGCGATCCGCCAGACCTTGTCGACATCTTCCGGCTCGGCATAGCCGCCGGCCGCCAGATCGGCGGCCGCGTTCAGGAGCGGCACCAAAAGCGAATTGAGGACGTAACCCGCTTTCTCCTTGCGCACCGGGATCGGCACCATGCCGATGGCGGAGGCGAAGGCGATCAGGGCATCGAACACGGCCGGATCGGTGTCGTCCGTGCCCATCACCTCGGCGGTGTTGAACTTCCAGATGCTGTTGGCGAAGTGCAGCGCCAGAAACCGATCCGGTCGGCCGGTGTAAGCCTTCAGGTCGCTCGGCAGCAGGGTCGAGCTATTGGTGGCGAAGATCGTCCTGTCCGGCGCGAGCCCCGCCAGTTTCTCGTAGAGCGCCTGCTTGATCGAAAGACCCTCCGGAACCGCCTCGATCACGAGGTCCGCGTCCGCGACGGCCGCGCCGAGATCGCTCAGCAGAGCGATCCGCTTGAGCGCCCCGGCCGCCTTGCCGCCAGCCGCGCCCGACACCTCGTTCGTGTAGGTTTCGACGAGCGCCGCCAGCCGTGCGCGCGCCTGTTCGAGCGCTTCCTCGCTGATGTCGTAGGCGACAACATCGAAGCCGCTATAGGCCGTCTGGAAGGCGATCTGGCTCCCGAGGACTCCCGTGCCGAGAACCGCCACTTTCCTGATATCGCTCATCCAATTTCCTTCTGCGCGGTATCGTCACTTAGAAACGGAGCCGCCACCTCCACCGGGACGCGGGCCAGCTTGCCGGTTTCCCGATCGACCAGGGCCCATTGGGTCAGCGAGGCGACGATCGTCCGGCCGTCTTCGGCATGGAATTCGACACATCGTGCATAGCGGGCACCCCGCGGCGCTCGGACGACCCAGGTGATCGCACTGACCTCGTCTCCCGCCCGGACATTGCCGCGATAGTCCACCTCATGGCGCAGCACGACCGCGACGAACCGGTCGCGATCCTGCGGCCGCGCGGCCGTCAGCCAATGCGCCACCGACGCATCCTGAATCCAGGTCACCCAGACCGCATTGTTGACATGGCCGAGTTCGTCGATGTCGGCGTCCCGGGCGCGGAAGCGGATATGGAAGCGCCGATGCTCATCCACCTCGCCGACGAGCGGGTGTCCGTGCTCATCGCAGCCGATGCGTCGACGATCTGAAACGATCCCGCTCACGAATACGCCTGCTCCTCATGCGACGAACCCAGTCCTGCCATGGCGCGGAAGAAGCCGACGAGCATCTCGTCGCGCGGCATGGCGCCTTCGACATCGCCCTGCACCGCCAGTCCCATCCAGAGCGCGTAAAGACCGATACCGGTCTGCATCGGCGGCAAGGCCGGACGAAGTGCGAAGCGTTGCGTCAGATCGGCGACGAGCTCACCGAACATCCGATAGCAGGCCGCCTTGCCCTCCCGGTGCCGCTCGGCGAAAGCCGGATCGCGCCGGGCATGGAGCTGCAATTCGATCGAGAGCAGTGACCATTGTGCCTCGTCGGCCAACTTCGCGAGCCGCGCGGCCAGCACCTGCAGCGTCGCCTCGATATCGTCGCCGGAGCAGTGCGCGACCAGGTCGCGAAGCAGTGTGACCTCGTCCTGGATATGGCTTTGCAGGATCTCGACCAGCAGATCATCCTTGCTGGCGAAGTTCGAGTAGAAGGCGCCCTGCGAATGCCCTGCGGCGCTGCAGATGTTGCGAATCGACATGGCAGCGACCCCCTCCTCGATAATCGAGGAATGCGCGGCCGCGATCAGCCGGTCCCGCGTCTGGCGCTGCGTGTCCTTGCGCGTAAGCGGCATGGGTTCGTTCTCCAACCAACGGGCGAGACGTGCGAAACCTTTTCGGAGGTTCCGCGTTCTCAGTGAAACCAGATATCAACTGATATCCTAAATCAACGGCGATTTCGACTCGAAATCGTTCCTGGGCAACGAAATCTCAGTGTGAAGGAGCGCTCTTGGCTCAAACCTACATTGGCTATTCCCCGGACGTGGAGGTTCTCGGCGAGGACGAGGAGCGGCTGACCGCCGAGATCCTCGAGATCATGGCCACCACCAACCGGCGGGCCTTCGAGCGTCATCGCCACGCCGTGCGCGACGCCCATGCCAAAAGCCATGGGTTCCTGAAGGGCGAACTGATCGTTCATGAACTGCCCTCGCATCTGCGCCAGGGCTTGTTCGCCCGACCCGCCAACTATCCGGTGGTGATCCGCCTCTCTTCGGCGCCGGGCGACATCCACTCCGATACCATTCCCGCGCCGCGTGGCATGGCGATCAAGGTGATCGGTGTCGATGGCGAGCGGCTTCTCCCCGAAGACCAGGGCCACAACCAGGATTTCCTGCTCGTCAACATCCCGACCTTGAGCTTCGGCACGATCGGTAAATATCGCCAGCTCATCAGCCTTCTGGAGAAGAATGCCCAGAACCCGGCCTTTCTCCAGCGAGCGATGGCTGGGGTCGCGCGCGGCGTGGAGGCGGCAGTCGAAGCGGTCGGCGTCGAGCCCGGCGCCACGCTGCGCGGGCTCGCTCGCGACAATAACCATCTGCTGGGCGAAACCTATCATTCGATGGCGGCGATCCGCTTCGGCGACCATATCGCCAAGATCAGTGCCGCGCCGTTCTCCGACAACGTCCGTGCACTGACCGGCAAGGATGTCGGCGCGGTTGAGGATTCCACCATGCGCGATCTGGTGGTTGAACATTTCCGCGAGCAAGGCGCAGAGTATCAGCTCCGTGCTCAGCTCTGTGCCGATCTCGACAGGATGCCGGTCGAGGACGCCGCCGTGCTCTGGCCGGAAGACCTTTCGCCGCACCAGCCGATCGCGACCCTGCGCATCCCGCCACAGGAGGCCTATTCGCCGGCGCGGCGCGTCTACGGCGATGATGTGCTGTCGTTCAATCCCTGGCACGGTATCCGCGATCATCAGCCACTCGGCTCGATCATGCGCGTGCGCATCGCCGCCTATGAACGATCCACCCGCTACCGCCACGAAATGAACGCGCAACCGCGCGTCGAGCCGGCGAGCATCGACGTCATTCCGGACTGACGATCCGATCGTCACACGCAATCACGAAAGGAGGCCAGCCATGGCCGAGACCGAAGAAACCCCGCAGATCGATGAAACCCGCTTGCAGGCCATCCGCCGCCGCATCGAGGAAGTGGTTGGCGATGCGCCACAGCTCGCCAAGCTCGCCCTCGAGCAGATGGTGACGAAGCATAATCCCGACCTCAAGGGCACAGCCGGCTCGGCCGGTCGCGTCGGCGCGCAGTCCGGCAATGTCTCCGAGCTCACCGCCATCGCCAACCTCAAGCCCGGCGGCGCGGATCGGCTGAAACGCATATTCGGGCTGGTGAACGACAATTTCGACGGGGCGCAGAAGGTCGGCACGCTGCACAACATGCGGTTCGTGTTCTTCGACAACGACACCCGCATCCTGTTCGCCACCGCCTATGACGGCGACTGGGACACCTATATCAACGACTTCGCCACCAAGATCCCCGATCTGATGGACCTGATCTTCGCCTCGGTCGAGGGCTGGCCGGGCATCGCCAGCCCCGAGGTCAAGGACTTCATCGCCGAGCATCAGATCACCGCCGCCGGCTGGTTCGTCGCCAATCCGCAGGTCACCGTCGTCGATGTGCGCCGGCTCCAACGGCTCGAACATGCCGTCAACGAATTCCTGGACAAGGTGGGCTGAGCCATGGCGATCCTTCAGAAACTAAAAGAGCACTTCTCGCGGGATAGCGTCACGCTCGACCTGCAGGACATCCAGGCGCTGATCCTCAGAAGCCGGCCGGAACCCTATGTCGGCGTTCACGCCATGCTCCATTTCGACGAGGCAGCGGGAGCCCGCAATCTTCTCGGCCGGCTGGCACCGCATATCGCTTCGGCCGACAATTGGAGCGAGGATCTCGATTTCTGGATCGGCGCTGCGCTCAGCTTCGAGGGTCTGAAGGCGCTCGGCGTTCCCGACGCCCAGCTCAAGACCTTTCCGCTCCCGTTCCAGCAGGGCATGGCCGCACGCGCGGAGCAGCTTCGCGACTTCGGACCCAACGCGCCGGAAAACTGGGAAGACGTGTTCAAGCCGGGCAACTGCCATCTCGCGCTGACCATCTACGCGGTCGACGATGATGCGCTCGACAAGGCGCTGGCGACGGCGCGCACCGAACTCGACCGGAGCAGCGGCGTCACCTTGCTCGGCGAGCATCGCTTCGGCGCGCCGGACGGCGCGAAAAACCCGTTCGGTTTCCGGGATTCGATCTCCCAGCCCGCAGTGGAGGGCAGCGGCGTTGATCCGCTGCCAGGCGAGGAGCGGCCGATCAAGGCCGGCGAATTCATCCTCGGCTATGAGAGCGAGAACGGCCAGCCGCTCGGCATGCCCGAGCCTGCGGTTCTCGGAAGGAACGGCACCTTCGTCGTAATGCGCAAGTATAACAGCCGGGTCGGTTGCTTCAACGCCTTCCTCAAGGCACATGGCGACACGCCGGAGGAACGCGAGCGCCTTGCCGCCAAGATGTTCGGGCGCTGGCGCTCCGGCGCACCCTTGACGCTGGCGCACGATCACGACGATCCCGACCTCGGCGCCGATCCGCAGCGCAACAACGACTTCACCTTCAAGGACGATCCCAAAGGCCGCGTCGTGCCGCTCGGCTGCCATATGCGACGGCTCAATCCCCGCGATTCCGAGTTGACGCTGCTCACCGACGTCAACATCCACCGCATCATTCGCCGTTCCTCGACCTTCGGGCCGGTTTATTCCGAGGATGTGGGGCCTGAGGACGATGCCAACGGCGATCGCGGCCTGTTCTTCATCTTCATCAGCGCGCGTGCCTACGACACGATCGAGTTCATGCAGCAGGAGTGGATCAACCGAGGCAATTTCGTCGACCTTGGCGAAGAGCGCGATCCGATCGTTGGCCTGCATGAGGATGATGGCCGGTTCACGATCCCGCAGGCGCCGGCGCGCAAGCGCATCGACGGTGTGCAGACTTTCAATGTCATGAAGGGCGGCGAATATCTGTTCATGCCAAGCCTGTCCGCGCTCAAATGGCTGGCGGCCGGGAGCTGGGGTTAGGAACCCGCCGGTCAGTCGTTGGCCTTTGTGAAGATGAACGTGCAATTCATCAGGATCGCTGCGTTCGGCCTCACCATGATCTTTGCCAGTCGCGTCTGGCCCGATCGGTAATCCTGACGTCTGCAAAAACTGCCTCTAACGCATGATCGGCGAGGACGCTTCGGTCATCCGGACCGCTTGAGCGCAGGCGTTTCGGATCCCGGGTGGCTTTTGCTCTTCATAAGAGCTTGTCCTTCAGCAGCGTCTCAAGCCAATCGGCAAATACCTGCAGCCGGTGTGAAAGGTGCTGGCGGTGGGGATAGAGTAACGTCATAGGCATCAGCTCGGCTCGATGGCCGGGCATCACCTCGACCAATTCTCCCGCCTCAAGATGCTGTTTCACGTCATAGGCTGGGATCTGGATCATGCCGAGGCCTGCGAGGCAACAGGCGATGTAGGCCTCGGCGCTGTTGACAGTGACCCGCCCGCGCAACGGAACCCGATGCAGCTTCCCTTGCTCCAGCCACTCCCAATCCTCAACACGGCCGCTGGTCGGAGAAGCATAATTGACCGCCCAGTGATCTCCCAGATCTTCAGGAGAGCCTGGCGTGCCATGCCGCGTCACATAGGCTGGGCTGACGACGTTGATCAGTAGCAACTTTCCAATAGGCCGCGCGATCAGGCCTGAGTCGTTGAGCGGCCCCACACGCAGCACACAGTCGATGCTGTCTTCGACCAGGTTCACCGAGCGGTCGGTGACGCCGAGGTCGATGTCGATCTCGGGAAATTTGTCGAGGAAGCCGGGCAAAGCCGGCGCGATGATCAGACGCCCGATCCGCCCCGGGACATCGACCCGCAGCTTGCCCGACGGTTTGGCGGCGGTCTGCCGGAAAAGATTTTCCGTATCCTCGACGTCGGCGATGACCCGCTGGCAGCGCTTATAGAAGGCGATGCCGTCCTGTGTCGGGGAGACCTTGCGGGTCGTGCGGTGTAGCAGCCGCGCCCCAACCCGTCCCTCCAATTCCTGAATGCCGGCCGATACGGAGGACCGCGGAACGCCCAGCGTGTCGGCCGCGCGGGTGAAACTCGCACATTCAACGACACGCACAAACATGCGGAACAGATCGACGCGGTCCAAACAGTCAGAACTCCAATTGTGCTGATTTTCTGACAAGTGATGTCAGAATGATCAGCTTTATTGGCCAATCCTAGCGGATATGGTTGCTCAACAAAAGCGGTCGCCGGTGCGATTGCAGCCCGGCAAAGGAGGCCGTCCATGACCGATCACAGCATCAAAGGCAAAACCGTCATCATCGCCGGAGGGGCGAAGAACCTCGGCGGACTGATCGCCCGCGATCTCGCCGCCCATGGCGCGAAAGCCATTGCGATCCACTACAACAGCGCCGCCAGCAAGGCGGATGCCGATGCGACCGTTGCCGCCGTCAAGGCTGCGGGCGCGGAAGCGGTGGTCTTCCAGGCCGACCTGACCAGCGCCGGGGCCGTCGAGAAACTGTTCGCCGATGCTGTCGCCGCCATCGGCCGTCCGGACATCGCCATCAACACCGTCGGCAAGGTACTGAAGAAGCCCATCGTCGAGATCAGCGAGGCCGAATATGACGGGATGAGCGCCGTCAACTCCAAGACGGCCTTCTTCTTCATCAAGGAAGCCGGCAAGCACCTGAACGACAACGGCAAGCTGGTGACGGTCGTCACCTCTTTGCTCGGCGCCTTCACGCCCTTCTATTCTAGCTATGCCGGCACCAAGGCTCCGGTCGAACACTTTACCCGCGCAGCCTCCAAGGAGTTCGGCGAGCGTGGCATCTCAGTGACGGCAATTGGTCCAGGTCCGATGGATACGCCGTTCTTCTATCCGGCCGAAGGCGCCGATGCCGTCGCCTACCATAAGACCGCCGCAGCTCTGTCGGGATACTCGAAGACCGGCCTCACCGACATTGAGGACATCGTCCCGTATATTCGCTTCATGGTCTCTGACGGCTGGTGGATGACGGGCCAGACGATTCTCGTCAATGGCGGCTACACCACGAAATAGAGTCCTATGTAGTTCTCGATTACCTCCCTGAAGCGCCGTATGGGCAGAGCCATGTCTTGGCGGGGCACCGGACATTCGGCGCGGCGATCTCTTTCAGGGCGACGGGAGGTCAGGAGGCAGCAACGTTGGCTTGGCGGGAGGAGACGAAGCCGCTGAACCCTGCCGTGGCGCCGGCTTTTCGGTGCGGGAGGGCACCATTTTCTCCGTTGTCTGACCGTGCCTCGATCGCTCCAAACGGTCTCTCCAATGGCCTGATCTGGCTGAAGACCGGCTTCGCCTCGATCGCCTATGCCGCAACAGCCGCGTCAAACTTTCTTCCCCTGCCGGCTGCGCCGTCATTCCGCGCGCAACAAGAAAGCCCTCCTTGGCTGTCTAGCCCCATTCTCACCCCCAGCGCGCAACTGCGCCGGGGACCCTGAGCAAGGGGTGCGCCGTCGATCGCCTCCGGCCTGCCGATCGCCATCGAGACCGCATGGTGCGGGCTCGGGAACGGAAAACGGAGATTTACAATGGCGACCATCGGCACCTTTAAGAAGACCGGCTCGAACGAGTTCACCGGCGACATCGTCACCCTCAGCGTCCAGGCCAAGAACGTGCGCATCGTCCCCGACCAGCGCGCCGCCGGCGAGAACGCCCCCAGCCACCGGGTCCTGGTCGGCCGCGCCGAGATCGGCGCCGCCTGGTCCAAGCGCTCCAACGAGGGTCGCGACTATCTGGGCCTCAAGCTCGACGATCCGAGCTTCAACGCCCCGATCTACGCCAACCTCTTCGACGACGAGGGCGAAGATACCTTCTCGCTAATCTGGTCCCGCCCCAACGGCAGGCGCGCCGACTGAGGCTCCCCCGCAAGGCCCCGACCCAAAGGTCGGGGCCTTCATTCAGAACGACCGAATCAGTTTCACTGGATCGCTCCCTAGCGACGGAACCAGCAGCGCCTTTTGGCTCGCAAAATAAGCCAAGAACGACTATTATAGTCGTAGTTCTGGCGATGGCGATGGCAGTACCATCGGTACGTCGCCGGAGACGGAATTGGACTAGCGATGGTTGCCTTGCGAGTAGGCTTAGCCTCGAAGCTGTCTATCTGTGGGTGACACCGGGTCGTCCGGCGGGCGAGCGATCTTGGTCTTGATCGCAGACCTGCCGGGATCCGGTGATCGCCCAATGGCCGTAGACCGTGTGGTTGGCTAGTGAGGTTCCAAAGGCCGGTTGTATCTTGAATTAGTCCTTTAGTTAGAATAATTCTAAACTGAACATTTTTCTGCGTTTTCCTTCCATCACGGAATGAGGTTGCGTCGACGCAGCATCATCCCGCTGCACACACAATCACTGCTCGGAGCACCATTCATGCGCGCCCTTCACAAGGAAAATCATCTCATCGAACGGATAGGCTGGCTTCGGGCGGCTGTACTGGGTGCCAATGACGGGTTGATCTCGACGTCGAGCCTGATCGTCGGTGTCGCCGCGGCGACCAACGCCTCGCATGAGATCCTTGTTGCCGGTGTTGCCGGTCTGGTGGCCGGGGCGATGTCGATGGCGGCGGGCGAATATGTGTCGGTCAGTTCGCAGGCCGATACCGAGGAAGCCGACATGGCGCGGGAACGGCACGAGCTGGCGACGCAGCCGGAGGCCGAGTTGGCCGAACTCGCGGCAATCTACGAGCAGCGCGGCGTGGCCCCAGAGCTGGCCCGGCAGGTCGCCGAACAGATGATGGCGAAGGATGCCTTCGAAGCCCATGCGCGGGATGAACTCGGATTGGCGAGCCATGTGATGGCAAGACCGGTTCAAGCTGCGCTGACCTCGGCGGTCACGTTTGCGGCGGGTGCGGTTTTGCCGTTGATCGTCGCCCTGCTTGCGCCGGCCGGAACGGCTGCATGGACCGTGTCCCTTGCTTGCCTCATCGGTCTTGCCATCCTCGGCGCAATCGGGGCACGGGCGGGCGGCGCCAGCATCTGGAAACCGACTATCCGGGTGGTGTTCTGGGGCGCTGTCGCGATGGCCTCGACCGCATTGATCGGTTCCGTGATCGGCCGGGCGGTGTGACGATGAAACGTCTGTCGCTCGATTTCCAGACCGTCATGTCGGCAATTGCGGTCCTCGGGATGATGCTGGCCGTCGCCGGGACCTGGCCGCCGGCGGAAGGCCTTTCCATTCTAAGATCTCCCGGTCTGGCGATGGTCTATTTGGCCGGAGGACTTCCCGCCACCTGGAGCGCCCTGACGGCGTTGTGGCGCGATCATATCCTCGACATCGATCTTCTGATGGTCGTCGCGGCCGTGGCGGCGGCGATCGTCGGGGCGCCGTTCGAAGGCGCGGTGTTGCTGACGTTGTTCAGCGTGTCGACCACGCTTGAGCACCAGGCATTGGGACGCGCGCGCAGGGCTGTTGAGGCGCTCATGGCGCTCCGGCCGGAGACGGCTTTCCGCAAAGGAGAGGACGGGACCACGGTGGAGGTTCCTGCTGCGGAGCTTGCCGTCGGCGATGTGGTGGTGCTGCGTCCGGGCGCACGCGTGCCGACCGACGGTGTGATCCTGCATGGCCGTGGCGGAATCGACGAAGCCAATATCACCGGTGAGTCGATGCCGGTCTCCAAGGAACCGGGCGAGCAGGTTTTCGAGGCGACCGTCAATCTTGACGGGGTCCTTGACGTGACCGTCACCAGGACGGTCGGCGACAGCACGATCGCGCGCATGATCCAGCTCGTCACCGAGGCGCAGGAAGCGAAGGCGCCGTCCGAGCGCTTCAGCGCGTGGTTCGGCCAGCGTTATACGGTCGGTGTCCTGCTGGGCTCCGCTCTGGCCCTTGCGGTCTTCTATTGGCTTGGCCGCGACTGGGAACAGGCCCTCTACAAGGCCGCGACACTCCTGGTCGCCGCCAGTCCCTGCGCGATCGTCATCTCAGTCCCGGCAGCGATCCTGTCGGCGCTCTCCGCCGCGGCGCGAGGCGGCGTGCTGTTCAAGGGGGGCGGTGCGCTCGAAACGCTCGCCGCTGTCGATACCTTCGCGTTCGACAAGACCGGGACCCTGACCAATGGACGTGCAGAGGTTACGCGCATTGTCGCCCTGGATGGTGAGGATCGCCGTTTCCTTTCGCTCCTTGCCGGGCTGGAAGCGCATTCCGAGCATCACATCGCTGCCGCCATCCGTCGTGAGGCCCTGGTTCATGGCGTTGAGCCGGTGGCGGTCGTGGACGTTACGTCGCATCCGAGCGCCGGCATCGTCGGCTACGATTCCTTCGGCCCGATATGGGCCGGCAACGCTCACCTCGTCGAGGACATGGGCGCCTCCGTCGATGATCCGGCGTTCCGTGAACTCGCCGACAGTTCTCAGACCGTGGTCTATCTTGGGCGCGGTGCGACCGTTCTGGGGGCGGTCAGTGTTGCGGACGAAGCAAGAGCCAGCTCAGCCCCGGCGCTGGCCGCGCTCCGCGCCGGTGGCGTCAACCGCATCGTGATGATGACCGGCGACCGCAGGCCGGTGGCCTTGCGCATCGGTACGGAACTTGGCCTTGCGCCCGGCGAGGTTCATGCCGAGATGCTGCCGCAGGACAAGGTGCTCCAGGTCGGCGACCTCGCGCGTGATGGCAAGGTCGCTTTCGTCGGCGATGGCGTCAACGATGCCGCCGCATTGGCTCGCGCCGACGTCGGCATCGCCATGGGCGCGGCGGGGTCGGACGTCGCACTGCAGGCCGCCGACGTCGCCCTGCTGTCGGAAGACATGAAGAAGCTGGCCGATGCGCACCGGCTTGCACGGCGGACGGCCGTCATCATCCGACAGAATCTCGTCCTCGCGATCGGCGCCATGCTGGTACTTGTGACCGGCGGCCTGTTCTTCGACCTGCCGCTTCCGCTCGCGGTGATCGGACACGAAGGCGGCACCGTTCTGGTCGTGCTGAATGGCCTACGCCTCCTGTCGGACCGAATCCGCGCCACCGACGGCTATCTCCACCATTCTCGTCAATATGAGTTCCAGGATCAAACGGGCAGCACGTCCGGATCGCGGGCGACCTCGCCCACCACACCATGATTGGACCCAGTGCTGATTGGGCGGCAGCCGGACCTTCCCTGTCCTAAAAACCGCAAAGGGACACCGATGCTGACTTTGACATCGCTCGGCGCGCCACCGCATCCTTATCGACTGCGGGCTGTTCCAGGGGCTCAAGAACCTGCGCGAGCTTAACTGGGAGAAGCTTCCGGTTCAGCCTGCGGCGATCGGCGCGGTCATCCTGACGCAGGCCCATCTCGACCGTTCCGGATAGTCGCCGGCATCGGATAACACATGCCTCGTCTCACTTGCGCCAGATCAAGAACGTTCCTTTGCCAATGGTGTATCAGGGGGGGAAATGAAGGATCGGATCGTGGTCAAGGCACAAGAACTACCCTCAAGTTTCCACCACGTGCGGTTGGTTCTCGCTCGCGGCAAAGACCATCCGGAGGGAGATCGGGAAGAAGGCTATGATCTTCTGGTTCCGCTCAACCACGAAGGATTCCTTGATCCGCTGGAATGGAAGAAATCTCGCGACGCCTGTCGCGTCCGATATTTTCGGGACGGTAAGACGGCCCGCATCGGGCTGTTGCGGCGCAAGCCCGGCGGGCAGTGGTATTTCGATTACGAGCTGGGTGATCGGGACGACGAGATCGGTTTCCGCCTGGGCGAGGAGTGCTTCCGTCTTGGCGAATACATCTCGGTCGGGCGGGAAGGCGCGTTTGTCACCTATCAGGTCGCGCGCGTCGAAAAGCCCTGACGCCGGGCGAAATTGCAGAAAAGGAGAAAGAACCTTGTCGAATACACCTCACACTCTTGGCGACGAATTCCCAGACCAGATGGACGCCATTCATGCCCTGAAGGCGAAAAGCCCGGAGTTTGCGCATGTTTTGACGGAATATGACGCGGTGAACGACAAGATTCATCGGTCCGAGACACGTCTCGACGCCATTTCCGAAGCAGCCGAGGCCGATCTGCGCCGCCAGCGGCTGATGTTAAAAGACAAGATCGTGGCATCGCTCCGCAACGCGTGAGGGGACTGCGAGGCCGCGTTTTGCTGCCCCGCTTGCATTACCCGATTTCGGGGAGATCAGCGACACCACTCTCCCCGAAACCATCGCTTACAGCCGACCAGACCGACCCATCAAGGCCCGAGTGTGGCCGCATGCCCGGCCGCAATCTCCCCCTCAATTCACGAACGGCCAAGATACAGAGACGCTGCCATGCCGGCCGCAAGGCCGAGCACGCTAAGGGCGCTGACGGGCCCGCCGATCCTTGAGCCTCCGACCCATGCCGCCATCACGGCTTTGACAAGTGTATTCATGGCCACGGCGATCAGGATCGCATCTGCCGCAAGACCGGGCTCGATCGAATGCGACGCCAGGCGGGCCATGGAGATCGAAATCGCATCCACATCGGCGATGCCCGAAGCGGCGGCGGTCACCAGAACGCCCGCATTCCCGAACGACTGCTGAAGCAGATGCGACACCACCATGACCACGGTGATGAGTGTCCCCATTTTCAGGGCAGGCGCCAATTCCAGCGGGTTGGTGATCGTAAGTTCCGGCTGTTCGGAGGAGCCGCGACTTTGTAGCAGCAGGAGCCCGGCGCCGAGGGCGAGCACGCCACCGCCGATGAGCAATGGCCATTTGAGATGCGGAAGCAAGCTTGGGTTCAAGGCCGTCGCCACGACTGCAACGCGGATGATCATGGTCAAGCCGGAAAGAAGCACGCCACAGGAAAGCAGCGTGCTGGACTCGGGGTGCCGGCGGGCAAGCCTTGCCAGCGTCAAGGTCGTCGCTGTCGAAGAGGCGAGCCCGCCCGCGATCGCCGTCATCAGGACGCCAAGCCGGTCCCCGAACACGCGGACGGCGACGTAGCCGGCGAAGGAGACCGCGGCGATCAGGATGGTCAGCAACCAGATCTCATATGGATTGACGGTGCCCCAGGGATCGACCGGCCTGTTCGGCAGGATCGGCAGCATGAGAAAGGTCATTGCCAGAAGCGTCAGGCCCGACCGGATCTCATTCCAGCTCAGCGACGCGACCCAACGATGCAACGGCTCGCGCAGGGCAAGCAGCACAGCCGTGGCAACAGCCCCGGCGATGGCGGCTGCAAGGTCGCCGACGACGGCAAGCGTTCCCAGCAGGAACGTGGCTATGCCGGCGACGACGGATGTCGCGCTGTAATTTCGCTCGGCCCGCGCTTCGAGCCAGTGGTAGGAGGCGAATGCCGCGGTGAACCCGAGGAAAACAAGACCGATCACGAGGCCAGAGTCGAACTGCCGGGCCAGGGCGCCGGTAATGCCGCCGGTGAGACCGGTCAGCGCGAACGTTCGTAGACCTGCCGCGCGCAGATGGTCTTCCTCGTTGCGGGTACGCCATCCACGCTCCAGGCCGATCAGCAGACCGATCGAAAGCGATACCGCAAGGCGGCTGAGCAGGGCGTCAGTGTCCATGGTCTCCCGAGTTGCCTTTCAGCATCTGGCGTCGATGTCGATGATCATTTGTCTATGAAGAACCTTGCCTCAAACCCGTCAATCCTGCCGCTTGCGGGAGATTGGAGTTCTATCCGTCCATTTGTTCCGGCAGCAATGGTCCGGGCGATGGCGAGCCCCAGGCCGGCCCCCCGCACCAGAGCCTGACCGCGCTCGAAGGGCTCGCTCAGCCGCGCAAGCACTACGGAAGGCACGACCGGGCCGGCGTTCGTGACGCGCAGACAGCCGTCTGCCGACAAGGTGACGGCGACCGGTTCGTCCCGCACGCCATGCTTGAGGGCGTTTTCGATCAGGTTCCGGGCCAGGATGGCGAAGGCGTCGGCGTCGATGCTTGCGAATACCGGCGCGTCTGGCAGTGTCAGGTCGATGCGCCCTGCAGTCTCGGCCTGCCCGTCGAATTCGCTCACAACCATCCGCAGGATGGCGCCGATCTCGACCGGCGCCTCGGCGAGAAGGCGTCCGCCCTCGGCTCTCGCCAGTTGCATGAGTTTCTCGGTGAGGCGGGAAAGGCGCCGCAAGGCGGTCTGCATATCCTCGGCGCGCTCGCGCGTGGCGTCGTCCGGCGCTTGCGCGATCATGCGCTGCGCCTGCGCCAGTGCAGCAGCCACCGGTGTCCGCAGCTCATGGGCCGATTTGGCCGCCAGGCTGCGCTCGGCCTGCAAGGTACGCGTCAATCGGTCCAGGAGGTGGTTGACCGCTTTGGCGACGGGGCCGATCTCCGAGGGCAGGTCCTCCGCGTCGATGGGTGTCAAGTCACCGCCGCCGCGCGCCTCGATCTGCGAGCGGAAGGTCCGAACCGGGGTCATGGACAGCCGGACAATGACCCAGATGCCGATCAAGCCGAGCGGGACAATGACGGCCAGCGGCAGGCTCAGCCCGAGCAACAGTCGCCCGGCGGTCATCCGGCGATGCGACAGGGGCTCCGCGATGGTGATGGTCAGATTCTGCTGGAGGGTCGCGTCGGAGTAGAGGCGGTGCGTCGGCGTCGTGGCAAAGCCCATTCCGGAAAACGGCGGGAATGCCGCGAGATCGGCGCTGTGCGATCGCAGCAGAACCTTGCCCGCGGCATCGCGCACGACATAGGTGAAATACTCGTCGTGCTGGCGGAGCGTGGCAACGCGCTGTTCGGTGTCGTCGGCATCGCGGCCGATGATCTCGATCGCCGCAAGCGGCAGGATGCGTTGCGCCGTCTCTTCGAGGGCGCTGTCGAACACCTCGTCCATTTCGTGGCGCAGCATCTGCGCGGTCACGACCGCGGCAAGTGCCCATAACACCGTTAGCCCTAGCCCCAGCCATAGCGAGAGCCGCCATTGCAGGCTCCTGGGCCGCTTCATCTTGCCGTGCCAAGACGATACCCGATGCCCCGCACCGTATCGATCGCGCCGTGGCCGAGCTTCTTGCGCAGTCTGCTGACGTGAACCTCGATCGTATTGCTCTCGACCTCTGCGCCGAATGCATAGAGCCGATCTTCGAGCTGCGCCTTGGTCATCGCGATGCCGGGCCGCTGCAGAAATGCTTCGAACAGCGCCCATTCGCGACCGGTAAGCTCAACAGGGCGCGCGCCGTGCATCACGGTCCGGGCGGCGAGATCGATGCGCAGGTCGCCGATCTCGATGAGAGGATTCGGGTTGCCGCTGTATCGCCGCGCCACCGCATTCAGCCGCGAGGAGAGTTCCGACAGATCGAACGGCTTGATCATGTAGTCGTCGGCGCCGGCATCGAGGCCCGCGATGCGGTCGGAGATCTGGTCGAGCGCCGTCAGGATGATGACCGGCGTCACGCTGCCCTCGGCTCGAAGCTTTTTGAGAAAGGCGATGCCCAATCCGTCCGGGAGCATCAGATCGAGCAGGATGAGATCGTATGCCGCGCTTTGGAGATGTTCGCGCGCCGCATCGAGCCGTGTCACCCAGTCCACCGAGTGGAGGGCGGCAACCTGCTCGCGCACGGCCTTTCCGAGGATAGCATCGTCTTCGATCAGTAGAACTCTCATCCCAGGGTCACCCGTCTCGCCATCCTCCTGCCTAGCGTCCGATGCTGTCGGTTTGCTGAAGACCGCCCCATCGCTGCTTCAGGCGTTCGTCAGGAGAGCGTGCCATGGTTCCCCCCGAAAGCGCGTTGATCAGGAACAATGAAACGATGAAACATTTGCTGGCCGCGATCCTCGTTCTGGCGTTTTCCGGTCCCGGTATCGCCAAGGCTGACGACGACGATTGCCATGTCTCGATGGATCGATGGAAGCCGCGGGAAGCGGTCGAAACAATGGCCGCCAGTCAAGGCTGGACCGTTGCCAGGATCAAGATCGATGACGGCTGTTACGAAATCCGGGGAACCGACCGGAATGGCCTGGCTTTCAAGGCCAAGGTCGATCCGGAAACCCTCGAAATCGTCAAGTTCCGGCACAGGGATCGCGATGACGACCGTCACGGATCGAGGCGTCAGCGGCCGCCAGCCTCGCAGAACGACACCGTAGGCGGAACATCCTCCAACACCCTGCTCGGGACGACCGTGCGGCCCAAGACCACCATCAAGTAGCAATCCCATCTCGCTATCGCTCAAGCGCTGCGACCGTCGCAAGGAGATCCCGCCATGCCTCATGATCCGGCCCGTTATTCCAGAAGCATGATCGTCATCCACTGGCTGACAGCCCTGCTGATCCTCGGGGCCTGGCTGACCTCGACGGGAGGCCATCATATGGCCGAAAACCCGCCCTTGCTGCATTTCTCGTTCGGGTTGGCCGTGCTCGTCCTGGTGCTTCCGCGCTTGATCCTGCGCCTTGCGGGCGGAACCCCGGACGCGCCGCAGTCCAATGGCCGTCTCGCCCTTGCCGTCAAAGCCGGACATGTGCTGTTGTATCTGTTCCTCATTGCCCTGCCGTTGAGCGGTTGGTACGCGGCGTCGCGCCTCGGTGTTCCCGTTTCTTTCTTCGGCTTCCAGCTTCCGGCGATCACCGAGCGGGTGCAGGGCGCACCGGGCCTGATCGCGGACATTCATGAGAATGCCGGCACGATCATCCTCTACCTTGCCGGACTGCATGCCGCGATGGCGGTCTGGCACCAGTACGTCCTGCGCGACGGGACGTTGCAGCGGATGTCTCCGCGCTAACGCAGCGGCAGCCAGCCACGCGCCTGAGCGGAGCGTGGCTGGCTGCCGTCTTGTTCAGTCCCCGGAGCTTTCGCGGCTGGCCTGCCGACAGGCCGGTCGCTCCTGCATCTGCTGCGGACCTGACCGTGTCCGATGTTTCCTGACGAAGTGCTGACGGAAAATCCCGATGGCCGTCAGGCAGCCCTCAGGCGGCTTCGCCACAGTGACGAGGACGGGTCGGCGCTCTGCGACGACCCGGACACCGTTTCCTCGCAGAAGGCAAGCCGACATGAAATCGCTTCTCGCAGCTCTCGCCATGACAACCGCCCTCACGTTCCCTGGCCTCGCCATGGCCCGGCCGGTGACATTGACCACAACGCTGACCAACTATGGCGGCGACGGCGCCTATCTCGCGCTCTACGTCACCGATCCCCAGGGCAAATATGCCGGCACGCTCTGGGTCGCTGGCGGCAAGTCCAAATATTACGAGCATCTATCGGGCTGGTATCGCGCCACTGGCGGCCGCGCCGGTATCGACGGCATTACCGGCGCTAGCGTCGGTGCGGGGCGCACGCTGGAGATCTCGCTCGACCTTGCCGATGCGCTTTTCGACGCAGGTTACACGCTGCATGTCGACGCAGCCGTGGAGGACATGCGTGACAGCCCCAACGAGGTCGCCGTTCCCCTGACCACTGCGGGCACGAAGACGACCGTTCGCGGTCGACGCTACGTCTCGACCGTTGCCTACTCCTTCTAGGCGGTGGACGACATGATCCGTGTCATCCATCGCTGGCCAGGCCTTCTGGCCGCTCTTTTTCTGCTGGTCTTGAGCCTTAGCGGTGCAGCACTCTCGCTGTTTCCCGCCGCCGAACGGTTGTCCGCCCCGCAGGCCGAGGCAGGGCTTTCCGTCGGGACGCTGGCCGGACGTATCCTCGCCATCCACCCTCAAATAGAACAGATACGTCGCGCGCCCTCCGGCAAGATCACCGCCTACTGGTTTGAGGGTGGGGCGCCTCAGGCCGCCATCATCGATCCCGCAACAGGGCTGGGTGTCGCCTCCAGCGATCCGAATGCCGTCGAGCAGTGGCTTACCGGTCTGCACCGGTCGCTCTTTCTCGGTGACGGCGGGCGTATCGCAGCGGCAGTGGGCGCTGCCGCCATGCTGGTCTTGGCTGTGTCCGGCACTATGCTCGTCGCCCGCAGGGCCGGCGGCTGGCGGCGATGGTTCGCGCCGATACGCGGGCCGCTCGCCGGAAGATTGCATGTCGAGATCGCGCGCGTCGCCGTCGCAGGCCTCGTCTTGTCCTCGGCCACCGCATTGTGGATGACGGCATCGACATTCGATCTCCTTCCCGACGCGGCCACATCTCCCGTCGCCCACATCGAGGCGAGCGGCCGGACCGGCATGGCCGCATCGCATATGGATCTGCTGAAACGGACACCGGTCACCGAACTGCGCAGCCTGGCGTTTCCCGATCCGGCCGATGCGACGGATGTCTTCACGCTGAAGACGGATCGCGGCACGGGCTATCTGGATCAGGGCACCGGCGTGCTGCTGGCCTGGAGCGACCTGACCGGATGGCAGCGTCTCTCGGAGACAATCTATATGCTGCATACCGGTCGAGGCGCGGCCACCTTGGGCCTCGTGCTCGGCATGATGGCGCTCGGCGTGCCGGCGATGGCGGGCACCGGCCTCATCCTGTGGCTGGCGGGTCGGCGCGGGCGGCCACGGATTCACGGCAATGTAACGGCTGGACGTGCGGAAACGATCCTGCTTGTCGGCAGCGAGAGCGGCAGCACATGGAGCTTCGCTGCGACACTGCACGCCGCGCTGACGAAGCTCGGGCAGGCGGTTCACACCGCGCCGATGTCGTCATTCGATCCTGAACGCTACCGGCATGCCCGGCGCGTTCTCATTCTTGCGGCAACCTATGGCGATGGCGATGCGCCCGCTTCGGCGCGGGGGTTTCTCGATCGCCTGCAAACCCTGCCGGTAGAGCCAACCATTCCGATCGCCGTGCTCGGCTTCGGTGACCGCAGCTTCCCGGCCTACTGCGCTTTTGCCCAGGTCGTTGCGAGGGCCGCCGAGGCGCGAGGGTGGAGCACGCTCATCCCATACGAAACCGTCGACCGGCAGTCGCCGCAGGATTTTGCCCGTTGGGGACGATCGCTGGGCGAGGCAATAGGGATCGGGCTGGAGCTTGTCCATCGGCCAGCCTTGCTGGCGGCCTCCCCATTGACCCTCGTTTCGCGACGCGAATACGGCGCGGAGGTGCAAGCTCCGACAGTGATCCTGCGGTTCGTGCTGCCCAAAGTCCCGTTCTGGCATCGGTTGGCCGGGCGTGGCTTCGGTCGATATTCGGCAGGCGATCTTCTCGGCGTGCTGCCCGAGGGCTCGTCCGTTCCACGGTTCTACTCGCTGGCTTCGGGACGGCGCGATGGCTTCATCGAGATCGTCGTGAAGAAGCATCCGGCGGGGCTCTGTTCCGGGCAGCTCTTCAATCTGGAGCCAGGATGTGCCGTTCGCGCATTCATCCGAACCAATCCCGGCTTCCATGCCGGCAGGAGCAGGATACCGTTGATCCTGATCGGAGCTGGAACAGGGATAGGGCCGCTGGCGGGCTTCGTGCGCGCCAATGCGCGTCGCCGTCCGATCCACCTGTTCTTCGGAATGCGTCATCCTGCCAGCGATTTCCTCTACAAGGACGAACTGACGCGCTGGCATCGCGAAGGGCGCCTTCACCGGCTCGTCGGGGCCTGCTCGCGCGGGCGGATGCCGCGCTATGTCCAGCACGCTCTTCTTGAGGATGCCGCCCAGATCGCAGCCCTGATCCGCAGCGGCGCGCGCATCATGGTCTGTGGTGGGCGGGATATGGCCGTCGGCGTTTCGACGGCGCTTGCCGAGATTCTCGCGCCGGTAGGGTTGACGCCGGCCCTGCTCAAGGCGGAGGGACGCTATGTCGAAGACGTCTACTGATCCGATGAGGCACGCGCTCAACGGACCGACCATGGGAACGCGCTGGTCCGCGCTGTTCTACACGGAGGCAGGGTTCGATCCGGAGCCGGTTCGACACGCTCTTCAGGCGGAAATGGACGAGGTGGACGCGCAGATGTCCACCTGGAAGCCCGACAGCGCTCTGATGAGGTTGAACGCCGGTCCCGTCGGCGACTGGATCGATGTGCCGGCGCGTCTGGCAGACGTTCTGCATCTTGCGCTCGAAATCGGCCGTGCGTCGGGCGGAGCTTTCGATATCGGCGTGGGCGATGCGGTCGTTGCCTGGGGTTTTGGCCCGCAAGCGGCCGACCGGGCCCTGATCCGGAAGGCACTCGCGACATCGCGCCAACCCGCCCATGTGGCGCTCGAGCTCGATCCTGTTCGCGCGGCGGTGCGCAAGCGCGCGCCGATCACGATCGACCTCAACGGCATTGCCAAGGGATATGGCGTCGACCGGCTGGTCGCGATCCTCGGGCGCTTCGGCATAACTTCCGGCCTCGTGGGAATTGACGGCGAGATGAGGGCGCTCGGTCTGCGCCCCGATGGTGAACCGTGGAACATTGCCGTAGAAGGTCCCGACGCGGCCCGTCGAGCGCCGCACTCCGTCCTCGCCTTGCAGGAGGCTGCGGTCGCCACCTCTGGCGATTACCGGCATTGGACTGTCGTGAACGGTCGCCGTCTCTCGCACACCATGAATCCGCGCCGCGGTGCGCCGCTACTGTCGTCGCCCGCTTCGGTCACGGTCGTCGCGCGAACCTGCGCTGAAGCCGATGCCTGGGCGACCGCGTTGACGGTTCTCGGTCCGACGTCCGGGACCGAGCTTGCCCAGCACCTTGGCCTAGACGTGCTGTTTCTTCTGCGAGACGCCTCGGGCGGAGTCCGGCCGATAGCGACAGGACCTCTTTTTTCGGCAGGCCGGGAGACCTGTCGAAGGGTTCCTGAGGTTTATGGGCAAAGTTTGAAGCAATCGCACAATTCGGACTGACAGGACCGGAAAATGGCCGTGCCTCCTGGTGGTGGCTGGACTTTGGCCAGCTATTCTTGTCAATCGACGTTGTAACGGGACCCCGTATCGGCTTCCAAATTCCATTCAACCCAAGATTTCATATCGCGACAGTTGATGTGGAGAATGCGCCAGAACGTGAGAGGCGCGGATTTGCACGCTTAACCTTTTGAAATTTATCAAGTTTAATTTCTGATCTCTCTGCTGTTTATTTCATCACAGGTTGCTTAATGTAGGAATTTCTTAACCGCCGTAGCTCCTACGACTTTACTCAGGCCATGAAGTCGGCCCGGATCATAGCAACCCACAATTGGTGGGACCGATAGGTTGGAAGATTGCGGGTTTAGGCAAATGCTGATACGCTGGGGTACCGTAAGGACATGCTTGCCATGCTCATGGCGGGGCGCGCCGCCCAGCAGATCGTGGTCGGCAAGGTGTCCGCCGGGTCCGCTGGTTCGGACGAAAGCGGTCTCGCCAGGGCAACGAAGATGGCGCTCGCCATGGAGCGTTCCCTCGGCTTCGGTGCGATTCAGCCGCTGCTCTACCGCGATGACAAGGACCCGACCGCCGTGCTCGACGGTAATCCCGATCTCGCAGCCCGCATCCATGCGGGATTGGAAAGGGCATTTGCGAGGGCGGTCGAAATCATCAGTGAGAACCGCGACAAGCTCGACGCGCTCACCACGGCGCTGTTCGATGCGCAGGCTTTGGATGGCGAGGCGGTGAAGGGGCTGCTCAAATACGGTGATCGTGGGCCAGAATAACAGTAGATTCGGATTTGAATTGTGTTCTTGGGATAGTCGACGGTTGCTATGGCGATGTGTCGGTGCTGGCCGGTATCCGGCTGGAGTAGAGGTATATTTGCGCCTTTATTATGGTCCTTCAGTCTAAAGTTGTGACACTTCAAAGCCGACAGTCTGCTCAATTTGCAAGTGCGCGCCGTCCGGCAGAGCGGGCAGCATTTCTCCATCTGCATTACCGGAGATATCTGATGCTTAGCAGGAGTAGAGGCATCGCCAAAGCGCAGAAGGATAATCCCCCGAGGTGCTGGTATCCAAGAACGCCAAATACGCCACCGAGTGCGAAGAAGACAATCGTGACGAGGTGGAGTTTCAAGCGCAGCACGATGGCCAGCCTGTCGGAGCTGGAATTGTTTCCCAGAAGCATGGCGATGCCCACCCCGATATCGGTTGCTACACCCGAAACGTGGGTCGTTCTTACGCGACTGCCGGAAATCCGCGTCGATGCCGCATTCTGCAATCCCATGGTCAGGCTCAACAGGCCCACCACCAGCACACCATTCGGGGAGCGTGCGCTCAGGGTGATGAAAAGCCCGACAAGCATCAGAAGCGCGGCTTCGACGATCAATGTGAGGGCGTAGATGTTACGACGTAGCTGCCGCTTGCCGACTTCGATGAGACACGAGGCGATGAAGGCACCAAGGATGAACATCACGACGATCGTCAGGAATCCCAGTGCCAGGTCGGACCGGGAGACTGCGAGGAAATCGGAGGCCATCGAGACATTGCCGGTCATGTTGGCTGAGAAATAGCGGTAGCCAAGGTAACCGGCACTGTTCACGCCGCCTGCGACGAACGCCAGAATTGAAGCCAGCATCAGGTCTGTTGCCGGAGTCCTCTTGTCGCCTTCTTGGATGAGCATTTCGATTTTACATTGCTATGGATGCGGTGGGGAACGAACCGCGTGTCGTTTCTGTAGGGCAGGATGCAACGCCGAAGCGCGAGAGTCGATGGGGGGCGTCCATCTGCGTGACGGTTTGCATCATGTATGAGCGAACAGAAGCTCGGCTTCCAGCCCGCTATCGGCCTTTCTGTTCCGCAGCATAAAACCGATGCGATAGACATCGACGATTTCACGAACGATGGAGAGACCGAGGCCAGAGCCGGGGGATGCCATGTCAAGACGCCAGCCGCGGCGGGTGAGATTGCCGAGTTCTTGCTCCGGCACGCCCGGACCGTCGTCCGAGATCGTCAGACGCAGGCCGTCTTCGTTGCGCTTCCAGCGCACGCGAATTTCGGCCGTCGCCCATTTGACGGCATTTTCGAGCAGGTTGCCGATGAGTTCGCGAAAGTCGGCTGGGTCCATGGGCACGGTCTCGGTGTTTGGGCCGTCGATCTCGAACCGCAGCCGCTCGCCGGAAGGGGAGCGCTTGAGGATGCGCACAAGTTCGCCGACGATCATGGCTACGTCGGCGTCCGAACGGCGCAGGTCCGCGCTGGCGGCGATGCGGGCAAGCGCCAGTTCCCGTTCCACATGATTACGCATGACGGACGCCAGGTGCTCCAGTTCGTCCGCCATGGCCGCCTCACCCTTGTCGCGCAGAGTGAGGACATCGTTCGAGAGCACCGTCAGCGGCGTGCGCAGGCCGTGGGCGAGGTCGGCCGCGCGCTTCCTCGCCTTGCCCATCATCGCTTCCTGCGTATCCAGAAGCGCATTGACTGCCGCCACGGTGCTCTGGAATTCACTGGGATAGGCGCCGGTCAACTGGTTGGCACGCCGCTCGCGGATGCGCACGATCCCTTCGTTCAGCGCCGCCAGCGGCCGCAGCCCGAGGGTGAGCTGCAGGATCGACGCGACGACGAGGAAGACGCCGAGCCCGGCGACGGCCGGCAGGATGTCGCGGATGAAGGCGGCTCTGGCCTCCTCCAGCGTTTGCGCGTCGATGGCGACCGCGATGCGCAGCGCGCGTTTCCCCTCCGGTGCAGCGACCTGCACGAGCCGCTCGAGGACGATCAATGAACTTCCGGCCGGGCCGGGCAGCAGGTAGCGATGAACCGCGCCCTCGGCGTGCCTGTCCATGGGCAGGGCAAGGGCCGTGTCGAACAGCGACAGCGAGCGGACGGTCTGCCCCCGCGCATCGTCGACGATCTGCCAGTAAAGCCCGCCATAGGGCGTGGCGAAGCGCTGGTCGAGCGGGCTTTCCGGGCGCTGGAGCGTGCCGTCGGCGGCAAAGGACAGCGCGCCGGCCAGCGTGTTGATATGGCTGGTCAGCTCCGCATCGATGCGGTTGCGGATGTTGCTGGAGAAGAGCGAGACCAGCAAGGTGACGGTCAGTGTCAGCGCGAGGCTCACGGTCAACGCGGAAATCAGCAGGAGGCGGCTGCGAATGGAGGTTGGCCATCTCATGCGGCGGCGATCCGGTAGCCGTAGCCGCGGCGCGTCTCGATGAAAGCCTTGCCCAGCTTGCGCCGCAGCCGGCCGATCAGCACCTCCACCGAATTGCTGTCGCGGTCGAAATCCTGGGCGTAGAGCTGCTCGGTCAGTTCCTGCTGGCTGACATGGCGCTCGCGGTTCTGGAGCAGATGGTGCAGGCAGCGATATTCGAGCGGCGTCAGGTCGACCGGCCGGTCCCCAAGCGTCACCGATTTGACGCGCGGGTCCAGGTGTAGGCCGCCGGCGCTGAGGACGGGGCTCGGCTCGCCGGCATAGCGGCGCAGGATAGCGCGCAGGCGGGCGAGGACTTCCGCGATCTGGAAGGGCTTGGCGAGATAGTCGTCCGCCCCGGCATCGATGCCTTCCACGCGCTCTTCCCAATTGCCGCGCGCCGTCAGGATGAGGACGGGGAAGCGGCGCCCGTCCTTGCGCCAGCGTTTCAGGATCGTCATGCCATCCATGGAGGGGAGGCCGAGATCGAGGATGGCGGCGGCGAAATCCTCGCTGTCGCCGCGATACCAGCCGTCTTCGCCGTCGCGGGCATGGTCCACGACATAGCCCGCCCGCTCCAGATGGGCGATGAGATCGCGGGCGATCAGCCGGTCGGGCATCGTAAAGTTAACGGAACTTGGGGCTTGATAGGCGATGAAGAGGCATGACAGACCGTGATCCGCTCTACCGTCGTCACCGCTTTCCCGCTGAAATCATTGCCCACGCGGTGTGGCTCTATTTCCGTTTTCCCCTGAGCCTGCGGATGGTCGAAGACATGCTGGCCGCTCGCGGCATCATTGTCTCGCATCAAACGATCCGGCTGTGGGCAGAGAAATTCGGACGAACTTTCGCCAACCAAATCCGTCAACGTTCGCGCGGCCGACTCGGCGATAAATGGCATCTCGATGAGGTCGTTATTTCGATCCGGGGCAAGAAGCATTGGCTATGGCGCGCCGTGGATCAGGACGGTTTTGTCCTGGAGGTTC
>NZ_JAYRYM010000022.1:0-28786 GCF_041917035.1 Devosia sp. | reverse complement strand
CTGGGTCGGAGGCAATGGGCAAGGCATGGGCAAGCGCATCGCGATAGCGGCGATCGGCACGATGGGCGATGTTCAGCCCTTCGTCGCGCTGTCGCTGGCCCTGATGCGGCGCGGCCATTCCGTCGTGCTGTCGGCGACGTCCGATTTCGAGAGCTTCGTGACCGGCCATGGCGTCGCCTTCCAGACGCTGGGCGGCGACATCCAGGCGTTCATGCGCCAGTCGCAGTTCGACAACGTCATGTCGAAGAATTCGCTGCTCTACGCCCCCAAGCTGCTCCGCGACGGCCAGCGCATTATGAAGGAAGCCTGCCAGCACCTGTGGGGCGCCGTGCAGGATGCCGACTGCATCATCTTTCACCAGACGACCAACTTCGCCGTGGATATCGCCGAGGCACTCGACATTCCGGCGATCATGACGGCCTTCCAGCCGATCAACCCCACCGGCGAATTCCCGTATTTCGGCTACGAGGGCGCGCCGCCGGAGCCGCTCTTCAATCGCATCAGCCTGGACCCCCTGTTCAACCGGCTGAGCTACGTGGTGCAGGCGGCGCAGCAGAGCTACTACGATTTTCCGCGAGACCGGATGCGCAGCAAGCTGCTGGGCCTGCGCAGCCGCAAACGCAGCGGCTTTTCGCGGAACGCGCGCGGCGAGCCGATCACGGCTCTGCACGCCTATTCACCCGCGATCTCGCCGCGCCCGGGCGACTGGCCGGACACCACGGTCGTCACCGGGTTCTGGCGCCTCGACGACATCAGCGGCTGGGAACCGGACGCGGCCTTCCGCCGGTTCCTGGAGGCCGGTGAGGCGCCGATCTACCTGGGCTTCGGCTCGATGCCGTGGGGCGCTCAGCGCAACACCGAGATCATCACCAAGGCGCTGCGCGCCTGGGGCGGTCGCGCCGTCGTCGGCAAGGGGTGGGGCGGCATCCGGTCCGAGGACCTGCCCGACACCGTCTATTCGATCGACAAGGCGCCGCACACCGAACTGTTCCCGCTGATGAAGGCGCTGGTCCATCACGGCGGCGCGGGCACCACCCATACGGGCCTCTACGCGGGCAAGCCCACCTTCATCGTCCCCCACTTCTTCGATCAGCCCTACTGGGGCCGGCGAATCTATGAACTGGGCTGCGGCCCCGCGCCGGTGCGGCTCAGAAAACTGACCCCCAGCATCCTCGCCGCCGCCCTCGACGAGCTCTCGAACGACGCCTCCTACCAGCTCGCCGCGACCGAGCTGAAGGAACGCCTCCTGCTCGAGGACGGCACGGGCCTGGCCGCCGATATCGTCGAGGAGACGATCGAGAGCTACCCCGGCAATCACTACGCCCAGAACGACCTGATCGGAGAAGCCTCGTGACCGCCTACGACCCCGGCAACATCTTCGCCAAGATCATGCGCGGCGAGATCCCGGCCCACAAGGTGTTCGAGGACACCGAGGTGCTGGTGATGATGGACATTTTCCCGCAATCGAAGGGTCATGTGCTGGTCATTCCCAGGGCAGCCTCGCGCAACCTGCTCGACGCCGACCCTGTTGCCCTCTCGAGCGCCATCATCCATGTGCAGCGGGTGGCGCGGGCAGTGCGCGAGGCACTCCGCCCCGATGGCATCCGGGTGATCCAGTTCAACGAGGCGCCGGCCGGCCAGTCGGTTTTCCACCTGCACTTCCACGTCATCCCGGTCTATGACGGGGTCGACATCGGGCGGCATGGCCAGGGACGGGCCGACGATGCCGAACTCGCGGCCCAGGCCAAGGCGATCGCCGCGGCGCTGTAGCGCTCCGGGCCCCGAACACGCCAGCGCCGCCCCCGTCCTATCCTGGCTCCGGGGCGCCAGCACTGAAACGACAAAGGCCGGGATCGCTCCCGGCCTCTGTCGTTTCACCCACTGGATGCTCAGCTGTTTTCTTCCGCCGGCCGGTCGGCCTTCGGCTTCTTGGCCGAGGCCTTCGGACCGGGGATTGCCTTGGGCCGCGCCGGCCGCGGCGGCACCGCAATCAGTTCGAGCTTCGCATCGGGCCCGATGCCGACAACGGCCACCGTGACCGATCCACCGTTGACCAGTTCCCCGAACAGCACCTGGTCGGCCAGGGGCTTCTTGACGTGTTCCTGAATGACGCGGCCCAGCGGCCGCGCGCCCATGCGCTCGTCGTAGCCGCGCACTGCCAGCCACTCGGCCGCCTCCGGCGTCAGTTCGATGGTCACGCCGCGCTCGGCAAGCTGACCCTCGAGTTGCAGCACGAACTTCTCCACCACGCGACGCACCACCGCCGGCGGCAGCGGACCGAACGAGATGATGGCATCGAGCCGGTTGCGGAACTCCGGCGTGAACATGCGGTTGATGGCCTCTTCGTCATCGCCGGCCTCGCGCTTCCGCCCGAAGCCGATCGGAGACTTCTGCAGTTCCATCGCGCCGACGTTCGACGTCATGATCAGGATGACGTTGCGGAAATCCACCGACTTGCCGTTGTGGTCGGTGAGCTTGCCGTGGTCCATCACCTGCAACAGGATGTTGAACAGGTCCGGGTGCGCCTTCTCGATCTCGTCGAGCAGCACCACGCAATGCGGATGCTGGTCGACGCCGTCGGTCAAGAGCCCGCCCTGGTCGAACCCGACATAGCCCGGCGGGGCACCGATCAGCCGGCTCACCGTGTGCCGCTCCATGTACTCCGACATGTCGAAGCGCAGCAGTTCCACGCCCAGAGTGTCCGCCAGTTGCTTGGCGACCTCGGTCTTGCCGACGCCGGTCGGGCCGGTGAACAGGTACGAGCCGATGGGCTTTTCCGGCTCCCTCAGTCCGGCCCGCGCCAGCTTGATCGCCGATGCCAGCGCTGTGATCGCCATGTCTTGGCCGAACACCACGGTCTTGAGGTTGCTCTCGAGGTTCGCCAGCAGTTCGGAATCCGACTTCGAGACCGACTTGGGTGGAATGCGCGCCATCGTGGCGATGGTCTGCTCGATGTCCTCCACGTCGATGACGGTCTTGCGGTTCTCCGGGGTCAGCAGCATCTGGCTCGCGCCGGTCTCGTCGATCACATCGATCGCCTTGTCCGGCAGCTTGCGGTCGTTGATGTACCGCGCGCTCAGCTCCACCGCCGCCTTCAGGGCCTCGTCGGTGTACTTGAGCTTGTGATAGTCCTCGAAATACGGCCGCAGCCCCTTCACGATCTCGATTGCATCCGGAATGGTCGGCTCGGCCACGTCGATCTTCTGGAAGCGGCGGACGAGCGCGCGGTCCTTCTCGAAGAACTGCCGATACTCCTTGTAGGTCGTCGACCCGATGCAGCGGATATTGCCCGACGCCAGGGCCGGCTTCAGCAGGTTCGACGCATCGAGGGCCCCGCCCGAGGTGGCGCCGGCGCCGATCACCGTGTGGATCTCGTCGATGAACAGGATCGCATCGGGGTGCTTCTCGAGTTCCTTCATGACGGCCTTCAGCCGCTCCTCGAAGTCGCCGCGATAGCGCGTCCCGGCCAGCAGCGACCCCATGTCGAGCGCATAGATCACCGCCTCGCGCAGCACCTCGGGAACGTCTCCCTCGATGATCTTGCGGGCGAGGCCCTCGGCGATCGCCGTCTTGCCCACGCCGGCATCGCCGACATAGATCGGGTTGTTCTTGGAGCGCCGGCACAGCACCTGGATGGTGCGACGCAGTTCTGAATCCCTGCCGATCAGGGGGTCGATCTTGCCGGCCCGCGCCTTCTCGTTGAGGTTCACGCAGAAATCCGCCAGGGCCGAGCTCTGCCCGCTTCCGCCGGTGCGCTCGCCCTCCTCGCTCGGGCCGTTCCCCGCCGGGTTCTCGGCGCCACGCACGCGGCGTTCCTCGCCGGCTCCCGACTTGGTGATGCCGTGCGAAATGAAGTTGACGGCGTCGAGTCGCGTCATGTCCTGCTGTTCGAGGAAGTACGCCGCGTGGCTCTCGCGTTCCGCGAAGATCGCGACCAGCACGTTGGCGCCCGTGACCTCCTCCTTGCCGGAAGACTGCACGTGAATCACCGCACGCTGGATCACCCGCTGGAACGCCGCGGTCGGCCGGGCGTCCTGCCCGTTGGGCACCACCAGACTGTCCAGTTCCTCGTTGATGAAGTCCTCGAGATCGCTCTTCAGCGCCTCGATGTCGACGTCGCAGCCGTTCAGCACCGAGATCGTGTCGCGATCGTCGGTCAGGGCCAGCAGCAGATGCTCGAGCGTCGCAAACTCGTGGGCGCGCTCCCGCGCCAGGTTCATCGCCTGATGGAGGGCCTTCTCAAGTCCGCGGGAGAATGAGGGCATGTGTCGGCTCCTATTGCTTTTCCATCACGCATTGCAGCGGGTGCTGGTTCTTGCGCGCGGCATCCATCACGCGGGTGACCTTGGTCTCGGCGACCTCGTAGGGAAACACCCCGCATTCCCCCACACCGTGATTGTGCACATGCAGCATCACCCGCATCGCCTCTTCACGGGTTTTGTTGAACACGTCCTGCAGGATCAGGACCACGAACTCCATCGGCGTGTAGTCGTCATTGAGCAGTAGCACCCGGTAAAGGTTGGGGCGCTTGCCCTTGGTCTGCGGCTTGGTGATGGTCGCCGTGTCCGAGCGACCGCCGTCCCGCCCGGGGTCCTTCGGCCGGTCATCCTTGCGCCGCGGCGGCTCGTCGGCCGAGCCGATGGCCGCCCCGAACGGATGTGCGAAGGAACGGGAACCGGTGTCGAATGGGTCGTCTCGATGCAGCATGGTGCCCGCATTATGTAGGCAAAACCAACCCGGTGTTAAGTGGCCGCGCACCTAAACTTTGGGGCAGGTCGCGCGCCGCCGGGTCCGGTCAACAAGCCACCGCAATTCGTTGCATTTTACCGAATGGTAAGGCGCCGGGGGTTACTCTCCCGGTCGAGTTCGAATGCGGCTGGCCTCGTTGGGGAGGGCACCTCGGCCGTCAGTCCAGGCATTGCGTACGGGCCCCGGTCGGCGCCCGATTGTGTTGGAGTACCGGGTGCTTTCCCACCACCGATCACCCCTTGCGGCGTCACCGATCGCACGAGTCCTGTTTGCCTTCTTCCTCGCCCTGGCGGTAACGCTGTCCGTATCGCTGCCGGTTGAAGCGGCCTCGGTGCCGCGCAAGTTCGCCGGTATCGTCGTCGATGCCAAGTCGGGCAAGGTGCTATACGAGAGCTCGGCGGATGCCGCGCGCTACCCGGCCTCGGTCACCAAGGTGATGACCCTCTACGTGCTGTTCCAGGAGCTGACGGCCGGCAACATCACGCTGAAGACCAAGTTCAAGGTCTCCAAGTACGCCGCGTCTGCGGTGCCGACCAAGCTCGGCCTCAAGGCCGGCTCGACCATCACGGTCGAGAACGCGATCAAGGCGCTGGTGACCATCTCGGCGAACGATATCGCCCGGGTGATCGCCGAGAATATCTCCGGCTCGGAAAGCGCCTTCGCCAAGCGGATGACCGCCACGGCCAAGGCGCTTGGCATGACGCACACGACCTATCGCAATGCATCGGGCCTGCCCGACAAGGGTCAGGTGACCACGGTGCGCGACCAGGCCCTGCTCGGGGTGGCGGTATACCAGCACTTCCCCAAATACTACGAGTACTTCCAGACCCGCAGCTTCTCCTACGGCAAGCGCACCTACGGCAATCACAACAGGCTGCTCGGCACGAACGGCGTCGACGGGATCAAGACCGGCTACACAAATGCCTCCGGCTTCAACCTGCTGACCGCGGCGCGGGCCGACGGGCGGCACATCGTCGTGGCCGGCTTCGGCTTCGATTCCAGCGGCGCCCGCGACGCCAAGGTCCGCGAACTGGTCAAGAAGTACCTGCCCAAGGGGCGCAGCGGCGGCTACCTGGCGGCGGCCCTGGTGCCGGAGCCGGGCCGCAAGGGCGCGACGGTCATGGTGGCCTCCGCCGATCCGCAGCCCGTCATTCCCATGCCCTACCCGGCGTTCCGTCTCGAGGCCGGCACCCTCGCGGCCGCCAAGCCCGTAGAGGCCGCCCAACTGGCCGACGACATCGTCGTCGCCTCAATCGACAGCGCCCCCCTGCCCGCGACGCGACCTGGCGAGACCGCCTTCGACGCGACGACCGAGGTCGCGGTGCGCGTCGGCACCGTCAAGCCGCGCGAGCGCGCCTTCGACGTCATCGGTGCCTGGCTCAGCGATACGTTCTCGCTGGGCGGCGCCCCGGCGGCGTTGGGCGAGACCGTTCCGTCGGCGCCCCTTCTTCCGCCGGTGGGCATCGGCGACCAGGGGGAGCCGATCGACCTGATGACCTCGGGCGGCATCGGGGACCAGGCACCCGAAATCCTGAGCGATCAGCCGGAGCCGGCTCCGATCGCCATCGCGGCGGTGGTCGAGCAGCCCCTCTCCGGCGGATGGGTGGTTCAGGTCGGTGCGGCACCGACGGAAGGCGGGGCGCAACAGCTGCTCCTCGATGCCTCCGCCCGGATCGATCGCCTGGCCGGCTTCCGCTCCTATATCGAGCGCTTCGAAAAGAACGGTCAGGTCTTCTTCCGCGCCCGCTTCGGCGGATTCGAAGGCCGCGAGGCCGCCTCGGGTGTCTGCGGCGAACTGAAGAAAGTCAAAATGAGCTGTCTCGCGATGCAGTCCTAGCATCGACGGACAGCCGTCATCGGGGAAGCGAATTGTGGCCCGTGTTTGGAGTAGCCCCAATGAGCGATACATCTAGCCTCAGCGAGCTCGCTCGCTTCGTCGGTCGCTCCGCTCTTGCGGAGGAGGACGCTGCCGAGAGACGCCAGGCCGTCAACGCGATGGTGTCGGGCCTGTTGCCCGGCTACCAGCGTCGCGGCGTCGGCGAGCTGCTGGCCGCCGTCATGGCCTTGTCGGCGCGCACGCGGCGGATGCTGCTGCCGCCGGTCGGCGTCGACATCGACGTCTTCTCGCCCGGCGGAGGCCGGGCCGTGCGGATGACCCTGCCGTCCCGCTGAGCCGCGGCTACTCGGCCCCCTGGGCCATGTGCTCGAACGCCGTCGGTTCGGCGGCGGACCTGGCCAGCGCCTGACTGGCTTCCATCCTGGCCCGGGCACGATCGCTGACGGGCAGGCGCAGGGCCTCGACAAGCGAACGATACTCCTGCCGGGCGCTCAGATGCGACATCGATGGAAGTCCGCCGAGCATTTCCTCGTTGAGCGGATCGAAGACCGTCATTCCAGTGGGGAACAGCGAGCGGAAGATCACCCTCTCGGCGATCCCGTCGGCGACCCGGCACCCGAGGCGCAGGGCGATCTTGTCGATGGCCGACTGCACTACCCGGGTCGAGCGGGAGGGCAGCATCGAGATTCGGTTCCGCACGATGACCCAGTCGATGGTTCGCCCGTCGATCGAGAGCCGCTCGGTGCGCGCCCGCTGTACCAGGCGCGCATAGTGGCTCATTTCCCGCGGATCGCCCGTCACCGGGTCGACATGAGCCATGACGTCGAGGTCGATGATCGAGTCGTTGAGCGGCGTCACCAGCGTATCGGCGAGGGAATGCGCAAGCCGCGTCAGATGCGTGTCGAACCCCGGCGTATCGACGATCAGGAAGTCGGCATCCCCCTCGATCTCGATAACCGCCTGGCGGAACAGGTCGAATTCGAGCCGCTGGTTCTCCCGAATCGAATCCGCCTTCGACAGCGGCAGATGGAAGTGCGTCGCATGCGGCAGCTTCAGGTCGTGTGCCTGGGCCCAGTTGCGGCGGTTGCGAACGTATTGGGTGAGGGTCTGCTGCCGGCTGTCGACGTCGATCGAGGCGACGCGGAACCCCTGGTACATCAGGTAGACGGCCAGATGGAACGCGGTGGTCGACTTGCCCGAGCCGCCCTTCTCATTGCCAACGACAATGACATGCGTCCCTGTCCTGCCCATCACACTCCCCTGCCGCCAGACGCTTTCCGTCAGCGACGCAACCCACGGGATTCGGCGAATTCTTCACCGAAGGAATTAATGCGGGGATCGCCCCGATCCTTCAAGGGGTGATTCACCATGAGCCGGTGACAGCCTGACGAATGGCGGCTTTTCTGCCGCAGCGGCGCCCGCCCGGCGCGTCGCTTTCGCGCCGTTTCAACGGACCTAGATCAGGCCGAGCCGGGCCAGTTCCTCGGCCAGTTCCACCGAGCCGCCCTGATCGGCGCTGCCGGCCCCGATATCGGCGGGAGCATCCTCGGGCGCCAGATAGCGCCAGCCCTGGAACGGCGACTTGGGGCGCGGCACCGTGCGCACCATGTCCGGGGCCATGACGATGTCGCAGCACTTCAGTCCCTGCTCGTCCACCGCCTCGACCAGCCGGAGGATCGGCTGCCGGCAGCGGATCACACCCGAGATCACCCAGTAGATCGACCCCTGCCCTTCGATTTCGGCGCGCCGCTTCGGCATCGTGCGAGTGCGATGAACGTGCACATCCTCGCCATGGTCGGCGCCCCACCAGTGGGCGCGCTCGCCGCGATAGCCCTCAAGTTCCTCCAGCGTCGCCACCCCGACGCAGAGCTTGATCATGTGGATCATGCCGGCCTGGCCGCCGCCTTCCGCGCCAGCAGCACGTCGATCTCGTCGTCATCCACCACCCACGGTTCCTTCACCGCCTCGGCAAGCCATTCCTGGAACGCCGGCAGGGCGTAGATGGCCTCGACATACTCGCCCGCGACATCGGTCACCGGCAGGGCATAGGTTCGGATGCGCGCCGCCACCGGGGCGAACATCGCGTCGGCCGCCGTGAAGCTGCCGAACAGGTAGGGCCCGCCGGAACGCGACAGCAGGTCGGCCCAGAGCCGCTCGATCCGCTTGAGGTCGCCGGCGACCTCGTCGAGGTCGACCTTGCCCGGGTGCGAGGCCCGCAGGTTCATCGGCGCGGCATTGCGCAGTGCTCCGAAGCCGCCGTGCATCTCGGCCGCCGCAGCCCGCGCCAGCGCGCGCTCGACCCGGTTCGACGGCCATATCCCCTTGGCCGGGTACTTGTCGTTGAGATACTCGATGATGGCGATGGTCTCGGGGACGACCACGTCGCCATCCACCAGCACCGGCACCTTCCCGGTCGGCGACTTCCGGCGGATCGCTTCGCGCCACCCCTCGCCGCTCAGCATCACCAGGTCCTCGTCGAACGGGATGCCGAAGTGCCGGAGCACCAGCCACGCCCGCAGCGACCAGCTCGAATAGTTGCGATTGGCAAAGATCAGCTTCATGGGCACTCCTCAAAGCGAAGGGCGCCGCTTGCACCGGCGCCCTTCAGAAATTCTCTCACTCTTGTCGGACCCGCAAGGTCCTGCTGCAGTCCTGCCTCAGGCGCCCGCAACGATCAAGAAAACCAGCGACATCGCCAACAGGCTGACCAGAGTCCAGGACACCGTGGGTAGCGTCGAACGCCACCAGTCGGTTTTGGAATGGCTGCGCATCGGTACTCCTTCATGCCGACTTCGGAACCGCCGCCGCCCATATGGCAGAATTGCGACGGCAACGAATCGTTAACCCGGCTTCCCCCTGGCTGCAAGATGCAGGAATGTCACAGTGGATTAGTCGAGATTAGTAGAGGCCGAACCAGAGGCCGGCGAGACCGAGAAACGCAAAGAAACCAACGACATCGGTGACGGTCGTGACAAAGACCGACGAGGCGATGGCGGGATCGATCTTCAGCCGGTTGAGCGTCAGCGGTATCAGGATACCAGCAGTCCCCGCCGCGATCATGTTGACGATCATCGCCATCCCGATCACCGCACCGAGGCCGGGGCTCATGTACCGAATGGCCGTCACTGCACCGATCAGTACGGCGAAGATGCAGCCGTTGACGAAGCCGCCGCTGACTTCGCGCACGATGAGCCGACGCACCCGCGCACGGTCGAGGTCGCGGGTCGCCAGCGCCCGCACCGTCACCGTCATCGTCTGGGTTCCGGCATTGCCGCCCATTGATGCGACGATGGGCATGAGCGCGGCGAGGGCCACCATCTGCTCGATCGTGGCGTCGAACAGGCTGATCACGAACGATGCCAGCATCGCCGTCAGCAGGTTGACGACCAGCCAGGGGGCGCGGCTGCGCACCGCGCGAAAGACGTTGTCGGACACTTCTTCGTCGCCGACGCCGCCCATCAGCTTGATGTCCTCGGTCGCTTCCTCGTGAATCACGTCGACGATGTCGTCGACGGTCAGCACGCCGACCAGCCGCTTGTTCTCGTCGACGACGCCGACTTCCACCAGGTCGTAGCGTTCGAAGTCCCGGGCCGCCTCTTCCTGGTCCTCGGTGGCATCCACCGTGAGCAGGTCGCGGTTCATCAGGTCCTCGATCCGCACCGTTCGCTGGGCCCGCAGGAACTTGTCGAGCGGAATGGTACCGAGCACCCGGTACCCCGGATCGACGACGTACAGCTGGTAGAACTCGTCGGGGAGGTCCTTCTCGACCCGCAGGTAGTCGATCGTCTGCCCGATCGTCCAGAATGGCGGGATGGCAATGAACTCGGTCTGCATGCGCCGGCCGGCGGACTCCTCGGGGAAGTCGAGGCTGCGCTTCAGGCTGAGCCGCTCGAACGCCGGAAGCTGCTCCAGAATGCGCTCGCGATCCTCTTCCTCGATGTCCTCGAGGATGTAGACGGCGTCGTCGTTGTCGAGGCTGGACACGCCGCGGGCGACGTCATGGGCCGGCAGCTCCTCGATCAGGTCGGAGCGAACCGTATCGTCCACTTCCCTGAGGGCGAGATAGTCGAAGCGATCGCCCAGCATGCGGACCAGTTGCACGCGTTCGCCGGCCTCGAGCGCCTCGAGCACGTCGCCCGCGTCCGAGGCATGCAGGGGCTCCATCATCCCTGCCAGGGCGTCCTGGTCGCCGGCATCGAGGTGCTGGCGCAGGCGCTCGATCCAGGCCGGATTCAGGTGGTCATCCGCATCGCGCAGCGCGTTCGGGTCGACACGGGTCTCCCCGCTTTCCGCGATGTCGAATTCGTCGCTCATTGGGAGTCCCGCGAAACGGGGGCTTCGGGTCGATGACCGGTGTAGCCAATCGAATCCGATTGCGCCAGACTCGGCTCGGCGAGAAAGGACGATTGCCGCGGCGACGTGGAGGCCACCGATGTCGAGCGAACCCGAAATCGATCGCATGCTGCGCCTGTGCGCGGAGCGCGGACTGCCCGCGGTGACGATCGGCACGAGCTACGGGCGCCCCGCCCTGAAGGTCGGGCCGAGGAGCTTCGCCGCGGTCAGGAACCCCGGGGAGATGGTGCTTCACTGCCCTCTCGAGCACAAGGAACTGCTGATGGAGATGGCTCCCCAGCTCTACTGGCAGACCGAGCACTTCCGTGGATGGCCCGGGCTGCTCGTGCGCCTCGATGCGATTTCCGACGAGGAGCTGGGGCTGCGCCTCGAGGACGCCTGGCGCTTCAGGGCGTCCAGGCGACTGCAGCGGAGCTTTGCGGAACGCCGGCCGGCATGACTGCTACGGCGTCAGGTCGCGCGGCGGCTGCAGGCCGTTGATCAGCGATGCCGTCGTCACCGTGTTGGCCAATAGGCACACGATCGTCATCGGACCTACCCCGCCCGGCACCGGTGTGATCGCCCCCGCGACCTCGGCCGCGGCGGCATAGTCCACGTCGCCGAGCAGGCGTGTCTTGCCCTCGCCGCGCTCGGGCGCATCGATACGGTTGATGCCGACGTCGATGACCGTCGCACCCGGCTTGATCCAGTCGCCCTTGATCATCTGCGGGCGTCCGACGGCCGCCACGACGATATCGGCCCGGCGGACGACGTCGGCCAGATTCCTCGTCTTGGAGTGAGCGACCGTCACCGTGCAGTTCTCGCGCAGCAGCAGCTGCGCCATCGGCTTACCCACGAGGTTCGAGCGCCCCACGATCACCGCATTCAGGCCCTCGAGCGGGCCGAGCGTATCCCGCAGCAGCATCAGGCAGCCGAGCGGCGTGCAGCTCACGGGCCCCGGCAGCCCGATCTGCAGCTTGCCGACGCTGGCCGGCGTAAAGCAGTCGACGTCCTTGTCCGGCGAGATCGTCGCGATGATCCTGTTCGGGTCGATCTGCCTGGGGACAGGCAGTTGCACCAGAATCCCGTGGATCGCCGGGTCGGCGTTCAGCTTCTCGATCAGCGCCAGCACCTCGGCCTCGCTCGTGTCCTCCGGCAGCTCGTACTTTTCGGAGTGCATGCCGACTTCGACGGTCTGCCGCGCCTTCTGGGACACATAGATCTGGCTGCCCGGATCATGACCGACGATCACCACCGCAAGGCCCGGGGTGATGCCGTGCTCCCGCTTCAGGCGTTCCACGTGACCGGCGATCCGGACCCGCAGCCCCGCTGCGAAGCTCTTCCCGTCGATGATCCTGGCGCTCATGGCATGGCTCCTCTGGCAGGTGCGCCATATCGCGCAAGTTGCCGCCGGACGCAACCTCAGTAAGGCGCGGCTACGATGATGCCGTTCGCCTCGAGGGCAGTCCGGACGGCGCGGGCGATCTCCATGGCGGCGTGATTGTCGCCATGCACGCAGATGGATCTGGCCGACGAGCGCACGATACTGCCGTCGACGGCGACGATCTCGCCTGCCTGGGCCAGCCGCAGCACCCGGTCGACGATCAGGCCCGGGTCGTGCAGCACGGCGCCGGGCTCGCTTCGCGGCACCAGCAGGCCGTCGGGCAGATAGGCGCGGTCCGCATAGGCCTCGCGCACGACCCGGAAGCCCATCGCCTGCGCGACCTCGACCTGCGCGCTGCAGTCGATGGCCAGGACGGCGAGATCGGGGACGAGGCCGGTCACCGCGGCAAAGCACAGCGCCGAGACGACCGGCTCCTCCGCCGCCATGTTGGCCAAGGCACCGTGCAGCTTCAGAAAGCGCACCGCAACGCCCTCCTCCTCGGCGATCTCGACGAGGCGCCGCACCTGGCCGCGGACCTGCTCGTCCAGCTCGTCGGGCGGCAGCAGCAGGCGCCTGCGGCCGAAATTCTCCCGATCGGCAAAGCCCGGATGGGCGCCCACCGCGACGCCATGCGCACGCGCCAGCCGCAGCGCGGTCCGCATCGTCTGGTCATCGCCCGCGTGGCCGCCACAGGCGATCGACGCCGAAGAGACGATCGCGAGCAGAGCCTGGTCGGCCCCGCCGCCTTCGCCGAGATCGGCATTGATGTCGAACGTCGTCATTTCAGCACCCCCTGGGCCCGTGCCACGCTGACGGGCCGAAAGCGCACCTCGGTTCCCGGACGCGCCTGCGCGAAGCGGTCGAGATCGGCATCGATGACGGTGGCGATGCGCGGGTACCCGCCGGTCGGCTGATGGTCCCGCATCAGCACGATCGGGGTTCCGTCCCCGAGGATCTGGATGTCCCCCGGAACGACCGCATCCGAGACCAGCGACAGGGCGGAGGCCCCCCGAAAGACCTGTTGGCGATCGATCAACTGCACCCCCATCCGATCGAGGCGTGTGCCCACGACGAAGGCTTCGGCAACGAAACGGTCACGCGTTTCACCACTGAAGCGGTCGGCATGCAGGCCCCAGACGACGCGGAACGGCCCCTCGATAGGTGCGGTTGGCCGCGGATGGGGTGCGGAGCGACGCGCGATGGGAGGACCGAGCCGGAGCCTGTCCCCGGCCGCAAGTATCCTGCCCCCGAGGCCCACCGCCGTGTTCGTCGAGCAGCTTCCGAGCACGGCGTCGATCTCGATGTCCGCGCCGAAGCGGACGTAGCCGTAGTTGCCAAGCGGACCCGACGCGATATCGACCCTGTCGCCTGCTCTGAGCAGGGCTCGCGTCGGCCACGCCAGCTGCTGGCCATTGATGGTGAGCCGGTAGCTCCCGCCATCGAGGCCGATCGCCAGCGACGCGTCCGTCTCGAAGGCCAGCCCCAACGTAAACTCGATGCCGGTCGCCCCCGCCCCGCCGATCCACTGCCCTGCCCGTGCGAAGGCGCCTCGGTCCATCGGCCCCGACGCGCTGATCCCGTGCGCCAGCCAGCCCGGTCGCCCGGCATCCTGCACCGACGTCAGCGGGCCGGCCGACAGGATGCGCAGTTCGGTCACGTCGCGCCCTCGAAACGCACGCGGTCACCCGCAGCCAGATGCGTCGGCGGCGCCGCCGAAATGTCGAGATTGCGGAACTCCGTGTGCCCGATCACGTGCCAGCCGGTCGGGATCGGCGTCGAGGTGATCGCGGTCTGGCCTGCCGCGAACAGCACCGTGCCTCCCGGGACCCGCGGACGCACGGCCTCGCGACGCGCCAGGTGCAGGCCCTCGTCGTGAAACCCGCAATAGACGAACCCCGGGGCGAACCCCGTCGCCAGCACCCGCAGGGGCTTCTCGTTGTGGGCCGCGACGAACGCGGCCGGGCTCATGCCCAGGGTGTCGGCCACCGCATCGAGGTCGTCGCCGTCGAAACGGACCGGGATCACGTGGCTCGCCCCCTCGCCGAGGGGCTCGGCGGGCCCCGAGAGCAACACCCGCACCTCCCCCGCCAGCCTGTCGAACCCGATCACCCCTGGATCGTAGCGCAGCAGCACCGACACCAGGTTGGGAACGACTTCCACGACGCCGGGCAGCGCGGCGACCGCCGCACAGCGCCCGAAACCGATGGCCGCCGCATTGGCTGCGTCCGACAGGCTGTCGGCAAAGCGGATCAACAGCCCGCGATCTCCGAGCGGCAGGAGCGTTGGCGGCACGGCGACACCTCGTTTGCAGATTCCAGGTTTCACCCGCGATCAATCGTAGCTAAGAGCGCTCAGAGGAACAGTGGCAACGGCCTTCCGGTCAGGACGTACGGACTTCTCGGAGGCACTGCAACACAAAGACCGGAAGAGGTCCGGCGCGTCAGCGGCGCCGAAACGACCGCGAGCGTGCGAAAGGCGAGGCCATGCCCATACCGGGGTCCGAGGTTCACATCGAGGGGCACGCCATCGTGTCCGATGACGGCATGATCGCCTCCGCCGACGGCACGATGCCCGACCGGTTGCGGGTAGACGCCGACTGGCGCTGGTTTCAGGCGGCCCTCGACCGCGCGGCGCTCGTCGTTCTCGGCCGGCTGGGTCACCTCCGCCACCGCAATCCGGGGCGACGGCGACTGGTTCTCACCCGCTCGGTCACCGATCTGCTCGCCGATCCGGCCGACCCGCTGGCGACGTTGTGGAACCCGGCAGCATGCGGCCTCGCCGAGGCGCTGCATCGCCTGTCGATCGACCGGGGCACCGTCGCCATCACCGGTGGAACCGGTGCCTTCGACCTGGCGGTGCCCTGCTACGACAGCTTCGTTCTTTCCGAGGTCCGCGGCCTCGCGATCCCCGACGGCGTTCCCTGCTTCAGCACCGGCCATCCCCGTTTCGTGCTGCCGGGCGCCGGTCTCGGCCCCACCGACATGCACGCGATCGCCCCCGGCGTGATCCAGACCACCTGGACACGCGCCGCCCCGGTCACTGCCGGCCGCTGCTGAACTCTCACCCCCTGGCGGGGGCCACCCGCGGGTTGAACGGGGCCTCGCCGAGCTGGTCGCGCGGCAGCGGCTCCGGACGGGACCACTCGCGACGCGCCGATTCGTTGAGGACGAGGCCGTGGCCGGGGCGATCCGGGGCGTAGGCATAGCCATCGCGAATCTCGATCGGCTGGTCGACGAGGTGATCGTAGTTCTGGAACGAATACTCCAGCCACTCCACCTCCGGCAGTGCGCAGGCGGCATGGATGCCCATTTCGAGAAAAGTGTTGCCGAGCGATAGCGGGATCCCCATTTCGGCCGCCAGCCAGCCGATCCGCATCACGTCGGTCACCGGACCGTGGACGTAGAGAATGTCGGTGCCTTCGGCGAGCAGCAGCTGGCGCTTGCCGGCGGCGTCGAGGTACTCGCCCGAGTTGATCATCGTGAAGGGCACCGCCTCGCGCAGCATCCTGAGCCCCTCGAAATCGTTGCGCAGGATCGGATCCTCGACCCAGAGCAAGTCGTAGCCGGCATCGCGGATGGCGATGATCTTGGCGGCGGCCTCCTTGGCGCCCCAGGCTTCGTTGGCATCGATCATGATCTTGGCGCCCGGACGGACCGTCTCCGCCAGCAGCTTCAGCCGGTTGAGGTCCCAGTCGAAATCGGCGTGCCCGACCTTGATCTTGAACGCACGATAGCCGATCGCATCCGCATGGGCGAAGAAGCGCACGAACGCCTCGTCGCTGAGGTGGAAGTCGAGCCCGCTGGCATAAGCCCGGACCCGGTCGCGACGGCTGCCGAGATACCTGTGCAGCGGCAACCCCACTTCCTTCGCCGCAAGGTCCCAGCAGGCAACCTGCAGGGCCTCGTGGAAAGGCAGCGAGTACGGACGCTGATTGCCGCCTCTGGGGCGGCTGATCCGATGCGCCAGGGCGGCCGGCGGCTGCCCCTCGAGCGCCGGCCACGCCTCGGCGCGAAACACCCGCTCGATCTCGCGCACCGCCGGCAAAGGAAAGAACAGCGTCTGGATGAATCCCAGGCCGATCCGCCCGTCATCGGCGATCAACTCGAGGGTCGCCACGTTGACATCGTCGATGCGGACCTGGCTGTCGCCGATGACACGGTCGCGCGCGTACTGGAATCGGGTTATCCGGAAATCGGCAAGGCGCATGTCAGCCCGTCTCCTGATCGACTAAGCGTTGCTTCTGATATATCATCTTGCGGTTCTAATAGACCAAGCCCGAAACCGTCACAAGTAGCGGGTCGTTTTTGCGGGGGTTCCCGACGTGGATGAGGGACCGGACAAGCGGCGCCTGAGCGACATCGCCTATGCGCGCATCCTCGAGAGCCTGTTCGACAAGCGCCTGCCCGCAGGCGCCTTCGTGTCGCAGAACGATCTCGTCCGGCTGCTGGGCGTCCCCGTGGCGCCGATGCGCGATGCGCTCAAGGTGCTCGAGACCGAGGGCGTCGTCACCATCCATCCCCGTTCGGGCATCCAGTTCGTCAAGCCGGGCATGGAACTGACCCGCTCCACCTACCAGTTCCGCGGCATCATCGAGCGCACCGCCGTGGCCGTCTACGCGGAGACGGGCGACGAGGCCGAACTGGCCGAGCTGAAGCGGCGACACCTCGCCCTGATCGCACTGATCGAGAACGAGGGCCTGTCTCCCAGGGCGCGCGAGGAGTACGAGGCGCTCGAGAACGGGCTGCACAACAGCATCGTCGCCAGCCTCAACAACCCGCTCATCGAAAAGACCTACAAGCGCATGCACAACTATGTGCGGCTGGTGCGGCTGGATCGCAAGTTGACCGGGCCGATCGTGCTGCGCTCGCTGCGCGAGCACATGGACATCATCCAGGCCTGCGAAGCGCGCGACGCCGAGCGTGCCGTTGCAGCGCTCCAGGCCCATTTCACCGCCGCGCTGCAGCGCCTCATGGGCATGTACTGAAGCAGCCCGCTAGGGCTGCCGTGGACCCGAGGACGACCAGATCACGCTGAGCACCCGCGCCTCGCCCGCCCCGATCGATATCAGCGCGTGCGGGATGTTGCTGTTGAAGTAGAAGCTGTCGCCCGCACGCAGCCGGAATGTCCCCGTATCGGCCAGCACGAGGTCGATCGCGTCCTCGAGCACGTACAGGAACTCCTGTCCCGGATGCGCCAGCAACGGACCAAAGTCCTCCAGCGAGCGCGCCTTCACCGTGTTGATCACCGGCACCATGCGACGCATGTTGTAGTCGGGGCACAGGTAGCTCGCCGCATAGGTCTCGCTGTCGTGGCGCTGCCCCTCGCCATGCCGGGTGAGCGTCCAGCTGTTCGCGTTGGCTTCGGTGAGATCGGGGTGGAACAGGTCGGCGACGTCGATGCCGAACCCGCCGGCGAGCTTGACCAGGTTGCCGAAAGTCAGCGACAGCTGGTTGTTCTCTATCCGCGAGATCGTCGACAGCGACAGGCCGCAGCGGCGGCTCGCCTCCGCCAGGGTCCAGCGCCGTGTTTCCCGCAATCGCCGGATCATGTCGCCAAGCTCGCCGCGCTGGCCGTTGGCGGAGGGCAATTCGCCGGCCGGGCCGGCATGCAAAGCTCGTTCGGGCATCGGGGCCTTTGCTGGTGATCTGGCGCACGGCGCCTAGCGGCGCGACCGGGCGCCGAGGAAAGCAGCGTACTCGGGATTGAACCCGTCGTCGAAGGGGAACAGCGGCCGGCCGGCCTGTGGAATGGCGATGTGCTTGAGGTCCGGCGTCGTCGGGCCGGGCGTATCGAGGATGAACGTCGCTGCCGCATCCTCGTAGACCTGCTGGTAGTTCATCGGGTTCTTGACCACGATGAACTTCAGCTTGCGCACATCGAGGCCGAGCGCGCGGAACTGCTCGTCGGCATACTCGTAGCTCGGGAAGCTGGCGACCACGACGCGGGCCGCGCCGATCGAGAGCAGTGCCGAGGGGCCCATCTCGGCCTCGGTGTTGCCGTAGATGCCGCCCGAATAGCGGAAGCGCCCGTCCGACACCCGCTCGACCCTGGCCGTCCGGGCCAGCGGGGCCCCATAGGCGGGATCGAGTTTGTTGCCCAGGGCGACGGCAATCTCGGCGCCGACTCCGGCCGCCACGGCCTGCGCGGCGGTCTCGGGGTCGACGATGATCGTCGCCGCCGTCGCATCCGGCGCGAGTTCCAGCAGGCGCTGCAGCGCCGCGACGCTGTCGCCGGAGGCTCCGCCTCCGACACAGTCCGAGGCATCGACGAGAATGACCGGGCTGCCCGCGATGTTCAGTCCGCGACGGATGGCGTCGTCCACCGCAACGATGTCGATGTCGAAGTCGTGCCTCAACTCCCAGCCGCGATGGGCGATCGCCGCGGCGATCTCCGTCGCGCGAGCGACGTTGGCATCGGTCACCGCCACGCCGGTGAAGCCAAGCCCCGGCAGGTCCAGCCAGGGCTGCGGGGCGAAGTAGCTCACCGACAGGGCGTCGCCCGCGGCCTCGTAGCTGCGGGCCAGCCGATAGAGCTGCACCATCGGCGTGTGTCCCCTGGTGCGCTGCTTGAGGCTGGGGATGATCGCCGGAATCCGGCACATGCTGGTGACGGGACGGATCTCGCCGTCGAGCGTCCTCAGCAGCAGTCCGACCGCCCTCTGCCCCGTCTCGAACCCGTCGTCATGCGGATAGAGCTGGTAGGCCAGCGTGATGTCGGCCGCATCGAGCATGCGCTGGGTCAGGTGTCCGTGCAGGTCGTAGCTGACCGCGACCGGCACGGAGCCGACGATGTCGCGGACCTCGTCGAGGATTTCCCCTTCCGGATCGTCGACGCCTTCGCACAGCATCGCGCCATGCAGTGCCAGGTACACGCCGTCGACGGGCATCGCCCTGCGCAGCCGGGCCAGCAGCTCGCCCTTGAGGTCGGCCCAGCAGGCGGCAGTGACCCGCCCCCCGGCGCCACCATGCGTCGCAAGCAGCGGCAGGATCTCTGCCCCGCGCAGCCGCAACACGGCGAGGGCGCCGGCATGTTCGGTCGTTGTGTCCGCAAGGTCGGTGGCAATCTCGTCCCCGACCTTGAGGTACTTCTGCTCGAACGCGTCGCGCGCCGACCGCATGGGGGAGAGCGAGTTACCCTCGAAGGCGATGCCGCCGACGGCGATGCGATAGCGACGCTGCAACGACATTTCAGGGCTCCCAGACAGGACCGGAGAGGTCGAGGCTTTTCGTATACGCAAATCGTCCGCTGCTCAAGCCCACGCTGCCCCTGCGACCTCAAGACTAGCGGACCGCTCTCCTACGTCGCGACTCTCAGATTTTGCGGATACGCAATTCTGTGATTGACCGTGTCACGCCCTCCCGATAGCGTCAGCGGCACATCGAAGGAGGACGCCGGCATGCGCATAGACGACATCCGAGTCACCACGCTGGTCTGCGCCTACCCCGAGCAGCACCGGTTCCGGTATGCCGGCGGCCGCTGCACGCACCGCGTCACCTCGCTGATCGAGGTGGTTGCCGATGACGGCACGATCGGCATCGGCTCGGCATACTCGCACCCGCGACTGGTTGAGATCGCCGTCACCGACCAGGCGCTGCCGTTGCTGCGCGGCGAGGAAGTCGACGATATCGGGCGTCTCTGGCGCATCATGTATGCGGGTACGCGCTGGTTCGGGCGCAAGGGGGCCGTGATGTCCGCTATCGGAGCGGTCGAGGTGGCGCTCTGGGACCTCCTGGGCAAGCAGCGGGGCCTGCCGGTGCATCGCCTGCTCGGCGCGGGCCGCGTTCGCTCCGTGCCGGCCTATGCGAGCGCCCTGCTCTGGGCCGATCACCTGCCCGACCTGACGAGCGAGGCCGCACGGCACCGCGACGCCGGTTTTCGCCGCATGAAGATGCGCCTCGCTCGCAGTCCGGACTACGACATCGCCGCCCTCGATGCGGTCGTCGCGGGTGCCGGCCCCGATGCCGAGGTGATCGTCGACGGCTCCATGCGCTACTCGATCGACCAGGCCCGGCAACTCAGCGGAGAACTGGCGCGACGCAAGGTCTTCTGGTTCGAGGAACCCCTGCAGCCCGAGGACATCGAGGGCTTCGCCGCGCTGCGCCCGCAATCGGCCGTGCCGCTTGCCGCCGGCGAGAACGAGTTCGGCGTCCAGGGTTTCGCCGAATTGCTGCGCAGCGACGCCGTCGACATCGTGCAGCCCGACGTGTCGCGCTGCGGCGGCATCGGCGAGGCCCGCGCCGTCGCCGAACTGGCGGCACGGGCCGGCAAGAGATTCGCCCCCCACAGCTGGTCCGACGCCATCGCCGTGATGGCGAACGCCCAGGTCGTCGCCAGCATGCCCAACGGCATCACCGTCGAGGTCGACCGGTCGCACAACCCCTTCGTGGACGAGTTGCTGGTTTCGCCCCTGACCGTGCGGGACGGGCTGCTGGAACTTCCCGATTCCCCCGGCCTCGGCGTCGAAATCCGACCCGAGATCGTCGAGCGGTATCGCCTGCCGGCCGGCGCTCCGATGCCCCCCGGCACCTACTCCGACATGATCTTCGGCGGTGAGCGGCTGCACCAGATCGCGCCCTTCGGATGAGGACTGCAGAAAGTATCATTGCCGACGGGGTTGATCTATCATAGCCTTATGAATGATATATCACGGCAGGCAGCGGGCCGTCGTGAGGATGACGTGACCCGCCCGCCCGCGCCGTTCGCACGGCCATACGATGACTCAGCGGGCGTCTTTTCGACCGCCGGCCGACCGCAGCGACCGAGGGGGCCACGCCTGAACTAGGTGCCTGAGCAACGCGAGTTTTTCGCACAAGGGGAGGACTATCCGATGACCATCAGATTTGACCGGCGTTCCATGCTGAAGCTGGGCGGCGGTGCTCTAGCCGCCTCGGCCCTGCTGCCGAAGGGGGCGTTCGCGCAGTCGACGTCCATCAACTACTGGCACACGTTCACCAGCCAGTCCGAGCAGGCCGGTCTCGACAGCGTCATGGCCCTGTTCAAGGCAGCCCACCCCGACATCAGCGTCACGCCCGAGAACATCCCGAACCCCGAGTTCATGGCGAAGATCACCGCGGCCGTGGTGTCGGGAAGCCGTCCCAATGTCACCATGGTGTCCTCGGAGCGCTTCCGCGACCTGCTCGCCATGGGCGCCCTGATCGACATGACGGATCGCGTTTCCAACTGGGAGCGGCGCGCCGATTTCGACGACTCCCGCTTCGCCTCGATCAGCCTCGACGGCAAGACCTACGGCGTGCCGGGCTTCGCCTTCGTCGACTGGATGTACTACCGCAAGGACTGGTTCGAGGAGGCCGGCATCGCCGTGCCGACCACCTGGGTCGAGCTGCGCGAGGCGGCCATCAAGCTGACCGACGCGTCCAAGGGGCGGTACGGCTACGGGCTGCGCGGCGGCCCCGGCGGCCAGAACATCATCATCAACATGATGGAGGCCTTCGGCTCGCCGGTGCTGCATGCCGACGGCACCATCGGCCTCGACCGCGATAAGGCGATCGCCGCGATCGACTTCTTCGCCGGTCTCCTCGTCAAGGACGGTGCCGTGCCGCCCAGCGCGGCCAATGACGGCTTCCGCCAGATCATCGAGGGCTTCCAGACCGGCCAGACGGCGATGATCTACCACCACACCGGATCGTACCAGGACATCGCCTCCAAGCTCGAGCCGGGCAAGCAGTTCGGCACCATGGCCATCCCGGCCGGACCGGCGACGCGCGTCGCTCGGCTCGCCTACGCGTACAACACCATCACCAAGGAGGAGGGTGCGGACGCGGCCTGGGAGTGGATCAAGTTCTGGGGCGAACCCGATGCGGCCGTGGCCTTCCTCGAAAAGACCGGCTACTTCCCGGCTTCGACCGTCGCCGCGCAGGACCAGCGCATCATCGGCAACCCGATGTACGCCGCTGCCGCCGACACCCTCGCTTTCGGCATCCCACAGCCGAGCTTCCCGGGTGCGGCCGGTTGGGCGGAGAGCTCCGTGCTCCCGAACTTCCAGCGCGTGCTGATCGGCGAAGCGACGGCCGAGCAGGCCGTCGACGAAATGATCGCCGGGCTCGCCGAAGCCACCGCCTGAGTGACGTGGGCGACCGGGCCCTGCCCGGTCGCCCCGCCCCGACACCGCCGTGCCAACCGGGAGGCCCGATGAGCCGCGCCGCCTATCCGCCACCGCGCACGATCTGGGAGAGCGTCAGCCCGATCCGCTTGATCTCCGAGCTGTCGGAGACCAGGTACTGGATGTACCTGCTCCTGCTGCCCAGTGCGCTGCTGATCACCGCGGTGGTGCTCTACCCGACTGTCTATGGGATGCAGATGAGCTTCCGCGAAATGCGGCTCAACCGTCCCGATCTCGGCACCGACTGGGTGCTGTTCAAGCACTATGCGCGCATGCTGGCCGATCCGATCTTCTGGACGTCGCTGCGCAACACGGCCGTCTGGGTCACGTCCTCGATCGCCCTCGAGTTCCTTATCGGCCTCGTCGCGGCCCTGGCGCTCAACCGCAACCTGCCGGGCACCAAATTCCTCGCGGTGCTGATCCTGCTGCCCTACTTCCTGCCCAATGTGGTTGCCGGCCACATGTGGGCGCTGATGCTCGATCCGCGGATGGGCGTGATCAACGACCTGCTGGTCCGCACGGGCCTGCTGACCGGCTACAAGGCCTGGTTCGCCGATCCCTCCACCGCCATGGCTGCCGCCATCATCGTCGAGACCTGGCACAGCTTCCCGTTCTTCACGCTGCTGATCATGGCGGGCCTCAAGGGCATACCCTCGGACCTCTACAAGGCCGCCGATATCGACGGCGCCGGCGCCTTCGCGCAACTGCGCCTGATCACCCTGCCGATGCTCAAGACCATCATTGCGGCCGCGGTGATCCTGCGCGTCATCGGCCTCGTGAATTCGCCCGACCTGCTGCTCATCCTCACCAGCGGCGGGCCGGGGCGCTCCACCCAGGTGCTGTCGCTCTACGCCTTCCAGATGGCCTACAAGGACTTCAACTTCGGCTACGCGGGCGCGCTCTCGGTGGTGATGTTCGTGCTGCTGATGCTGTTCGCCTGGGCCTACATCCGGCTCTCCAAGGTCAATCAGGACTAGCGCCATGACCCAGACCCGCACCGGCTCGAAGATGCTGTGGGACCTCGCCAGCTACGCCGTCCTGGTGCTGCTCGCCCTCGTCTGCGTGTTCCCGATCATCTGGACCTTCCTGACCTCGATCAAGGTCGAGGAGGACATCGTCACCCGCGAGATGGTGTATTTCCCGACCCGCTTCACCTTCGACTGGTACGTGCGGCTGTGGTCGCAGTCGGGCTACCCGGTGCTGGTGATGAACAGCCTGATGGTGACGAGCCTCACCGTCCTCATCTGCCTGTTGACCGGCACGATCGCCTCCTACGCCTTCTCCCGCTTCCACTTCCCCGGCCGCACCCAGCTGATGCTGGGATATCTGGTGGTGCGCATGTTTCCGGCGGTGCTGATGATCATCCCGCTGTTCATCGTGATGCGCCAGGTGGGCCTGCTCGACAGCACGCACGGCCTGGCCATTGCCTATACGAGTTTCCTGCTGCCGCTGTTCGTGTGGATGCTCAAGGGCTTCTTCGACGCGGCGCCCAAGGAACTGGAGAGCGCGGCGCGCATCGACGGTTCGACACGCCTCGGCGCCATGTTCCGCATCGTCATTCCGATCGCCCGCAACGGACTGGTCGCCACCTGCGTCTTCGTCGCCATCGCGGCCTGGAACGAGTACCTGTTCGCCCTGATGCTGACCACCAGCCAGGGCTCGCGCACCTGGCCGGTCGGGCTGCAGCTGATGGTCGGCGAGTTCCAGCTCCCCTGGGGCATGCTGGCAGCGGGCGGCATGATTTCCATCCTGCCGGTGATCGTCCTGTTCGCCTTCGTGCAGCGCGTCATGGTTGCCGGCATCACCGCCGGCGCAGTCAAGGGTTAGCAGCCGATGGCAACACTCTCCATCAAGGGCGTCAGGAAGAGCTTCGGCTCGGTCGAGGTGCTCAAGAACATCGACATCGAGCTGGAGGATGGCGGCTTCCTGGTGCTTCTGGGCCCGTCCGGATGCGGGAAATCCACCCTGCTGTCGATCATCGCCGGGCTCGAGCCCAGCTCCGGCGGCGACGTCCTGATCGGGGACCGCAACGTCAACAACGTCCATCCCAAGGACCGCAACATCGCCATGGTGTTTCAGTCCTACGCCCTGTACCCGACCATGTCGGTGCGCCGCAACATCGGGTTCGGCCTCGAGATGCGCAAGGTCGATCCGCAGGCGCGCGAGACCGAGGTGAACAAGGCGGCGGCCATGCTGCAGATCGAGCACCTTCTCGATCGCAAGCCGGGGCAGCTGTCCGGGGGCCAGCGCCAGCGCGTGGCGATGGGCCGCGCCATCGTGCGCGATCCCGACCTGTTCCTGTTCGACGAACCGCTCAGCAATCTCGATGCCAAGCTGCGCGTCGAGATGCGCACCGAGATCAAGCGGCTGCACGATCGTCTCGGCACCACGGTGGTCTATGTGACGCACGACCAGATCGAGGCGATGACACTGGGAACGCGCGTCGCCGTGATGAAGGGCGGCGTCATCCAGCAACTCGCCGAACCCCAGACCATCTACGAGAAGCCGGCCAACATGTTCGTTGCCGGGTTCATCGGCTCGCCGACCATGAACTTCCTGTCCGGCCGGCTCGAGCGGGCCGATGGCGGGCTTGTCCTCAGACATGGCGATGCCGCCTTGCCGCTCACCGAACTGACGCAGGACGCCGGCGCCTATGTCGGCAAGCCGGTCGTCGCCGGCATCCGCCCCGAAACCCTCCATCCGGGGTCGGGGGGCAGCACGCTGACCGGCACGGTCGACGTGGTCGAACCTACGGGGCCTGACACCATGGTCATCCTCAATGTCGGCGGACAGATGCTCACCGCTCGCGTCGGATCGCGCGATCGACCGAAGCTGGGCGAGGCGATGACCCTCAGCGTCGACACCGCCGCAATCAACCTGTTCGATCCCGACAGCGGCGACCGCATCTAGGCACTCCACACCCGCAAGGCAACCCGATGAAAGACCTTCGCATCAAGCGGCTCACCGTCCACGAGTACAAGTGGACACAGCGCGAACTCGGCTTCGACTATAACGGCTTCAACCACGTCTACCTGAAGGGCGGTGCGGTGCCGCGCACCGACTTCGTCTTCACCATCGAGACGGAAGCCGGCATCACCGGCGAGTATGCCGGCGGCGTCGGAGTCTCCTATGCGCAGGTGGCGATGGCGGCCCAGTACCTGATCGGCAAGAACGCGCTCGAGCGCGAGAAGATCTGGAATGACCTGAAGCGCGCCCTGCGCAAGCACGACAAGTTCGGCATGGGCCCCATCGACATGGCGCTGTGGGACATCGCCGGCAAAGCCTACGGGGTACCGGTCTACGAACTGCTCGGCGGCTACCGCAAGAAGCTGCCGGCCTACGCCTCGACCTATCATGGCGACGAGAATGGCGGCCTCGACAGTCCCGAGGCCTTCGGCGAATTCGCCGTGCAGTGTCGCGAGATGGGCTATCCGGCCTTCAAGATCCACGGCTGGGGGAACGGCCCGGTCGAGCGTGAGGCTGCCACCGTGCTGGCGACCCGCAGGGCGGTGGGCGCCGGGATGGACCTGATGATCGATCCCGGCTGCGAGTACCAGAACTGGAGCGATGCGCTGAAGGTCGGCAAGGCCTGCGACGAGGCCGGCTACTTCTGGTACGAGGACCCCTACAAGGACGGCGGCCTGTCCGCCTATGCCCACAAGAAGCTCAAGCAGTTCATCAAGACGCCGATCCTGCTGGGCGAGCACGTGCGCGGCATCGAGCTCAGGGTCGACCAGCTCATCGCCGAGGGGACCGACTACGTGCGCGCCGACACCGACTATGACGGCGGCATCACCGGCGTCATGAAGCTGGCCCACGTCGCCGAGGGCTTCGGTATCGACGTCGAGATCCATGCACCGGGACATGCTCCCCGCCACTGCATGGCGGCGATTCGCAACACCAACTACTACGAGTTGGGCCTCGTTCATCCCAAGGTCCCGGGCTGGAAGTCGCAGAACCGCATCCACGCCGACGGCTATTCCGACGACCTCGACGCGGTCGACTCCGATGGCTGCGTCGACGTGCCGGAGGGTCCGGGGCTGGGAGCCGTCATCGACTGGGACTGGCTGAAGACCGTCGAGACGGGCAAGGCGGTCTACGAATAGCGGCTTTGTCCCACCCGATGAACATCCCCACCATCACCATCGACACGATTGCGCCGATCCCGCGCTGGGCCCTGCTCGAACGGCAGATCATCGCAACCCTCGACCGGGCCGCCATCGAGTTCGCCGACCGCTACACCAGGGGCGACGGCACGTTGATCTGGCGCGACCGCTGGCCCGGCATGGATGGCTCGGACGACCCCTACGAGGGGTTCATGAACATGCCGCTGTTCTACGCGCTGGGCGGCAGCGAAGAGGTCTATCGCCGCTCGCGCACCATCTGGGACGGCATCACCTGGCAGTGGACCGAGTACGGCCAGATCCATCGCGAGTACGACGCCTATTACGACTGGATGCATCACGGCGAGAGCAACCTGTTCTTCTACTTCTTCGGTCTCGCCGATCCCGCCGTCCTCAAGGACCGTCAGCGCGCCCGGCGCTTTGCCGGCTTCTACAACGGCGAGGATGCCGAGGCGGCGAACTGGGACGCCGCGCGGCGCCTGATCCGGTCCCCCATTACCGGCAGCCGCGGCCCGCGATTCGTCCAGACCGCGGAGGACTGGTCGACCCACCGCGAAATCCTCGACAACTACCTGCCGCCTTTCGAGGACCTGCCGGGGATCGATCGCTACGGCAACCGCACGCCGTGGTCGGAAGACGCCACCTATGCCGAGATCCTGCAACGCATCAACGAGCGGCAGTCACGCGGCGACGTGCCGCTCAATCTCGGCGCCACATCGCTGATGACCCACGCCTTCCTCTACACCGGGGAGGAGCAGTACCGCGCCTGGGTGCTCGACTATCTCGAGGCCTGGCGCGAACGCACGGCCCGCAATGGCGGCATCACCCCGGACAATGTCGGGCTCTCCGGCGAGATCGGCGAATACAATGACGGCAAATGGTGGGGCGGCTACTACGGGTGGCGCTGGCCGCATGGGTCGTTTTCGCTGCTCGAGCCGCTCTGCGTCGGAGCCACCAACGCCGCGCTGCTGACCGGCGACATGCGCCATCTCGATCTGCCGCGCTCGCAGCTCGACATGCTCTGGGCGCTGCGCCGCGACGAAGGCGGCCGCAGCCTCGTTCCCAACCGCCACTATGACGAGGGCTGGCGCGACTACCGCCCCATGCACCCGATGTACGCGGTGTACCTGTGGAACCTCTCGATGGCGGAGGAGGATGCCGAACGGGCCGAGCGCGGCTGGACGGGCGAGCTGTTCGACACGGTCAACCCCGCCTACCACGGCTATGGCGCCAGCAATGGCGGGCACATGGGGTTCAACGGCAACACCGCGCAGTGGTTCCGCTTCATGCGCGGCCGCTATCCCGGCTATCCCGAGGCGCTGCTCGAAGCCAATCTCGAGACCATCGCCCGGCAGATCGCCACCTATCGGCTGCCCGAGAACGATCCCGAGACCATGGATCACTACCGGGAATCGATGACCATCCACATGTGGCAGCAATTGACCCCGATGGTCATCGAGGGGCTGGCGCAGCTGACGCTCGGCGGGCCCATGCACGTCTATCACGGCGGCCTGCAGCAGGCCCGGCCGCGCTATTTCGATGCCGTCTCGCGCCGCCCCGGGCTGCCGCCGGACGTGGCCGCCCTGGTCGAGGGCCTCGGCGCGGACGAGGCGACCGTCAGCCTCGCCAACACCAGCCTCCTCGAGGTCCGCGAGCTGATCATCGAAGCGGGCGTCTTCGGAGAGCACGACTTTGTCAGTGCCCGGCCGGAGGGCGGCGACGCCATCCCGGTGTCCGGCCGCTGGCTGCGCGTCGTGCTGCAGCCGGGAACCGTGGCCAGGCTGACGCTCGGCATGCATCGCTTCGCCAGTCGGCCCTCATACGATACGCCCTGGCAGGCGGCCGCCGGTGCCGTCGAGCTGCTGGCCGGGCGCAACGGCTGACGGCGCGCCCGGTTCGTCAGCTCCCCTGCTGCGGGCTGGCGCGGGCGATTTCGCCGATGCGGCGTCGGGCCCGGAAGACGCCCCATTGCTGGTCGACCAGCACGCCGATCAGGATGACGCCGCCCATCACCGCGAAGTTCAGAGAGGAGGGAATGCCGAGCAGGTTCACGAGGTTCTGAAGCTCCTGCAGCAGGACCGTACCGAGGACCACGCCGACGATCGATCCCTCGCCGCCACGCAGCGAGAACCCTCCCAGAACCGCGGCCGCAATGGCGTAGAGTTCGTAGAAATTGCCCTGCGAGGACGGCTGCACGGACCGGGTGTACATGGCGAAGAACACCGCCGCGAGCGCGGTCA